>NZ_CP113915.1:966344-1288459 GCF_029395435.1 Bifidobacterium sp. ESL0790
GAAGGCGATGGCGGACCATATACATGGTGCCATGGCGTGGTTTGACCTGGTGCCAGCCATTGATGTTGGGAACGCTCTTCTCGTCCAAACGGTGGGATGCCACGTTTCCGCCTTCTTTCTCGCCGCACGGCATGCCGTGGGCTGATTGAGGAGTCTTTGGTGCAGTCTGCCGACAATTGTAAGCCGAACGGTAGGATTTTCGTCTTGATGACGACCATCATGCCCTACGGAAACCGACGCATGGCGCGTGCTCGCCCGGCGATACACCATCAATACAGCACCAACCACAAAGATTCCTGAAAACGCAACGGCCCCAAGAGAGACCCTCGCGTACACTGGGGAGTCATGAGTTCCAACGCGAGTGTCGATGTCCAACGGATTGTTGCGGAGGCAATGGGGCAACGCTCCCCGGTGGCCGGCCAAAGTGTCGACCGGAGCGTGGCGGCGGTGATCACCGTTGAGCATGACGCCCGCTTTTTCCCCACGACGTTGAGGGCCGTTTTGGCGCAGCGCGTATTGCCTGGCGTGATCGTGGTCGCCGACTGCACCGGGGCCACCACCCAGCCGATGAAAACCGGCTTCTCCATCGATTCCGGCAAAACCTCGAGTCGCTTGGCCGAGGTCGCGGTGCCCGAGCCGCCGCAGCATGTGGAGGTGCGGCTGGCGCGCGCCACCGGGGCCAGGTCGTTCTACGGGGCGGTGCGCGAGGCCATGCGCTACGCCAAGCTGCCCGGCACGGTCAAGGCGCTGTGGCTGTTGCACGACGACTCGCGCCCGGCCGACGACAAGTGCCTCGAACGGCTCGTCGAAGCATGGCACAACACTCCCACCGTCTCGCTTCTGGGTGCCAAGCAGCTCGACTGGAGCGGTAAGAACCTGCATGACGTGGGCAGCTACGCCGGCCGTCACCGCCTGGAAAGCCTCGTCGTGGAGGGCGAGCCGGACCAGGAGCAATACGACGCCAGAAATGATGTCTTCGCCGTCTCGCTGGCTGGGGCGCTGTTGCCGTTGCAGACGTTGCACGACATCGGCGAGCCCGACCCGTGGTTCACCTCTTATATGGAGTCGGCCGACTTCTGCCGTCGCATCTGCCTGCAGGGCGGACGTGTGATTGTCGTGCCGCAGGCCCGCATGGCCCATCGCAAGGCCAGGATGGAGGGTGTGCGCACCAGGGGCGGGGAGCCCGTCGACGACGAGCAGCCGCCCATCGACACCACCATGGCCAGGCTCGACGCCGGGCAACGTTACTACTGGACCGACGTGCGGCCCCTGCTCTGGCCGGTGCTGTGGATCCTCGGACTGTTCCGCGCGCTCGGGCTGGCCTGCCGTCAGCTTCTGGCCAAACAGCCGTACCACGCGTGGTGCGAGCTGTGCATGCCGTGGAAAGCTTTGGGCGCGCTGCCCTCGATGATTGGCGCACGCCACCGGGCCGCCCGGCATCGCCGTATCAGCGCCGCCCAGCTCTCCCTGCTTTCGGCCGACCGCGGGCAGGTGCGGCTCTGGAGACGTCGCAGCGAGGCGTTCGCCAACCAGCGTGGCACCGTGCTGCTGAGCCCCCTGGCCCAGGCCCATCTGCGCCGACGTCGCATTCGTCGCTGGAGTGGAGCCGTCCTGATGGCCCTGCTCGCCTTCGCCGTCGTGGTGTGGATGGACTGGAGCGTCTTCCGCGCCATGTTCTCCGGGGCGAGCCCCTACTCCTCCGCGCTGTTGCCGAGCGGCGCCAGCTTTGGTCAGCTCTTTTCGGCCGCTACCTCCTCGTGGGCCTTCGGTGTGGGCGTTGGCGTGGCCGCCCCGCCCGCGCCGTGGCTCCTGGTGTGGCTGCTCGCCTCGGTGGTCACGTTGGGCCATCCGGCCGTGGCGCTGTCGCTCATCTTCTTCCTCGCCGCGCCTCTGGCCGCCCTCTCGTTCTGGGCCCTGGCCGGCATCTTCACCCGCTCCGACTCCGTGCGCGTGGTCTCCGGGTTGCTCTGGGTCGCGCTCGGCCTGGCGTTCGGGCTTTTCGGCTCGGCCAACCTGCCGATGCTCACCGTGATGGTCTTCCTGCCCGCCGCGTTCGCGTTCGTCTTCCGGGCCGTGGGCATGTACCACACCGAGGAGCCGGTCAGGCCGCATTCCTCCGTGCAGGCGGCGGCGTGCGCGTCCCTGTGCTTCATCGCCGTGGTCTGCGCCGAACCGCAGCTGATCCTGCCGCTGGTGCTGGTCTTCATCTTTTTCTTCGCCACCGTGCGCTCGCACCGCACCATGCTGCTGCTCATCCCCATACCCTCGCTGTTCGCGCTCGCGCCGACGCTGGTCAACGTGGTGCGGCATCTGATGGATGGTGCGTGGCGGCAGATATTCGCCGACGTCTCGGTGCCCGTCGATGGCGGTGCGGCCCCGTCCTCCGCCAATCTGGTGCAGATACTGGCCGACGCCTTCGGCCTGCGGCTCAACGCGGGCCTGCTCGATCGCGCCACCTACACACCCGAGTTCATCGGTGTGGCCGCGGTGCTCGTGGTCGTGCTCGTCTTGGCCGTGGCAGCCTTGTTCATTCCGTTCATCTTGCGCGCCTCCAGGATGATGTGGGGCGTGGCCATCGCGGGCCTGGCGCTTTCGATGGTCGCCGTACGCATCGCCGTCGCCCCGGGCCTGGAGCACGCGGTCGGCGCATCGGTGTTGCCGGGCGTCGTGCTGGCGATGCTCGCCTTCCTCTCGTGCGTGTGCATGGTGGCGGGCAACGCCGTCAAACACTATGAGCCTCTGCGCACCTCCGCCAGCGCCGCGGAACAGGCCGACGACTCCCAGCGTGGGGAGAAGGCCAAACGCGTCGCCAGCCGCACCGGCCGCGTAATCCTGGTCATCGTCCTGGTGGCCGTCACCTGCCTGTGGTCGGCCTTCGGGACCCTGCGCCGCGCCAACACCGTTGAATCGTCCGACGCCGGGCTGCCGATGGTGGCCGTCGATTACCTCGCACGTGACCCGAGCCATCGTGTGCTCGCGTTGAAGGCGGAAAGCGAGAACGTGATCGACTTCACCGTCATGCGCTCCAGAAGGGGCGACCTGATGGATGCCTCGCCCTCGTGGCGGGCCCAGGAGGTCTCCGGCAGCGTGGACTCGGCCCAGGACGTGCTCGCCAACTCGAGCGCGAGCCTGATCGCCAACGAGGACACCCACGCCATCGAGCAGATCACCAAGCTCGGCTTCGGCGGCATCTACGTGGTCGACGACAACAAATCCACGGCCAAGGCCGCCTCGCACCGGCTCATCGGCAACATCAACGCCAGCGACGGCGCGCAATCATTGGTCAGCGGGCAGAACGGCACGTATTATCGGCTCACCGGGGCCGAGCAGGCCGGCCATGGCATTTCGCTGGACCGGCAGCGTGGCGTCACCTCGAGCGCGTGGCGGTATGTGTGGATGATCGCCTCCGCGTTGGTGCTGGTCATCTACGTGTTGGTGGCCTTGCCCAAGGGCCGCAGGTATGGTAAGGAGCAGGCATGAGCGACAATGTGAGCGACAACGGCAACCAGGGGAGCGGTGCCTCGCGGCCGAAATCCGGAAACCGTGTCTATCGCGCCCTGCTGGCCGTGCTGACGTTCGTGGTGCTGGCCCTGGTGGTCGTCGCCCTGCTCTTCGCCCCATGGCCCGGCTGGCTCGTCGACCAGCCCGGCGGCAACGGCTCCGGCGGCTCCCGCCAGGTCCACCAGACCCAGCTGACCTATTATTGCCCCTCGAAGATGGCGCTTTCCGACACCGGCAAATACGGTGACAGCCAATTCCAGGCCAATGACGGCGACATGGCCTCATCGGCCCGCTACGGCGCCTTCGGATCGGTCTACCGCGCCACCGTGGGGCCGCTGACCAACGGCAGCGAGGCCAGCGACGAGATCCTGAAGGGGCCGAACAGCATCGACGGCGCGTCCGTCAAGACGCTGGGCGGCTCGCTCGACCAGGGCTCGCGCGCCTTCGACACGCATCTTCTGGCCGCGAAATCTGGCACGGGGGCCACCGCCTCCATCGCCTCGTGGGCCACCACGGGAGACCTGCAGGGTGTGGCCGCCACTGCCTGCCAGGTGCCCGCGCTGCGTCAGGACTTCCTGCTCACCGGCACCAAGACGGGCTCCACCCAGCAGCTCGTCGTCGCCAACCCCTCGTCCAAGGCCACCTCGCTGCAGGTGAAGGTCTGGGACACCAAGCACAACCAGCAGCTCCAGCTCTCCACGGGCAGCACGCTCAATGTGGGGGCCAACGGCGAGTCCACCATGGAGCTTTCCTCCGCCGTGCCGGGCGCCGACGGGTTGTTCGTGTCGATCGACAGCGGCGAGACGCCCGTCTCGGCCGTGGTGCGCAGCGTGAGCATGGACGGCCTGGACGCCAAGGGCTCCGATTTTGTCACACCGGTGGGCGAGCCGTCCAATGACGTCTATCTGCCGGGCATCAACGAGGGTGACCAGGTCAGGCTGCTGCTGCACGCCGAGACGGCCAGCGACGCCACCATCTCGTGGGTCAATTCCAAGGGCTCGGCCGACCAGGCCAAGCAGCAGCACGTCGAGGCCGGCAAGGTGGCGGTGGTCGACCTGGGCGCCGCCCCGCAGGACATCGCGGGAATACGCGTGTCAGGCAGCGCGAAGCTCAACGCCGAGGCCAACGTGACCCAGTCCAGCGACGGCGGCCACGTCGATTTCGCCTTCGTCTCGCCGGTGAAGCCCGCCGCGCATTCGGCCATCGCCCTGCCCGACAAGACCAGTGGTGAGCTGACATTGCTCAACGATTCCGACGAGGCGGCCACCACCACCATTCGCGCCTACGATGGCGAGGGCAGTGAGGCCGGCAGCAAGCAGATCAGCGTGCCGGCGCGTGGCGGCATCCGTGTGGCGGTCGGCGACGTGAGCGACAAGGCCGCGCTGATCACCCTCGACCATGCCCAGCACATCGCCTGGGGCATGCGTGTGACCCAATCTGACGTTTCGGGTGCCGGGCTGGCGGGCGTGGCCTACATCTCGCCGTCGTCGCTCGAGCCGCAGAGCGCGCAGGTGTGGGCGAAGGCCGACAGGTCGATCGTGCGCTGATTGAATGCGAATCCCCGTGATTTCGCCTTTTTGTGGAGTTACGGGGATTCGGATATTTAAGTATTCGAAAGTTTGGTTTCAGGCTTTTAAAACTTTGAGATTCTGGGTTTTCGAGATTTCGGGATTTGGTATTCCAAGCTCAGAACTCGGTGCCGGTCCAGTCCGGGTCGATTTCCTCGGGACGACGTCCATAGAGGTCGCCCAGGCGGGCGGCCAGCGCGTCGCGGATGGCCCATTGCAGGCTCAGCCTGTCGGGATGGTGCATCTGCATCGGCATGCGGTAGAGCACGATACGAGCCGGAATGCCATGGGCCGCGGGGAAGCACTGCGAGGTGACGCGGGCGTGCGCCTGCCACGGCACCGGGTCGGAGGGCGGCACATCCTCGACGGCGAACTGCACCGGGCCCACGAGGTTCGGCCACGCCTGCGAGAGCCGGCGCAGCTGGGAGACCACCATGTCGTCGAACATGCCCCCGTTGGTGCGGTATCGCGGCAGCCTGCGCCCGAACGTGGGCGTGCGCACGCCGCGCCCGTGACGGTTGCGGTAGATATGGGCTTGCCAAGGTGGTCTCAACATGCCTTTACTTTAAGACTAGGCACGGGCATCCCGGGCCCGCGCGGCCGGAAGGCGGGAGCGCGGCCCGACTGGCGAGAAATGGAGTGGTGATGGCTGAAGATCAAGGGGTTCTGGGGGCCTGGCGTGGCCTCGATTTCGCCGACGTGGCCCGCAAGGCGAGGCTGGTCGCCTTCGACCTCGACAACACCCTGGCGCGCTCCAAGAAGCCGATGCACGCCGACATGGCCGCCCGCCTGGCGCGGCTGAGCCAGCTGATCGACGTGGCCATCATCACCGGCGGCAGGTTCTCCCTGGTGCGCACGCAGGTGCTCGACGTGTTGCCGGACGACGCGCGCCGCGCCGGAATCCATGTGATGCCGACCAGCGGCACACGCTATTACCGGTGGGGGCATGACGGCTGGGATTGCATCTACACGATGGATCTGCCCGCCGATGACCGCGACCGCGCGATGGCCTCGCTTGAGCGGCACGCCAGGCTGCAGGGCCTGTGGACCGGGCGCGCATGGGGGCCGCGCATCGAGGACCGTGGCAGCCAGGTCACCTTCTCCGCCCTGGGCCAGCAGGCTCCGGTGGAGGCCAAGGAGGCGTGGGACCCGACCAACGAGAAGAAGAACCGGCTCGCCGACGCCGTGGCCGCCGACCTGCCCAGTCTCGTCGTGCGTTCCGGCGGCGCGACCAGCGTCGACGTCTCCGCGCGCGGCATCGACAAGGCCTACGCCGTGCGACGCCTGTGCGAGGCGCTCGACATCGAGGTCGGCCAGGTGATCTTCGTGGGCGACCGGATGGACTCGGACGGCAACGATTACCCCGCCGCGGTGATGGGCACGTTCCCGATTCGCGTCAGCGGGCCCGACGAGACCCTTGAGGTGTGCGACAGGCTTATCGAGGGGTTGGCCTGAGGTTTGCCTAGCTTGAGTTTTTGAGGTTATACGTGATTTTCTGTAGCTAGTCACGACTATCTATCTGCGGTTATTCGCGCGACACTCCCGGACGTGTGAATAGGCCCCGAGTATTCGTCCACAGTGGCCTGTTTTCCCGCGCCGGACCGTCGTCGGCCGGTACGGTGTTGTGGCATGAACATGTTTGATATGGGGATTATCCCGACGATGGCCCGGACGCTGCGAACACTGGCGCTGGGCTTCCGGGATTTGCTATTGCCACGGGGCTGCGCCGGGTGCGACGCTCCGGACGAGGTGCTGTGCCCGCGATGCGTGGCGCGTTTCGACGGAGCGCATATACGCAGCCTGCCGGTCAAAGGCAAGACGTGTTGCTATGCCTGCGCGCGCTATGAGGGCGCGTCGCGCCGGGCCATCCTCGCGTGGAAGGACCACGGCGACGAGGAATGCGATGGCGCGTTCGCCTGCTGCTTGGCGCGCTTGGCCCTGAAGGTCATCAAAGTTATTGATACGAATCAGACGGCAATTGACGACGTTCAAGCCATGCCGCAAATTGCCGGTATGCCCGATATACGCGGCATGCGCGATGTGTTGCTGGTGCCCGCGCCATCGTCACCGGCCTCGATGCGTAGGCGTGGGCGCTGGCAGATGGCCCCTCTGGCCAAAAGGACGGCCAGGATGCTCAACGATTCCGGCGTGCGTACCCGGGTATGTCCCATCTTGCGACTCGAAGGTGTGCGGGGTAGGTCGGTGCAGACCAGCGGCTCGCTCGCCCGTTCGAAGAGGATCCAAGGGCATGTGAGGGCCGTGGGCGCCATCGACGACGAATCCGCGCTGGTGGTCATCATGGACGACATCGTCACCACGGGCACGACGATGGGTCAGTGCGTCACCGCCTTGCGCGCGGCCGGTGCGCGGCATGTGGTCGGCCTGGCCTTGGCGTGCACGCCGGTGCGGCGCTGAGAACCTGATGACGTGGGTTGCGGTTGCGGCGAGCGATTCAAGGTTCAGTCCGCGTGCGCCACGGCCATCTCGCTCCACCGTGTGGTCGCGCGCGGCGAGAGCATCTCCCGTCTCATCGTCCACGAGGCCCCGGTGTCCTCATCGCCCCGCCCCGCACCGCGTATGCCGCCATAGCCGATGCCGACGCGCGCCGGGCCGAATTTCCTGGCGGCCTCGTCGAGCACCGAGCCCAGATGATGTGTGTCCTGCCTGGCCTCCAGACCCGACAACGTGGTGAACCGCCCAGCGTCGCGCAGCCCCAGAAGCAGCACCCCGGCGCGGATGTAGCGGGCATGCGGGTCGAAGCGTCCGCGCACGGCCTGGCAGGCGGCCTTGCTGATCACCAGCGGGTCGTCGCTCGGGTCGTCGAGCGTGGTGGCTCCACGGATCGTCTGGTAGCTGCCCGAGGGGCCGAAGGGGCTGGTCGAGCAGAAGACCGAGACCAGCGAGCATAGGCTGCCCTGCTTGCGTAGCCTACGGCACGCTTTTTGCGAATAGACGCTCAACGCCTGGCTCATCTCGGCGAAATTGGTGATGGGCGAGGAGAACATGCGCGAGCAGAGGATCTCGCCCTTGCGCCTACCGTCGTTGGCGCTGGCGTCGTCGGGCACGCAGGGCACGCCGTTGAGCTCGAGCACCGTGCGCTCCATGAGGATGGAGAACCGGTGGCGGATGTCGACATGGTCGTGGTTCTTCAGGTCGAGGGCGGTGGTGATGCCAAGGCCCTGCAACTTGCGCGTCATCCTGCGGCCCACGCCCCACACGTCGCCCACAGGCACTTCGGCGAGAATCCTGTCGCCATACTGGCCCTCGATCTCGCTCCACACGGCCACGCCTCCCGACTCCGGGTGGCGCTTGGCCCAATGGTTGGTCACCTTGGCCAGTGTCTTGGTGGGCGCGATGCCCACGCTCACGGGGATGCCCACGCCGGCGAGCACCGCCCTGCGCATGCGTTTGGCGGTGGCGGCCAGTCTTTGCCCGTCGTCGGCGGGGGAGAAGAAGCACTCGTCGATCGAGTAGACCTCCTGGCCGGGCAGGAACGTGCTCATCAGCGACATCATACGTGTGGAAAGGCTGGCGTAGAGCTCGTAGTTGGAGCTGCGGGCCACCACGCCCTCGCGCTTGGCCTGCTCGCGTATGGAGAACCAGGGTGTGCCCTCCTTGATGCCCAGCGCTTTCGCCTCGGCGCTGCGGGCCACCACGCAGCCGTCGTTGTTCGACAGGACGACCACGGGCCTGCCCTCGAGCCTCGGGTCGAAGACGCGCTCGCAGGAGGCGAAGAAGTTGTTGGCGTCGGCCAGCACCATGAGTCGCTTCGCCATGGCTGGCCTCAGCCCTGTTGGGCGTGGCGGTCGGGGAAGTGGTAGACCGTGGCCCTCTGCCGCCCGGGTGCGGCCCCTCGTGGCGCGCCGGGGGAGGCCGCCGATCCCTGTGGGGCATGGCTGGTGGCTTGGCCGCCGCGTGGGGCCTGCATGCCCGGGCGGGTGACGCCGTCCATCGGCTCGCTGAAGCGGTGCGGCCGGCTCTGCGGGTGGAAGTTGCCCACCACCACGCCCCAGACCACCAGTTCGGCGGCGTCGGACGACATGAAATCGGGGTAGCGCGGGTTCTCGGCGTGCAGCACCGGCGTGGAGCCGCGCATAATCAGGCGCTTGACGGTCAGCTCGTCGTCGAGGATGGCCACCACCACGTCGCCGGCCTGAGGCTCCAGCGAGCGGTCGACCACCAGCAGGTCGCCGTCCCAGATGCCCGCGCCCTCCATGGAATCGCCGGCCACGGTGATGATGAAGGTGGTGTCGGGATGCTGGATGACATGCTCGTCGAAGCTGAAATCGCCGGCGAAATAATCCTGGGCGACCGACGGGAAGCCGGCGTGCACCGACTCCAGCGCGGCGGGCACGGGTATCGGCGCCAGCGTCGAGCGGAAGATTCGCGTCACCGTGCAATCCCGCGCGTCGTCTTCGGCCATGGCGGCCATCTGAGTCTGCTGCATCGTCTGCCTCCCATCTATTCGAACATTTGTTCGATTTCCAGTATGAAGGAGGCTCACGACAAGACGGAGAACCGTTGGAATATCAGGCTTCGGCGGTCTCGGAAGATTTGGAGGACTCGGCAGATTCCGAAGGCTCGGACGACTCGTCGGCGTATCGCGCGGCCTCGTCGGCCTCGGACGGCGTGGCGATATGGTATTTGGGCAGCGAGATCTCGAAATTGGCGCCACGGCTGTCGTCGACCACCTTCACGTTGCCCCCGTGCAGCTGCGCGGCCCAGCGGGCGATCGACAGCCCGAGCCCGGTGCCGCCCGACTCGGTGCCCGGCCCCGTCTTGCCCTTGACGAAGCGGCGGAAGATGTCGGCGCGCTTCTCGCGCGGGATCTGCGAGCCGAAGTTGACCACGTTGGTCACCACGGTGCCGTGCTGCTTGTCCTCGTGTGCCTCAATGAGCACGGTGGTGTTGTCGGCCGAATGCTTGAACGCGTTGGAGATGATGTTGGTGAACAGCTGGCGCAGACGGTCCTGGTCGCCCTCCAAGGTGATGGATTTCGGCACGCGCACCTCCACGTCGTGGGCGTGGCCCGCGTCCGCGATCTCCAACGGCTCCAGCGTTTCGTCGATGAACTCGGCGAAGTTGAACTGCTCGATGTCGAGGCTCGCCGCGCCCGCCTCCATGCGCGAGAGGTCGAGCAGGAAGGCGATGAGGTCGGAGAGCCGGTGCGTCTGGTTCAGAATGCTCTCGAGGTTGGCGGGGGTGGGCTCCACCACACCGTCGGCGAGGTTCTCGAGCATGGCCTGCAGGGCCGAGACGGGGGTGCGCAGCTCATGGCTGACGTTGGCCACCATGTCGCGGCGCATCTGGTCGGCGTGCTGCAGCTCCTCGGCCATCTCGTTGAACGAGAGCGCCAGCTGGCCCACCTCGTCGTTGCTGGTGTCGTCGGTTTTGACGCGCACCGTGTAGTCGCCCTCGGCCATCGCCTCGGCGGCGTCGCGCATCTGGCGCAGGGGGGTGGTCAGCCCGCGGGAGAAGAAGTAGGTGATGCCGAGCGCCACCACCAGGGTCAGCGGCATCGCGATCCATCCGCTCAGGCCCACCTTGAGCAGGAACCACGCCATGACGAAGGCGATGGCGGTGGCCACCACGATGATGACGCTCAGCTCCATCTTCAACGAGGAGAACAGCCCTATCGGCCGCTCGCTTTTCAGCAGTTTCTTCGGATCTTTCTTCGAGTTGTCCAAGATGCTTCCTTCTTCATGGCCCTGTTGCCGGTACTGGCGCTGATGCCGATGTCGGCGCGGATTGGCTGGCGCTATCGACCAGCGTTCGGATTGGTATGCAAAAAGGACCCACGCCTGGTCTCACCAGGCCCGGATCCTTCTTACGCTTGAATTGTCATGGCTGCATCGTCACGCCTGGGCGGGCGCGCCGGGCTCCTCCGGCGGCTCGAAGGCGTAGCCGACGCCATGGGCGGTGCGGATCATGTCGCTGCCCAGCTTGTGGCGCAGCGCCTTGACGTGGGAGTCGACGGTGCGGGTGCCCGAGGCGTCGGGCCAATCCCACACCTCCTCGAGCAGCTTCTCGCGCTTGAAGACGGACTTGGGCTTGCGGGCCAAGGTGGCCAGCAGATCGAACTCGGTGGGGGTCAGGTGCACCTGCTTGCCGTTCTGGGTGACGATGCGCTGGCGCGGGTCGATGATGAGCGAGCCGAAGTCGAGCACCTTCTCGTTCTCGTTGTTCTTGGCGATGATCGCGGCGCGCTCCACACGGCGCAGCAGGGCCTCGCAGCGGGCAATGAGCTCGCGGGGGGAGAAGGGCTTGGTCATGTAGTCGTCGGCGCCGGCCGAGAGGCCCATCACCTTGTCGGCCTCGGAATCGCGGGCGGTGAGCATAAGGACGGGCACGGGGCGCTCGGCGATGATGCGCTTGGTGGCCTCGATGCCATCCATCACCGGCAGCATGATGTCCATGATCACCAGGTCGGGCTTGAGCTGGTTGGCGGCCCGCACGGCACTGGCGCCATCTGATGCCACGCGCGCGCTCCAGCCGTTGGCTGTGATACGCTGGGCGATGGCCGTCGCCAGGTCGGGTTCGTCCTCGACCACCAAAATGGTGCGTGGCGTCTTCTGATGTGCCGAAGCGTTGAGCATGTGTCCTCCACCTCTTGAAAACTTTGCAGCAAAACACCAATTATAGGTGGTGGCGCACCCAATGGGCCGCGAGGGGGCATATATTGGTGGGCTTTTCGGCTTTTGACGGTCGGCGAAACGTCCGCGCCGCATGGGAGACTATGCCTAGTCAATTGTGAGAGTTCGCCTGTTCTCGGAGGTTTCATGGGGTATAAAGTCGGCGATGTTGTCGTCTATCCGCGTCACGGTGCTGCGAGGGTGGTGGCATACACGAAACGTACCGTCAAGGGCGTCACCCGCGACTACCTGCAGCTTTCCGTGCTTTCCAGCGACGGCCTGGTCATCGACGTGCCGGTGGAGAACGCCAAGAAGGTCGGCATCCGCAACATCGTCGACGGCAAGGAGGTCGCCAAGGTCTTCGAGATCCTGCGCACCCCGATCGTCGACAACGAGAAGATGAACTGGTCGCGGCGCTACAAGCTCAACGTCGAGAAGATCGCCACCGGCGAGGTCAACAAGATCGCCGAGGTGGTGCGCGACCTGGCGCAGCGCGACGTCGACGAGCACGGTCTTTCCGCCGGTGAGAAGCGCATGCTCATCCGCGCTCGCAACATCCTCACCTCGGAGATCTCCTTGTCGGAGAAGATCGAGGAAGAGGAGGCGCAGCACCTGCTCGACGTGAACCTTGGCTATGCGGACGCGACCCCTGAGGACGCCAAGCACCATACCAAGGCGCCCGAGGAGCCCGCCAGCCAGACGCTGGCCCGTCTCGACGCCGAGAACAAGGACGACAAGAAGAAAAAGAAGAAGTAGATTCGTCCTTTCATATCGTTAAGAATGCGGCCCCGCCTTTCACCGGTGGGGCCGCATTGCTATACGACATGGTTATATATTCGTCGTGTATTCGATTTCGGTTTTAGCGCGAGCGAACCGCCTCGACGCCCTTGGCGATGGCCCAGAAGAGCGTGGAGATGGTGACGATGATGAAGCTCGGGGGAGCGGCGAACATCGCCGAAAGCACCAGGCCGCCCCAGATTGACACCAGGCCGATGACGCTCGCCAGCACCATCGAGGCGAAGGGCGAGCTGGCGAGGATGTTGGCCGTGGCCGCCGGGGTGACTACCAGCGCGAAGATGAGCAGCGTGCCCACTGCGGGCACGGCGATGGTGATGACGCCGGCCATGATCGCCATGAAGAGCACGTTCATCAGCCCAATCGGCACACCCTTGGCCTGCGCCACCTGCTCGTCGAGCGAGCTGAAGAGCATCGGCCGGTAGACCACCGCCAGCACCGCCAGCAGCAGCACGTCGAAGATGGCGAAGCCGATCACCTGGTCGCCGGTGATGGTGAGGATCGAGCCGAAGAGGATGGACTGCATTTGTTGGGCCGCCGAGCTTGACATGCGGGCGAAGAAGAGGCCGAGGCCGGTGGCGAAGGCGAGCACGGTGCCCGTGGCGATCTCGCGCTGCGAGGCCTTCTTGCCCAGCGCCCCGATGACCAGCGCGCCGCCGAGGGCGAAGACGCCGAGCCCCAGCGAGACCGGCAGTCCGAGCAGTACGGCCCCCGTGGCGCCCGGCAGGCCGATGTGGGCCAGGGCATGGGCGGCGAAGGTGGAGTGGCGGGCGATGGTGAAGTAGCCCATCACCCCGGCGGCCAGCGCGATGCACAGGCCCGCGATGAAGGCGTTGCGCATGAAGGGCGCGGTCAGGATCGACTGCCATTCCGGATCGAACAAGGTGTTCCAGGCGTTCATCGGCGGGCCTCCTGATTCTCTTTCGCGTCTACGGTGGTTGCCATATCGTGCTTGGCATCGCTGGCGGGTCCGGCATGGGAATGGTGATGGTGGTGGAACTCGGCCACCTCGTCGGGCCGGTGCGTGTCCGGTTCCACCTCCTCCGGCTCGTCGGCGCTCGGCGTGACGAACATGTCGCCCTGCGGGGTGGTGACCACCTGCACCGTCGTGCCATAGAGGTGGGTGAGCAGGTCGGCGTCGAGCACCTCGTTCATCCTCGCGTAATGGGGGTGTCCGTCGAGCAGGTAGACCGCGCCGTCGAGGATGGGCAGCAGCATGTTGAGGTCGTGGGCCACCACCTGGATCGTCATCCCAAGCTCACGGTTGAGGCGGGCGAGCACCTGCACGGTCTCGCGCTGGGAGGCCAGGTCGAGGTTGGCCAGCGGCTCGTCGAGCATCAAGAGCTTCGGGTCGCTCACCAGCGCCTGGGCGATCGCGACGCGTTGCCGCAGTCCGCCGGAAAGTTCGGAAAGCCGGTAGTTCGCCTTGTCGTCGATGCCGACGAAGCGCATCGCCTCTCGGGCCTGGTCGCGCTGTTTGCGCGTGACCGGATGGATGCCGAACCTCGTGCCCGTCAGCCCCAGCAGCACGGATTGGCCGGCGGTGAGGTTCGCGTCGATGTCGTTGGCGTAGTTCTGGGGCACATAGCCGATGGCGTGGTTCATCGAGCCCGGCTTGCCGCCCAGCACCTCAAGCGTGCCCGAGGCCAACGGCAGCAGCCCCAGTTCCGCCTTCATCATCGTGGTCTTGCCCGCGCCGTTGGTGCCCACGATCGCCGTGATCGAGCCGGCGCGGATGGAGAAGTTGCCGTTGCTCCAGATGGTGCGCTCGCCCCTGCGGATGCTGGCGTCGGTGAATTTCAGCGCCGGCTGGGCATGGTCGTCGAGGCGGTTCGCCGCGGTGCCGGTGCTGGTTCCGCTCGTTTTGGCGGTTTTGCGGGCTTTGAGGCCGGTCGCCGTGGCGTGGCTGCTCGCGCCTGGCGCTCCGCCTGAAAGATGTGGTTGCATACCTCGTTCGCCTTCCGTGATGGCTTGGTATGGATATGAATGCTCACTACATCCTGAATCCTGACATTGACAATCATTTTCAAATAGCTGAATACTCCGATACCAATTCCCATATTGGAAAACCTTTCCAAACCCGTTAAGTGGGTGCTTTCAAAGTTAAGTGGATGCCCATTCAAGCTAAAAATGTCGAAAACAAGGCATTTTCACCAGTATTTCGATAGAACAGGCACCCACTTAACCCCTAATGCACCCACTTAACGCCCAGTCGCTTCCTGACGGCCGTTCCACGGGCAGTCCCGCACTTCTCTATTCATGGAGAAAGAGGGCAAGTCCGCACGCCGCTCCATAAGATTGAAACCCTGACACAACGCGCAAAGAACCTTATATAAATCAGAATCGGCTCATGGCAAAGATGGAAATGACGAAGGAAACGGGGGGAGCGCCCTGTTTTCGACCATGTGCTTGTTGCTGTCTACCTATATGTATATCTGTCAGCGCTTGCCAGCCAACATTGCGTTCGCCGACGTCACGCGATTCCCCGAGTCCAGCCGATAGCCGGACTCCTTGGCCCCATTGTCCGCGTCGCCCCTGGCGTTGTCCTTCCCGCTTTTGGCGTCGTCATCCATGGCCTGCGAGAGCTTCTCGACCAGCGAGCCCACCCACTCGGTGAGGTTTTTCTGGTCGCTGGGCATCTGCTCGGTGACGTCGACGATGGGCACCTTGCTCTGCCTGGCCGCGTCGGTGAGCAGCTTGGTGGTCTCGTTGGACTCCTGCGTGTTGTTGACCAGCACGTCGATGCCGCGCTTGCCGATCAGCCGCTGGAAGGACTGCAGGTCGGCGGGGGCCGGTTCGCCCTCGGAGTTGACGGCCTGCGCGTAGCCCTTCGGCGTCTTGTCGGTGAAGCCCATGTCGTCCATGAGGTAATAGACGACCGCCTCGGTGGCCCCGTACGAGGCGTCCTTGTGCTTGTCGGCGAAGTCCTTCATGGTCTCGTCGAGCTTCTTCTCCTTGCCCTGCCAGGTCTTGAACCTCGCCTGGAATGTCTTGGCCTTGGCGGGCCGCGCCTTGGCGAAAGCGTCGGCGAGCTCGGCGGCCATGGCGCGGCGCGCGTCCTTGGAGAACCAGAGGTGGGCGTTGTCGGTTTTGCCGGCCCCCACGGCGTCGGCGGCGGAGACGGACGTCGCGCCCTTGACGATGCTCTTGCTGGCCCACGAATCGTAGCCCGCGCCGTTGGTCACCACGACCTGAGCCTTCTGGATGTGGGCGATGTCGCTGGTCTTGGGCTCGAAATCGTGCGCGTCGACGGAGACGGTGTTGACGATCGAGGTGACGTTGACATCCTTGCCGCCGATCTCCTGGGCCAGGGAGCCCCACTGGTTGATCGAGGCGACCACCGTGATCGGTCCGCTGGATTTCGCGTTCTCCTGCGTCTTGCCCTGGTCGTCGTTCGCGTTCGAGCCGCCGCACGCCGCGAGCCCCAGGGCCATGCAGGCCGCGCCCGCGAAGGCGACGAGCCTGAACCAAGTGGACTTGTGATTCATAAGGTGTTTCATGATGGACCCCGCTGTGGTTTGGCTTTGCGATTCGGTTGGTTTCGGCCGGTTTTGTGTCTTGCGTCCATTATCAAGTGTTACGTTGACAATGATTGTCAAATAGACGGTACGGATTCAAAAGCCCTGATTCGAGACGTTCGGGCGAGTGGGTTGTGTCCCCAAGTTACCCTAGAACGATACGGGCTTTCGGAGCTGAAGCCGAGGACGAACGGAAAGGAATGGGCATGGCGCAAAGACTGGACGGCAAGGCCGTGGCCGCGTCGATCAAGGAGGACCTCGCGCTGCGGGTGGACCGACTGAAGCGCAAGGGCGTGGAGCCGGGGCTGGGCACCATCCTCGTGGGCGACGACGTCGGCTCACGCAAATACGTGGCGGGCAAGCACCGCGACTGCGCCGAGGTCGGCATCCAATCGATCGGCATCGAGCTGCCCGGCGACGCGGGGGAGGCCGACATCATCGCGGCCGTGGAGCGCCTCAACGCCGACCCCAAGTGCACCGGCTACATCGTCCAGCTTCCGCTGCCCAAGGGCGTCGACGAGCAGAGGGTCATCGAGCATGTAGACCCGCGCAAGGACGCCGACGGCATGCACCCTTACAACCTCGGCGAGCTCGTGCTGCACATCGACGGCAGGCTTTCCACGCCGCTGCCCTGCACCCCGCGCGGCGTCATCGCGCTGCTGGGGCACTATGGCATCGATCTGAACGGCAAGGACATCTGCGTGGTCGGCCGTGGCATCACCATCGGCCGCACCATCGGCCTGATGCTCACTGCCCGCAACGTCAACGCCACCGTCACCCTGTGCCACACCGGCACGCGCGACGTCGCCGAGCACCTGCGCCGGGCCGATGTCGTGGTCGCGGCGGCGGGCCAGGCCGGCTTCGTCAAGCCCGGCGACATCAAGCAGGGCGCGGTGCTGGTCGACGTCGGCGTCTCGCGCGTCTACGACGAGCAGGAGCAGCGCTGGCGCGTCAAGGGCGACATAGACAAGGGCTGCTACGAGATCGCCTCGGCTTACACGCCCAACCCGGGCGGCGTCGGTCCGATGACGAGGGCGATGCTGCTGGCCAATGTGGTCGAGACCGCCGAGCGCGCCGCGGGCCTTGGCGAGGGTGCCGAATAACGGCTTCGTGGCGCGGTTGCGCGATGAGCTGAAAGCTCCTGGACACGCCCGAAATGGGCGGGATGATTTGGGCAGGGGCTCAGGTATCCTTTTCTACTGCGAGGGCTTATGCCACCGCATATAACTGAATAACGATAAATATCCACCAACTTAAGATAAAGAAACCACGTTTAATGGCAGAAAACAATAGCGAAGTCACCAAGGTTGCGATCAACGACATCGGCACCAAAGAGGACTTCATCAAGGCAGTCGATTCCACCATCAAGAATTTCGATGATGGTGATTTGGTCACGGGCACGGTCGTCAAGGTCGACCACGACGAAGTGCTGCTTGACATCGGCTACAAGACCGAGGGTGTGATTCCCTCCCGCGAACTTTCCATCAAGAAGGATGTCCATCCCGAGGATGTCGTCGAGGTCGGCGACACCATCGAGGCCCTTGTCGTCACCAAGGAAGACAAGGAAGGGCGTCTGATTCTGTCCAAGAAGCGTGCCCAGTATGAGCGCGCCTGGGGCGACATCGAGAAGATCAAGAACGACGACGGCGTTGTCGAAGGCACCGTCATCGAGGCTGTCAAGGGCGGCCTGATCGTCGATATCGGCCTGCGTGGCTTCCTGCCCGCATCTCTCGTCGAGATGCGTCGCGTCCGCGATCTCTCCCCGTACATCGGCCAGAAGATCAAGGCCAAGATTCTCGAGCTCGACAAGAACCGCAACAACGTGGTCCTCTCCCGTCGTCAGTACCTCGAGGAGACCCAGTCCGAGGTCCGTGAGACCTTCATGGCCCAGCTCAAGAAGGGCCAGATTCGTGAGGGCACCGTTTCCTCCATCGTCAACTTCGGCGCATTCGTCGATCTGGGCGGGGTGGACGGCCTCATCCACGTCTCCGAGCTCTCTTGGAAGCACATCGATCACCCGTCCGAGGTCGTCAAGGTCGGCGACAAGGTCACCGTCGAGGTGCTCGATGTCGATATGGACCGCGAGCGTATCTCGCTGTCCCTCAAGGCCACCCAGGAAGATCCGTGGCAGCGCTTCGCTCGCACCCACGTTCCCGGCCAGATCGTCAAGGGCAAGGTCACCAAGATCGTGCAGTTCGGTGTCTTCGTCTCCGTCGAGGACGGCATCGAAGGCCTGGTCCACATTTCCGAGCTCGCCAACCGTCACGTCGACAACCCCGAGACCGTCGTCAAGCAGGGCGAGGAGATTTTCGTCAAGGTCATCGACGTCGACCTCGATCGTCGCCGCATCTCCCTGTCGCTCAAGCAGGCCAACGACTCCGTCGATCCGTCCAGCGAGGACTTCGATCCGGCGCTCTACGGCATGCCCGCCGACTATGACGAGGATGGCAACTACAAGTACCCCGAAGGCTTCGACCCGGAGACCAACGAGTGGATCGCCGGCTACGAGAAGCAGCGCGAGGAGTGGGAGAACCAGTATGCGGCCGCCCACGACCTGTGGGAGCAGCACAAGGCGTTCGTCGCCAAGGAGATCGAAGGCGCGGCCGAGTCCGCCGCCGAGGATGGCCAGGGCCCGCGCGCCGAGAAGGCACAGGAGTCCGCCACCAAGTACTCGTCCAACGATGAGTCCGAGGGCACCCTCGCCGGTTCCGACCAGCTCGCCGCTCTGCGTGAGCAGCTTCTGAACGAGAAGAAGTGAGCTGAGCTCGCTTAAGCCTCGTTGAGGTTCGTAGAAGGTCCGGCACAGGCCACAAGGCTTGCGCCGGACCTTCTCATATATCTTGCCGGGATCAAGACCATTGGGTTTTATGAGTAATGGGTGTAGGGGAGATGATGAGCATATGCGCATTGGGTTGACAGGGGGCATCGCGGCGGGCAAAAGCACCGTCGCTGCGCATCTGAAGGACCTTGGCGCCTTCCTCATCGATTACGACCAGCTCGCCCGCGAGGTCGTCGAGTCTGGGGGTGAGGGGATCCGCCGGATTGCCGAGGAATTTGGTCCTGAAGCGGTTGAAGCCGGTGGCTCGTTGGACCGCGCATGGATGGCCGCGCATGTCTTCTCGCCGCAGGCCGCGCCAGATGCCAGGCGGCGGCTTGACGATATCGAGCATCCTCTGATTTATCGTCGTGCCCAAGAGCTTGAAGAGCAGATTGTTGAGGATAACGAAGGCGCTAGCAGTCGGTTGGATGATGAGCGTCTTGCTAAGTCTGGGACGATTGATACCGCCGATACCGCTCATATCACTGATAGCACCAATGCCACCAACTCAATTGATAACATCGAGAATTCCGATATTGTTCATCCATGTTCAGCGGGAACATTCTCTTTGAGTCATGTGATTGTCCATGACGTGCCGCTGTTGGCCGAGGTCATCGACACCATTCCGTTCAGCTTCGACCATATCCTCACCGTCGAGGCGCCCGAGGAGGTCCGCATCCAACGGATGATCGAGACCCGGGGAATGAGCCGAGAGCAGGCCGAGGGTAGGATATGCCACCAGTCCAGTCGGGAGCAGCGCGAGGCCATCGCCGACGTGGTCGTCGACTCGACACAGTCAATCGAACAAATGTTCGAGCGTCTTGATAAGCTGTTCGCACAATGGCGGTGAACAAGGCTGGATTTGCCATACAGTAGGCCGAGGCCAGTCTCCTGATAAGAGGAGGCGGGTTTCAGACAAAGACGAGCGAGGCTGGATTTCCAGCCTGAAGATGGACAACGAACGTCGTGGACAGGAAGGGTTTCAAGCAGGCATGGGGTTCAATATCGAGCGCACGCATCACCCGTTTGAGGTGAAGGCTCCCTACAAGCCGTCGGGTGATCAGCCGGAGGCGATCGACGAGATCGCCAGACGCATCAACAACGGCGAGAACGACGTCGTGCTCATGGGTGCCACCGGCACTGGCAAAACGGCCACCACCGCATGGCTCATCGAGAAGCTGCAACGCCCCACATTGATTCTCGAGCCCAACAAGACCTTGGCCGCGCAGCTGTGCGCCGAGTTCCGTGAGCTCATGCCCGACAACGCCGTGAGCTACTTCGTCTCTTATTACGATTACTACCAACCCGAGGCCTACATTCCCCAGACCGACACTTACATCGAGAAGGATTCGAACATCAACGACGACGTGGAGCGCCTGCGCCACGCCGCCACAGCGAACCTGCTCACGCGCGACGACTGCGTGGTGGTGGCCACCGTTTCCTGCATCTACGGCTTGGGCACCCCGGAGGAATACGCCGGCCGCATGCTCTTTTTGCATGAGGGCGACCAGATCGACCGCGACGCACTGCTGCGCAAATTCGTCGCGATGCAGTACAAGCGCAACGACATCGCCTTCACCCGCGGCACTTTCCGCGTGCGCGGCGACACCGTCGAGATCATTCCTGTCTACGAGGAGCTGGCCATCCGCATCGAGTTCTTCGGCGACGAGATCGACCGCATCTCCACCCTGCACCCGCTCACCGGCGATGTCATCGCCCACGAGTCTCAGGTCCATATCTTCCCGGCCTCGCACTATATCGCCGGCCCGGAGCGCACCGAGCACGCGTTGAAGACCATCAAAGAGGAGCTCATCGACCGCACGGCCGAGCTGCGCAAGCAGGGCAAGGAGCTGGAGGCGCAGCGCCTCGAGATGCGCACCAACTACGACCTCGAGATGATTCAGCAGGTCGGCTTCTGCTCAGGCATCGAGAACTATTCCCGCCACTTCGACCAGCGCAAGCCCGGCAGCCCGCCGCATACCTTGCTTGATTTCTTCCCCGACGACTTCCTGCTGGTCATCGACGAGTCACACGTCACCGTCCCACAAATTGGCGGCATGTACGAGGGCGATGCCAGCCGTAAGCGCACGCTGGTGGAGAACGGGTTCCGCCTGCCCTCGGCGATGGATAACCGACCCCTGAAATGGCCGGAGTTCCTCGACCGTGTAGGCCAAACGGTCTACCTGTCGGCCACTCCGGGCGACTATGAGCTCGGACTGTCCGACGGCGTGGTGGAACAGGTCATCAGGCCCACCGGTCTACTTGATCCGAAGGTTGAGGTGCGCCCGGTCAAAGGTCAGATCGATGACCTACTTGGCGAGATCAAGGACCGCGTGGCTAAGCACGAGCGTGTGCTGGTCACGACCCTGACCAAGAAGATGGCCGAGGATCTGACCGACTATCTGCTCGAGCGCGACATCAAGGTGGAATACCTGCATTCCGACGTCGACACGCTTCGCCGTGTGGAGCTGTTGCGTGAGCTGCGTGAGGGCAAGATCGACGTCATCGTCGGCATCAACCTGCTGCGCGAGGGCCTCGATTTGCCCGAAGTCTCCTTGGTGGCGATTCTCGATGCCGATAAGGAAGGTTTCCTGCGTTCGCATCGTTCGTTGATTCAGACCATCGGCCGTGCCGCACGTAATGTGTCGGGCACCGTCATCATGTACGCCGACGAGATCACCGAGGCGATGGAGACCGCCATCAGCGAGACCAACCGCCGCCGCGAGAAGCAGATCGCCTACAACAAGGAGCATGGCATCGACCCGAAGCCGCTGGTCAAGAAGATCAGCGACGTCACCGACATGCTGGCCAAGGAGGACGTCGATACCGAGACGCTCTTGGCCGGAGGTTACCGCGACGAGAAGCGCGCCGGCAGCGACAAGCGCATCGCCCTCACCAGCTTGGACGAGGCGGATCTGCAGAAGAACCATGACGCCATCGTCAAGGCCGGCCTGCCCGCCCAAGACCTGGCCGACCTCATCCGCCAGATGAGCGACCAGATGCACACCGCCGCCGAGCAGCTCCAGTTCGAGCTGGCGGCCCGTCTGCGCGACGAGATCCGCGACCTCAAAAAGGAGCTCCGCCAGATCACCGAGGCCCAGAAGTAGCGGCAAAGGGCTCGCGTGGTGCCGTATGAGTTGCGGACCGGATGCGTATTCTCATCTCAGGCATGGGTTTGGCTTAGGCGGTATTCAGTGTCTTTGCCTTCTTGCCCGAGAGCCGCGTTTATTCCGCATCACAATTTGACCGTTGGACCGTTCGCCCGATGACCTAGTCGGCGCGTCCAGTGCGGTCTGTCCAATCCTTCTCAACGGTCAACCTCGAGATCTTGTCCGATAACGAACTTTCATCGTTTCAGGTCACCGGCACCCCGTAGGGTGGTGATATGGCCGAAACACCCCTTGCGTTCATGATCGCCACCTATGTGGTGCTCGCGATTTTCTTCATCGTCGACCTCTTCGTCATCGGGCGTAAGCCACATGTGCCCAGCACCAAGGAATGCGTGCAGCACATCGCCTTCTTCGTCGTCGCGGCCCTGATTTTCGGCGGCTTGGTATGGTGGGTGTCCGGCTCGCAGCCGGCCCTCGAGTTCTATTCCGGCTGGCTCACCGAATATTCGCTGAGCATCGACAACCTGTTCGTCTTCGTCATCATCATGACCAACTTCGCCGTGCCCCGCAAGCTGCAGAAATACGTGCTGAGCGTCGGCATCACCATCGCGCTCATCCTTCGCGGCCTCTTCATCCTGGTCGGCGCGGCGGTCATCCAGCGTTTCACCTGGGTCTTCTTCATCTTCGGCGCCTTCCTCATCTACACGGCCGTGAAATTGGTGGCCGGAGATGATGACGACGAGGAATACCATGAGAACGCCATCATTCGCGCACTGCGCAAAGTGGTAAAAATCACGGACCACTACGACGGCGAGAAGCTGCGCACCACGATCGACGGCAAGAAGTTCTTCACACCCATGCTCATCGTCTTCCTCACGATCGGCACCACCGACGTGATGTTCGCCTTTGATTCCATCCCGGCCATCTTCGGCCTGACGAAGGACCCGTTCATCGTCTTCACCTCCAACGTCTTCGCCCTGCTTGGCCTCCAGCAGCTCTACTTTCTGCTTGGCGCCCTGCTCGACAAGCTCGAGTACCTGCCCTATGGCCTGGCGGTGGTGCTCGGCTTCATCGGCGTGAAGCTCGTGATGGAGGCGCTGCATGGCAACTCGCTGCCCTTCATCAACCACGGCCAGCCGATTCATCAGGTGCCTGAGATTCCCACGTGGGTCTCGCTGGCGGTCATCATCGTGGCCATCGGCACCGCCGCGCTCGCCAGCGTCCTCAAAATGCGCTCGGATGCAGCCAAGGCCAAGTGATATTGCGGCATCATCGGGAATGTTAGCGTTAACATAAAAACGCGCGTTCCTCCTGACGACGGTGATGGATGCTAGTAGACTGTATAGGTGTTGCGGGTTCGTTCCCGTAGTCAAATATGTCATCAATGGAATAGGCAGGTATTCATGAGGAAAGCAAAGATCGTAGACACCATCGGGCCGGCGAGCGAATCGCTGGAAAACCTGACCGAACTGGTGAAGAACGGCATGGATGTCGCGCGCCTCAATCGCTCGCACGGCACCACCGATGATCATCTCAAGGTTTATAACAACGTCCGCGAGGCCTCCAAGACCACGGGCCGCAACGTCGCCGCCCTCGTCGATCTGCAGGGCCCGAAGATTCGCTGCGGCTGGTTCAAGAAGAACGCCGATGGCGAGGACAAGGTGCAGCTCAAGGCCGGCCAGGAGTTTGTCATCACCACCGACGACATCGAGGGCGACGAGCACATCACCTCCACCACCTTCAAGGGACTTCCCGGCGATTGCCATCCCGGCGACCCGATTCTGATCGATGATGGCAAGGTCCGTCTCGAGGTCACCAAGGTCGAAGGCAACAACGTGCACACCAAGGTCGTCGTCGCCGGCCCGGTCTCCAGCCACAAGGGCATCAACCTGCCCGGCGTCGCCGTGAGCCTGCCCGCGCTGACCGAGAAGGACGAGGCCGACTTGCGTTGGGCCATCCAGACCGGCGCCGACATCATCGCGATGTCGTTCGTCCGCTTCGCCACCGACATCGACCGCGCCCATGAGATCATGGACGAGGAGGGCCGCCGCATCCCGGTGGTCGCCAAGATCGAGAAGCCGCAGGCCGTCGAGAACCTCGAGGAGATCGTGAAGGCCTTCGATGGCATCATGGTCGCCCGTGGCGATATGGCTGTCGAGATGCCGTTCGAGGAGGTGCCGCTGGTCACCAAGCGCTGCATCGAGCTCGCCCGCGAGTACGCCAAGCCCGTCATCGTGGCCACTGAGGTCCTGGGCTCCATGGTCAACTCGCCGATTCCGTCGCGCGCCGAGGCCTCCGATTGCGCCAACGCCGTGCTTGACGGCGCCGACGCCACCATGACCTCCAACGAGACCGCTGTCGGCAAGTATCCCGCCGAGACGGTCAATACCATGGCCCGCATCTCCGGCTATGCCACCGAGCACGGTTTCGACCGCATCCCGTCGATCTCCAACCTCGACATGTCGAGCACCGGCGCCGTCTCCTCGGCCGCCGTCGACCTGGCCGACAAGATCAACGCGAAGGCCATCGTGGCCTACACCCAGACCGGTTCCACCGTGCACCGCGTCTCCCGTGAGCGTCCGGCCGCCCCGATCTACGGCATCACCAACAACGAGCACACCTATCACTGGCTGGCTCTGAGCTGGGGCACCGAGGCCTTCTGCGTGAGCGAGGACTACCACGAGAAGAACCGCCACCAGCTGATGATCTTCACCGACAACCTGCTGCGCAAGGCCGGCAAGGTCGTCAACGGCGACAAGATCGTCGTGCTGAGCTCCGCCCAGGGCGAGCACAAAGCCGGTCGCACCGACTCGGTCTACGTGCACACCGTCGGCGCCTGCGACAACGACTGAGCGCTTCGCTGAGTACTGATGATCGTCGCGCCGCCGGGCGTTGAAAACCTGGCGGCGCGACGATTCTTTTTGGGTTTTTGGGGTTTGGTCGCGCGATTTCGGCGACTGGGAGGGGCGTAGCGCTCCGTTTGGCGCGGCGGTTGCGTCACAACACGCAAAGCCTTGGTGTCTGGTTGCCTCGTCCCTCGATTATGCTATCTTTGCTAACTGTCGCGGGCGCTTCCGCGGCCGATGCAAGCCCTTGTATCCCAATTGGTAGAGGAAACAGCCTCAAAATCTGTGCAGTGTGGGTTCGAGTCCCACCAAGGGCACACAGCCCGCTTCCCGTCTTGGGAGTTTTGTGGCATTCAGCTTGTTCCCATATTTTCCTGCCATTATGGGGTTAGGATGTTGGTAACAAGTATCAAAGTGGAAACGGAAATGGTTATGGATCAGATTCTTACAGATGAGGAATTGAAGGCCGCCGCCCAGAGTGATGGGGCGGACGTCGCCAAGAACGTCGAGCAGGTCGTGAAAGAAGAGGACGGCAAGCCCCGCAAGCCCACTGTGGTGGTGGCGGAGGACGAGTCCGTCAACCGCATGGACCTGGTGGCCATGCTCGAGGACAACGGCTACGAGGTCGTCGGCGAGGCTGCGAACGGCGAGGAGGCGGTCGAGCTCACGCGCAAGTTCCGCCCCGACGTGGTGTGCATGGATGTGAAGATGCCCCGCATGGACGGCATCACCGCCGCCGGCACGATCTGCGACGAGAACATCGCCCCCGTGGTCATGCTCACGGCCTACTCGCAGACCGACCTGGTCAAGCAGGCCACGGGCGCGGGCGCGATGGCCTACGTCACCAAGCCCTACGAGGAGTCCAAGCTCCTGCCCGCCCTCGAGGTGGCCATGGGCCGCTTCGCCGAGATCAACGACCTGCTTGATTCGGTGGAGACCGGCGAGAACAAGCTCAAGAAGTCCGAGGCCCAGGTCAAGGAACTTGAGGAGAAGCTCAAGAAGGCCGAGGGCTCGCTCGAGGAGCGCAAGCTCGTCGACCGCGCCAAGGGCCTGTTGATGGACAAGGCCGACTTCTCCGAGCAGGGCGCGTTCCGCTGGATTCAGAAGACCTCCATGGACCAGCGCATCCCCAAGAAGCGCCTCGCCATGGCGATCATCGCCAAGTACGGCGACAAGAAGCCGGAGCCGACCGAGCGCTGAGCAAGCTTTTATCAGGCTTAGATGAGTTTCGCCCGTCGAATCCTCTTTCGGGGAATCGGCGGGCGAGATTTGTATTCAGCGCCATTCCAGTATGTCGAACCATCCGGGTGGGCATGGGCGTGAGCAATATGACCAAACGAACCCGTGGCACGGGGTGTATGGGTAAAGCGGACGGTAGAGTGGCAAGTGCGCGGGCAACGCGCGAAGTGATACGAGACGAAACGGTGTGAATATGGGCGACAAGCAAGCTGTGAACGGCGACGAAGGCGACAAGACTACCCAGGACAACAACGAGGCCACAACGGCCGTGAATGCCGCGAACGCCAAGGATTCCAAGGAATCTCAGGAACCTAGCGGCGCGAAGGCGAGCAAGGGCTCGAAGGGCACGCTCCTGGTGGTGGACGGCCATTCGCTGGCCTTCCGCGCCTTCTTCGCGCTGCCCGTGGAGAACTTCTCCACCTCGTCGGGCCAGCCGACCAACGCGGTGTGGGGCTTCGCCAACATGCTCGCCCAGGTGCTTGAGAGCGAGAAGCCCGACCATTTGGCCGTCGCCTTCGACATGGCCGGCGGCACGTTCCGCAACAAGATGCTGCCGCAATACAAGGGCACCCGCGACGCCGCTCCCGAGGAATTGCTCTCGCAGCTGCCCATCATCCAGGAGATGCTGAAGGCGCTGGGCGTCAAATACGTGGAGAAGAAGGGCTACGAGGGCGACGACATCATCGGCACCATGGCCAGCATGGGCGAGCACGCCGACTACAAGACGCTCGTGCTCTCCGGCGACCGCGACGCCTTCCAGCTCATCGACGACGACATCACCGTGCTCTACCCGGGCCACCATTTCAAGGACTTGAAGCACATGACCCCGCAAGCGGTCATCGACAAATACCATGTCACCCCGCAGCAATACCCGGACCTGGCGGCCATGCGCGGCGAGACCGCCGACAACATTCCCGGCGTGCCCGGTGTGGGCGACGGCTACGCGGCCAAATGGATCAACCAGTACGGCGGCCTGGAAGGCGTCATCGAGCACGCCGACGAGATCGGTGGCAAGAAGGGGCAATCCCTGCGCGACAACATCGACCAGGTCAAGCTCAACCGGAAGGTCAACGCCGTGCTGCGCGACCTCGACCTCGGGGCCACCATCGACGACTTCACGCTCGGCGGCATGGACATGGCCGAGGTCGACAAGATCTTCAGGAAGCTCGAGTTCGGCGCGCGCTCCAAGAGGCGCATCACCAAGGCGTTCAATGGGGGAGTCGATCCCGCCGAATCCTCCGAGCGGGATACGGACGACGAGGATGACGAGGTCACCCTGGTCGAGCCCAAGGTGACACATATCGCCGACGCGAAGGCGCTGCACGCCTGGATCGAGCAGCATATCGCCGCGAATTTCACCGCCGAGCCGACCGCAGACAACGCCAGCGAGCACGTCGACAAGCTTGACGAGCAGGCCTTCATCGACGGGCCCGCCGGCCCCGAGCTCATCGACCGAGACATGCTCTGCGCCAAGGCCGTCACCAAGTCTTGGATCCTCAACGCCGAAGGCGTCGCCAAACCGGGAAGGTCGAGCCTCGAGGCCGTCACCATCCTTTCGGGCGACGAGGCCGCGATGCTGCCCGCCGCTCCGCTCAACTTCACCCGTGGCGTCTCCGGGGAGCTGCTGAAACCCGCCGATGCGGATGGCAGCTTGCAGGCGATACGCGATGAGATTCAGAATCTGCTTGACAGGTTCCATTCGACGATGGTCGTCAACGGGTACAAGGAGCACCTGCATATCCTCGCTGCCGCGGGGCTTCGGATGCGTCGGCCGCTCTTCGACACCAAACTCGCCGGCTATCTGGTCCATCCTGATTTCCACGCCGAGAACCTGGAGAAGGCCGCCGAGCATTTCCTGCGCGTCGACGTCGCCGACCTGGGGCTGGAGGCGCAAGGCGAGCTCGATCTGGACGGCGGGGCCGCACAAACCGAAATCGACAAGACCGACGAGAAGACCTACGCCACCCATGTCGCCATCGTGCGCGCGCTTGCGGACACGCTCAAGAAACCGATCGACGAACGCCGCCAGTTCGGCCTGCTGCGTTCCATCGAGATTCCTGTCTCGCAGGTCCTCTACGGGCTGGAGGGCGCCGGCGCGAGGGTCGACATGGCGAGGCTGCACGAGCTGCTCGAGGAGTTCGCCGCCGAGGCCGAGCAGGCCCAGTCCATCGCTTTCGAGGCCGCCGGTCACGAGCTCAACCTGCAAAGCCCCAAGCAGTTGCGCGAACTGCTCTTCGACGAGATGGGACTCAAGCCCTCCCGCCGCACGAAATCCGGCTCCTACACCACCAACGCCGCCACGTTGCAGAACCTCTATGTGCGATACGCCAACGACGAGAAGGCCAGCAACTTCCTCGGCGCGCTGCTGCGGCACCGCGAGACCAACAAGCTCAAGCAGATCGTGCAGACGCTTTCGGACTCGGTCAACCCGCGCGACGGGCGCATCCACACCACCTTCGAGCAGACCGTGGCCGCCACCGGACGTCTGAGCTCGGTGGACCCGAACCTGCAGAACATCCCCAACCGCAACGCCACCGGTCGCGAGATCCGCTCCGCGTTCGTGCCGGGCGAGGGCTACGAGTCGCTGCTCAGCTGCGATTACTCGCAGGTCGAGCTGCGCATCATGGCCGACCTCTCCGGCGACGAGTCGCTGATCGAGGCGTTCAAGTCCGGCGCCGACTTCCATCGCTACGTCGCCAGCCTCGTCTACGGCATCCCCGTCGACGAAATCACCCCCGACCAGCGCAGCCACGTCAAGGCGATGAGCTACGGGCTGGCCTACGGGCTGAGCACCTACGGCCTCTCGCAGCAGCTCAAGATCAGTCCGGCCGCCGCCGACGTGCTCAAGGCCAAGTATTTCGCCACGTTCGGCAAGGTGCACGATTACCTGGAGTCGCTGGTGGCCACCGCCCGCGAGAAGGGCTACACCGAGACGATGTTCGGTCGCCGTCGCTATTTCCCGGGGCTGCGTTCCAACAGGCGTGTGATCCGTGACGCCGCCGAGCGCGGGGCGTTGAACGCGCCAATCCAGGGCTCCGCCGCCGACATCATGAAGATCGCGATGATCCGTGCCGACCACGCCCTGCGCGAGGCCGGGGTGAAAAGTCGGGTCATCCTGCAGATTCACGACGAACTTGTGCTCGAGGTCGCGCCGGGGGAGAGCGAGCAGGTCAGCAAGCTCGTGCGCGACGCCATGGAGCACGCCGTCGACCTCAAGGTGCCGCTGGACGTCTCCATCGGCATCGGCGACGACTGGCAGTCCGCCGCGCACTGATGGGGTTTCGCGCGGGGCGTTGAGTTATCAACGTTGATAGTGGAGTACGGTAACGAGGATTGGGAGGAATGGACGATGACGGAACAGGAGAAGCCGAGTCTGGCGCGGGTCGTCGGGGTGTTGGAGACATTGTATCCGCTGGAATACGCGGAGGATTGGGACCATCCCGGCCTCATCGTGGGTGATTTGCGCGACCATGTCGGCCGTATCGTCTTCGCCGCCGACCCTACCATGGCCACCATCGACCGGGCTCTGGCCGCGCGGGCCGACCTGCTGATCTGCCATCACCCGTTGCTTTTCCGCTCGGTGCACGAGGTCTCCGGCAACGGCGTGCACGGTGCGATCGTCGGCAAGCTCTACCGGGCGCACTGCGCGCTGTGGGTGGGGCACACTAACGCCGACGTGGCCTATCGTGGCGTCGCGCAGGCCGCTGCTGATGCGTTTGGGCTGACCAACCAGCGTCCGCTCGTCGACTCCGGCGTCACCCAGCATGGCCAGGCCGTCGGGCTCGGGCGTGTGGGGGAGTTGGCGCAGCCATTGCGCCTGCGTGATTTCGCCTCGACCGTCGCCAGGTTCGTGCCCTCGACCACATACGGGATTCAAGTGGCCGGCGACCTCGACGCCTTGGTGCGCAAGATCGCGGTGCTGCCGGGTTCCGGGGATTCGAATTTCGACGACGTTCGGGCTTGTGGGGCGGATGTGTATGTCACCAGCGATCTGCGTCATCACCCAGCCACCGACGCGCTGGAACAGGCGCGGTATGAGGCCTCGCTGCGCCGGGACGGCATTGGCATGGATAACGATGCTACTAGTGCAAGTGCCGATGACGTGAATGCTGTGTCGCCCTCGACCATGCGCCCGGCGCTGATCAACACCCCGCATTCGGCCATCGAATCGATGTGGTTCAACTATGCCCTTGACGACATCGCCGGCGCGGTCGCTGAGAAGTCCGGCTATCGTCCGGAGACCTTGTGGCTCAAGGAAAGTACCGACCCGTGGCAGATGGTTTTGGGGCTCGGGGATAGTCGGTGACATTTTTCCGCGAATGGCTTGAGCTCCGCGTTTCGTTCGGTGATGAATTTAGCTTTATTACGCTGACTTCGAAATAAAAGAATATAGTCGGATAAGCGGTGACTGAAATGTGTGCCGATACGAATGTGGAATCGAGACGATGCGATGAGCGAGCCTGAAGTGACCGATGGCGAAATGAATGATGGCAAAGCGAACGGTGACAAGACCTCTGAAAGTGATGTGATGATGACGGCGGATTCTTCTTCTGAAGTGGCCCAACTGCAGCGTGAGGTCAACCAACGGCTGGACGAGTCGCCGGACGACATCGACATGGAGGCTCCGGCCAGCATCGTCAGCAGCGAGACCAAATACCGCGGCGCCATCTTCCATGTGGACGACATGGTGGTGGAGCTCAAGAAGCGCGACGGGGGAGCCATTTGCATTCATCGGCAGATCGTGCGTCATCCGGGCGCGGTGGTCATGCTGGTGCGCGACGTCAAACGTGACCGTTACCTGGTCGAGCGCGAGTACCGCGTGGGGCCCAACGGGTTCGCATACGGCTTGCCGGCTGGGCTGATTGATGACGGCGAATCGGTGAAAACCGCCGCGTTGCGCGAGCTGCGCGAGGAGACCGGCGTCGTGCCTGACGGCGAGGATTCGATTCGTATCAGGAACATCGCCAATACATACTCGTCCGAGGGTATGACCGACGAGCTGTCGCATGTGCTCGGTGTGGACCTGGATGGTTTCACGCAAGGGGCGAGGCACTTCGACCGCGATGAGCACGTGCAGTCCGCGTGGGTCACTTGGGACGAGCTGAAGGGCGTCGGGCTCAAAGGCGCCAATTCCGTCGTCGCCATCGAGTCCGAGGAACTGCGCCGCCTCAAGAGCGAGCTCGGGAAGTAAGTAGATACCTGCAAAGCAAGTGATAAGGGTTGGTGGGTTTCGGCGCAATCGCAAGTCGTGTCGGCGCTCGCAATAAGTCATGCGTGCGAGGTAATCGATAATATAATCGGCGTCAATAAATAATGAAAAGACGACGTCGAACGACGAAACGAATGTCGAAAACCAAGCTGACGACGAACGATAAATCCAACGTTATCGTTCGTGCCATAGCCGTGCTTTTACAACGTTGACGCGATGCGCGAATGCAGACGATGACGAATCTCGATGGTGTCGGGAATCTCCTCGACGGGATGGTTGTTCGGCTTGTTGCCCTTGCCTGTCTTGTCGGTATCCGCTTTACTGACCGTATCTGTATCCATACCCATATCCGTACCCGACTTCTCGCCCGAAATAACGCCATTCTGGTGCAGCACCTGGGCGATCACACGGTCCGCCTCGATGGCCGCGATCTGGCGCGAGAACATGATGAACCAGCCCAGGAACACGAGCCCGGCCAACGCCTCCACGTTGGTCATGGTGTTCGTGCCGTTGAGCCATTGCACCAGCACGACCCCGCAGACCGCGATGCCAAGGTAGCCGGCCGCGTAGATGGCCAGCGAGAGCTGCGGGGCGAGCCACGGCAGCAGGATGAGCAACAGGCCCATCACCACCACCAGGCTGTGCGCCGAGAAGTTGTGGAGCTTCGGGTGGGGCGTATAGCGGAACGTGCCCACGCCCACGAACGCCGCGCCGGAGAAGGTGAGCATGGCCGAAAGGCAGATCAGACGCGCCTTGTAGTGCTTGATTTTGCTGGATTGCAGCGGGCCCTGGCTTTGGTGCCATACCTGGCGCTGGCGGTAGGTGGTGACGAGCTCGGAGACCGCGAAGTAGCTGACGATGACGATGCAGATGCCCGCCAGGATGAGCGTGGAGTCGAACATGCGCGCGGCGAAGGTGGTGCGGTCGCCGAGCTGGGAGAAGTTGTTGTTGAACCAGTTCGGGTCGTCGGTGGTCAGGCCCGCGACGCTGACGCCCGAGACCACGAAGAAGGGGAGGAGGCTGGCGAGCGTTTTGGCGTCCATCAGCTCGGCCTGCACGAAGGTGAGGTAGCCGGCGACGCCCGACGCGCCCGCGCACACGGCCACGAGGTAGTCGCGGAACATCGCACCCATGAGGTTGTTGACGAAGCTCAGCGCCGCGAAGGCCGTCAGGAAGAGGGTGGAGGCGTAGACCGTGGCCAATGCGAGAATCTCGAAGACGCGGCGCAGGATGGCGAACCAGCGGTTGCGCGGGTTCAGCGAGTTGGAGCGGTGCGCGTAGCCGATGATGAACGAGACCGTGCCGCACGACGCGATGATGATCGAGCAGGCCACGAAGAGGCGGCGGCTGAGCATGAGGCCGGCGGGAAGCAGCGAGACGCACGCCTGCATCGCGCCCGCGCCGATGGCCGCGCAGATGATGAAGGAGAGCAGTCCCGATGTCTCCGTGCGTTGGTGCAGTCCCATGTGCGTCCGGCTCCTTGTGGTGCGTTGGTGTTGGCTGGTGATTGGTTGTTGGTTAGTTGTTCGTGATTGGTTTGTGGTCGTGGCCTTTTAGCTGACTATGATTGCCCTTGGTCGATACACGGTTTACGCTGCTCGCCCGTGGCCGGTGTTGCTCAATCTGTTCGGTCGTGGTCGATGCTTGCGCATGCTGTTCGGCTGTAGCAAACGCGTTAGTCTCGCCGCTGTCATTCTAGCGAGTCGTTGGCACATTATGGGTTATACTGGAAAACTGTGTTCTAACGCCGCGTAGCGTCATATTATGTGCCGTTTGCGAAGCGTGTGGAGCGCATCGGGATGTAGCGCAGCTTGGTAGCGCGCCTGCTTTGGGAGCAGGATGTCGCAGGTTCAAATCCTGTCATCCCGACTTAGAACGTTGCGGTTCCAGCGTTTTATTTGCTTTATTTTCATCTGTTTTTATTTTTTCCTATACGATTCAGACACGTTGCCGTAATTCGGCTTCGGCCGGTTCGGGAAGCTAGGCCCTTGCCGATGACGTATCGAAAGGAGATTCTCATATGTCTGATATTCTCAGAAAGCCAACCCCGATCGCGAAAATATATGAGGCGTTGAGCGCGGTGGCGGATGGTCGTGTGGAATTGTGCGGCGCGGACTCAAAAGCCATCGTGACTTCATCAGCTCATACGAAACGCTATACGGTTACGATCTCCGACGGATTGTATACCTCCAACGACAACGCGACGTACTGGCAGCATTATGCCGGTTACCCCATCATCGCGGTGCTCATCGAGCAGGGAAGGATCAGTCTTCCGCCGGATTCCCGATCGCTGTTGGAGCATTTCAAAAACATCAATTGGAAGCAACTGAATACCGACAACAAAAACCACTACGACCAGGCCGTCTCCCAGTTCCTGTCTTCGACCGGCCATGCGGATCAAATCAATCAACTCGTTCAAAACATCTACAACCAGGCCAACACCCTCCCCTTCGCGGTCAAAGGCAACCGCAAGCCACTCATCAAGCTGTCGGAAGCAGAGAAGTAAAACTCGGCGCATAAAATAAGGCATGCGGACAGATAGGCGGGGAATACCAGCAACTGGTCAGACACATATTTTGTTGATATCCCTAGAATCGGTTCGATAAAAAGTAGAGTCTAAGGTTTGCTTCTAACTATACTGTTTAATATATGTGTCTATCTTTAGTTATCTCAGGATTTTATATTTTAGCCCCTTAAAGCAGGTCCGCAGATGAGTATCAGAGGGTTTGATTCCGTTGTCCCAAGATGCTGCGATATGAACTAAAGGATTTTCTGATGGGCGATGTGGTTTATTTCGTGTATGGTATTCAGCGGTTGATAGTACATCTGTACCAGTTTTGGACGCAGACGGAATGACAGCCGGCCAGCCGCTTACGAATTTCCATCCTGCAGCTTGGTAATTTTGTCTTGATGTATTCCCGTTTTGATCCTTATCTTTTGGAATTCCGTAACTGTTGTCACCTCCAAATGAGAACAGAAGCCGTGCGTAAGATGTTTGATTAACAGTGGTTGGCCTTTGTGGGTATTGTCCTGGATTGATTATTCCACCATGATGAGCGGCGACGACAGCGGTGACTTGGCTATTTGGCAAAGGGTTGATAAAACTAGTGTATGATGCATCTCCTGGAAGAATCCACTGCTTGGATGTTTGGGATTCAACGTCTTCTATGAGCAAGGCTATTCCACATTCGTTCGGATTACCGGAGAGGGATCCGTTGCATGGTTCGATATGAAGTTTTTGCGTTCTGTTGGGCAGATTCGGGATAGGTTGTTGATTGATTCCAATAGATGCACTTAGGGATGTACGTGGAGCCAATAAAAATACTCGCCCTTGTTTTTGGCTGCCGAGTAAAGCCACTAACTGACTTTTCCCGAAGTCCAGACTGTTAGGAACAGGAGGTAATATCCATGTGCTTTCACATATCGCTCTTCCAGCCAAACGATATGCTCCTTGCCAATGGTCTCGATGCCAGTGGGAAAGAATTACAATTGGGTGTTCATCTGTGCAATATCGCAATTTTTTTGGCGTGGTCTTTGCGTTCGGTATAATTCCACAGCCAAAGTCGCTATACATCAAGACTTTGCCATCTTTGTCTGCTAGACCGATACAAGTCCCCTGGCCTACATTAAAACAAATAAGTTGTTCGAATTTTTCTGTATCCAGTGAGGTACTTATTTCTTTTTTAATTTCACTTACCGAACTTATTTTCCAGTTTTTTGTGCCGCATACTGCCTCTAATGTTTTATCCATTTGGCTATTGATATCAAAAGATTTAATTGTATATAATTCTCTTGTATTCTGTCCTTGATAATTAGCGTATAACAGATAACTGTTAATAGGGCTGCAGGGATATTGCCAAACGGATGTAGCTGTTCCGGGTTGATTTATTTCTTGATTACCCTGAAGCGTCTGACCCAGTTTAATAAGATACCATTTCCTATAACGATTATCGTCATTAAGGAAATATTGTGGTAAATGGTCTTTGCTGAAAAAAATTGAAATGCTGCAAGTGCTGAATCTTTTAAAAGGGTCATTTTCAGATCCGAAGACAGGACTATCTTCCTCTGGATTGAAAATCGATTCCCAATATTCACCAACGTTAGATTCAATTTCATCGATTCCCAGAGAAATGTCGTCCAAAACTATATGTGGATCATTTGATTTATGAATCGCGAATGCTGATTGCGGTTCATGGTTCTCATCCTGCCAGAATCCTTTTGAAAGGGCATTAATTGCGGAAAAAGTAATAGTATAGCCGGACTTGTTGCTACTGATATTATCGAGTTTTGCATAGAAGGTTCGTTCCTTTGAACCTCCGTCGTATGTTCGAGAGCTCCTCATAGATAATCTCCATTCAATTTATTTTCAATTATATTATCAATTTAGGTCTTTTCGAAATGTCTTAGATGGTAAGCCCTGATTCTCCTTATTCGCTATGCGTGTTGTTTAGTACTATTTTCAATGCGTTCCTATGTGTTCCGAGTTCTAAATAGAACTCGGAACACATAGCTGTAGGCCAAGGGCGAATTACAATGTACTTTTATGCAACCTGATATTGGAGGTATCCTATGGCTGATACGCCCACGACTACGATGAGGCTTGACCTACAGTTGAAACATGAGATGAACAAAGTACTCAAACCGTTGGGTTTGAGCATGACTGGTGTGATTACTGTCTTTTGAAGGCAGTTGTCCGCGAGCGGGGCATGTCGTTCAATATCAGACTCGACAATAGAATCGAACGAATATAATCGGCTATTTTAATATAATTAGACAAAGGCAACAGGAACAGTCCCGGTTGCCATTCTCGTTTTGAATTTAGGAGGCGTTCATTGTCTGTTGAAGATTATGGCATTAGGTTTGACGGGGCTGGGAACATCCTCGATGTGTTAAGCGGAAAATCCTTGAGCAATACGCCCGAGGAGCGTGTGCGACAGCAGTTCATCTCGACCTTGATTGATGACTATGGTTATCCCAAAAATCATATTCGCAGGGAAGTCGGCATCCAACAAGGTTCAAGCCTTCGTAAAGATGATGACGGGAATCCTATTCGCGCTGATATAGTCGTTTATTCCTCGTCATCTGCGTGCGCCACACAAGACCAGGGTAACATCAACTTCGTTGTCGAGTGTAAGAGACGCAACGTCAAAGAGGGTTACGCACAGCTCATTTCATATCTTTTCAATACCAGTGCGAACGGTGGGGTATGGACCAATGGAGATGAGATCGCATATTACAGAAGAGTAAACGGGAAAGCTAACCAGAATCTCAAGGAAGTGGCGTTCCTGCCTCGTTTCGGGCAGGCATGGGATGAAGATCGGGTCCCGAAACTCGGAGAGCTTAAAAAGCCGCAGAACGTGCGCCGTCTGTTTGCGATCTGCCACAACAAACTGTACGGTCGTGGGATGGAAAACGCGGATGCCGACCTGACGATGGACATGGTTAGGATACTGCTCGCCAAGATTCAGGACGAGACCGAAACCTCGCAGGAAGCCTACCCGCAGTTCTGGGTGACGAATAAACAATATGACTCTCAAGAAGGCAGAGCAATAGTCGCCGCTAGAGTTCGTAAAATGTTCCGCGATTATGCCGACCACTACCCGACGGTCTTCGATTCGACCGAAACCATTTCAGTGGGTGATGACACCTTGATCGAAGCCGTGAGTGTGCTTCAGGAATACTCGTTCATCAGCGGGGAAGCCGATGCCGATGACTGGGATCTAATGGGAGCTGCATACGAGCAGTTCACACATGTCACACTCAAACGCTCGCAAGGACAATTTTTCACGAACCGTCTTGTGGTGAAGTCAATGGTGCAGATGCTGAATCCGAAGATTGGCGATATAGCGTTAGATCCCGCAGGAGGTTCAGGCGGCTTTGCGACAGAAGTATTTCGGCATTTGCGACGCCGCGCCATCGAAGCGACAACCGAATCATCGGCGCAACGTTCACGGCAGATAGGTGAAGCAAAGAACAGTGTTTTCCTGGTGGAGATTTCCCCACGTCTGGTAAAAATCGCCAAAACCGCCATGATTCTGACTGGTGACGGAAACACCGGCATGACAAAAGGTAATTCATTGGACAGCTACAATCGGTTCGACGGATGGATTACGAGCCACTGTCCCAAAGGGACGCCTAATGTCATCGTGACCAATCCGCCGTTCTCGGGGCAAAAACGCGAGTCAATGATTACCGACCGAGAAATACTACGCCAGTTCAGTTTCGGACACGGCTTAAGACATGGGGAAAACGGTGAACTTGAATTCCGTCTTCCAGGAGAGGACGAAGACGTTTTGCCACGGCAGGCACCTGAGCTTCTGTTCCTCGAACGATGCATTGATTGGCTGAAACCCGGTGGAAGAATCGGAATCGTACTCCCCAAAGGAGTGTTGGATAACCAGACCTACATCCCGTATCGACGTTGGGTGCTGGAACGTTGCCGCCTTGATGGGGTCGTCACATTGCACAAGAATACTTTCCAGCCAGATACCGGCGTGCGAACATGCATCCTCTTCCTATCGAAGCCCGGTATCAGTTCAGACGGATCCGTTGAAAGAATCCCTGATGACTATACCATTTTCATGGCGCAGTCCAGGCGCATCGGTAAGGACTCCAAAGGCGAACCCGTGTACGCCTTGGATGAGAGAGGACATGCCACCTCCGACCTAGACGAAGACCTCAGTCAGATAGCGGAAAGATACCTGCAACTCAAAAACGAAGGCAAGTTCAACGAATCGGAACTGTGCTTTACAACGAAACGTTCCCAGCTTGACGCGAACCTGAATATCAATCCCCAGCATTATTCGCCGCGCCTTAATCAAATTCTTGACAGGGTGAATGAGTTCGATAACATTGAAGGCTGGTCCGTAACCACGATAGGCCAATTGGACAAAAACATCGAGATATATATGGGGCCACGGTGGAAATCGTCAAATCTGGTAGTCGAAAATCCTCTTTCCACAAAAGGATACACCGCATATCTCACGGCGCGAGCCGCGCTTGAACAACGGAGAATGACCATAAAATGGCTTGACGAATCCCATGCCTCTAAAACACAGAAGGCTTACATCCAGTCCTTGAAAGTCAAGCAGGGTGATATTCTTATCACCCGTTCAGGCACTATCGGAAACGTCACTTATGCAACGGAACAACTGGCTGACCACTATGTCATCAGTGACGATTTAATTCGCGTTCGTGTACCGGACGAGGATATGAGGGCTTATCTATTGACCTTCCTGATGTCCTCTACCGCCATGTCGCTCATGAAGCTGGACGAGTTCGGTTCCGTGCAACAGCATTTGCAGCCGAGACACATTTGGGGGCTCCCCGTACCTCTACCTGACTCATGGGACCAAGTCAAAAAGCTGGTACGGGAGGGGAAAAACATGATGAGTGTAATGGAGAAATCCGCTGATGTTGATGCAGATTTCCGTCAGCATGGTTTTGACTCATTGATGCGAAGCAAAAGCCTTATCCCTAAATAAAATCTTGTATTGCAAAGTAACATCGTCAATCTCGGCGGAAACCTTATGCGTTCTGCCGAGATTCCTGTTTCGTTTTCTTATGTCAACTGGTTTAGTAGAGCTAAATTGAATTAACGCAATCTGGACAATGTGATTTATTTGCTTGGATGACGTCTGTATACCTTGGCTGCGATATTCTGAATGCATCTGAGACGCTTGTTGTCCAAGAAGAAAGGTGCCGGCTATGACTCCTGTTGAGAAACGTGCGGAAGACGTCTATCAGGCCGTCTATTCCACTGAACTTGCAGGTCAACATGTCGATGAACAATTTATGGCCGACGCTAATGAATACATCTCCGGTAACATCAACATTGACGAATTTGGGCGGCGAGTTGAAGATCGTGTCCGGTAAGATTTGGCTCGTGACTAACGGCTGTGGCCCATTTGTCTGAATCGCTGAGTGCCACGAGAGGTTTCTATCATTGCCCCGGTGAAAAGACAATTGAAGTGGTGACTTTTGCGATAAGTACCTTTGCGCCCATCCTTTTCGATTATCCAGACAAATGATAATCTACTGCCTACAAGATAATTGAGGATTCGAGAAAGAGGGAATCGCGATGGAGCGGATTGGGGTTGCTTGCGGCGGGATTGATGAGCATGGCCGGTTTAAGACGGAATTCACGGGGCGAGGGCGCGATATGTCGCCTGAATTTACGTTTTCGGGCATTCCTGATGAAGCCAAGTCGCTGGCCATCGTGCTGCGCGACATGAGTCATCCGTTGTTCGGCGAAATGACGCATTGGATTATTTGGGATCTGCCGGTCGCGGAGACTTTGCCGGCAGGCATCGCCAGGGGAGCGCGGCCTGGAATCGGCGACGCGGTGCAGGGAATGGCGTACGGCTGGCATCGTTACCGCGGGCCGAAGCCGCCGAAAGGGATCAGACACCGTTACGAGTTCACCGTCTATGCAGTCGATCGGCAACTCGGGCTCGGGCCGATGGCCTCTTATCGCAGACTCAAAGCCGAATTGGACGGCAAGGTGCTTGGCGTGGGCAAAGTCGAGGGGATGTTCGAATAGATTCGTTGAGTGACGCGTCTTTGAAAATTTCCCGGTAGGAAACTGGGATGAAACTGCGCCGAAATCAGTGCTTTGAAGCAAAGTGTTTTGGTGGGGTTCGTCGAGTAATGTTGCAGGTTTGCATTGGTGTACCGTGGGTTGTCAGAGATTCAATGGCGATCTGAGAGCAATTGGGATGAGCCGTTTTGACTTCGAGCACTTGAAATTAATATTGTGGATAATAACGTTCCGGGAGTGGGAACGAGCCCAATCGTAAAGGAATGATATGAACAAGAAAGCACTTGTCGTTTACTTCTCCGCCACCGGAAATACGGAAAGCGCGGCCAAAAAGCTTGCCAAAGCCACGGGCGCGGACATCAAGCGGATCGTCCCCGCGCAACCCTATTCGGCGGCCGACCTCGACTGGAACGATTCGTCGAGCCGAACCAGCGTCGAGCACCGCGACCAAAGCATCAGGCCGAAGATGGCCGAGCCGGTCCACGTCGATGGATATGACGTGGTCTTCGTCGGCTTCCCGTTGTGGTGGGAGAGCGCTCCGTTGATCGTGCGCACGTTCCTGGAAAGCCAGGATTTCTCGGGTAAGACCATCGTCACCTTCGCCACGTCAGGTTCGAGCATCAATGGCGCGGATGGACGTCGCTTGCATGATAGCGCCTCGAATGCCGACTGGAAGGTCGGCCGCCGCTTCGCCGCCTCGGACACCGAGCAGACCTTCGCCTCGTGGGTGGACGGTCTGGGGTTGTGAATCGATGAAACATATTTACGGTGTTGCAAATGAAGGCAGCATCGTAAATATGACAGCAATTTGGAGGTAAGGCGGTAAGCCTCGAATGGTATGAAGGCCATCGCCATGGTGGGGCAGGGAGTGGTATCAATGCGGATGCGAGCTTAGGTTATTACTCAATAGCGGCATTGATGGCGTCTGCTGCTTGACGCGGGTCGGCGACGCCTAGCACCAGGCGGTCGAACTTTTCGTCATGAAGCTGGATGACCAGGGGCTGCTCGGGTTGGGCGATGTTCCAGAACTCGATGTCACCGTCGGGAAACTTGAATGTGCCGGCTTTCTTGCCCGAGGTGGCCAGACCGGGATCGCGGAACGCGGGGCGTCCGGACATGTTGAATCCCGGGTCGAGCGTCGCGCCCGCCACGTGAGCCAGCGGAATCTCGAGATTGCCCTTGAACGACCAGAGTTTGTTGAGGCCGTTCGGGACGACTTTCAGGGTCTTTCCCTCGATGGTTACGGTGTTGCTGCCCTTCCGGTTGTTCTGTGTTTCGGACATGGCGATACTTCCTTTTCGTGATTTTGGTTGTTAAAAAGTTTGATTGATTTGGGTATGTATATTGAACTGATTTAGTCAGTCGTCGGTTTTGCACTAATTCCGGCACGGTTAAGTAGATTGTCTCCGAGGGCTTGCGGCAGCAGTGCCGCATGCTCCGGCGGAATCTGAGACCGCCACTTGGCGATGATGTCGCGGACCTTCGCGTCATGGGGCGCAAGTTCCAGACAGGCGATAGCTACAAGGGTCACAGCGTCATCCGAAAATCGATTGGTTGTGGCATCAAGTGCGCCTCGCAACACTTTCAGGAATATCCCGTGTTTGCTGCCGAACGCCTGATAAAGGCTTCCGCGCTTGAGCCCGGTCGCGGCAACGAGGTCATCGATCGAGGTGGCGTCGTAGCCGTGCTCGCAGAAAACGTCGCGACACTGCTCGAGCACTTGGTGCTCATCAAAACTTCGTGGTCTTGCCATACTTGGCACGATAGCAGTTTTTGAACGAATAGTCAAAAACGATGGATTACATATAAACTCAACCATCTACGAGACTTAAGGTTTTTGCCCTAGCATCCTCATCGAATCCACAAGCCGGAACGGTTGTCTGTAGGGATATGTTGTTCCGGCTTGATTTGTGGGGTCATATATTCGGTAACTTTTATATACAGTGCATAATTATGTATCATTCAGTGATAAGCACGAAAATGCGGCCGTGCTCGGCGCAAAGCTTTTGACTTCGAGTACTTGACGTGTTTAGAGTGGAGGTCGGTGGTGTTTGTCGCTGATGAGATGCTGCTGTCGATAACATAAAAACGGCGCGCGAAACGCGAAACGGACAAGTGGAAAAGAGACGATGATGACGATACTTGACGAGGATTACCGGCTGAACGATGGCCTGACGATTCCCAAGCTGGGCTTTGGCACCTGGTTGATCGACGACGACAAGGCGGCCGCGGCCGTCGAGATGGCGATCAAATCCGGATACCGCTATATCGACACGGCCCAGGCCTACGAGAACGAGCGTGGCGTGGGCGAGGGCATCCGCGAGTCCGACGCCAAGCGCGACGACCTCTTCGTGTGCACCAAGGTCCAGGCCGAATACAAGGATTACAAGACCGCCAAGGACTCCATCGACGAATCGCTCAAGCTGCTGGGCCTCGACTATGTCGACCTGCTGCTCATCCACGCCCCGGAACCTTGGGCGCATTTCCATGAGGGCGACCATTGCTTCGCCGGCAACCTGGAGGTTTGGCAGGCCATGGAGGAGGCGCGGAAGGCGGGCAAGGTCCGCTCCATCGGCGTCTCCAACTTCGAGGACGTCGACCTCGACAACATCCTCGAGCACGGCGAGGTCAAGCCGGTGGTCAACCAGCTGCTCACCCACGTGGGCAACACGCGCTTCGACCTGCTCGACTATGCCAAGAAGCACGACATCCTGGTCGAGGCGTATTCGCCCATCGCACACGGCAAAATGGCCGGCAACAAGACCCTGAATGAGATGGCCGGGCGCTACGGCGTCTCGGTGCCGCAGCTGATGATCCGCTACTGCCTCGAGCTCGGCACGGTGCCGCTGCCCAAGGCCTCCTCGCAGGCGCATATCACGGCCAACGCGCAGGTTGATTTCAAGATCAGCGACGAGGACATGGCCACGCTGCACAATATGCCGCACTTCAACGATTACGGCGACGCCAAGCAGTTCCAGGTGTTCAGCGGCAAGTAAAGCGTTTGCGCTGTGGTGACGAGACGCTGGTATGAAGTCGAAGCGATGTTGAAGTGACGTTGACGCAGTCCGTATAAAACCGGGAACGGTTGAACGACGATTCAGGTGATGACAGAAGAGATATCCTCGTTATCATCCCAAGAATCACCGTCCAACCGTTCCCGGTTTCCGTTTTTGTTGCAATAGACGAGCGCCTATCTCGCTAGATACCCCATAGCGACCAATCCGTGTGACTGGCCTTCTCGTTGATGCCGTCAAGGGCGTGCCCGGCATCCTTGCGCACGGTCTTGCTCGACGCCTCGTTCTTCAGACGGTTGAGCGGTCCGGAGGCCTGGGCCGGCAGTTCGCCTAGGTAGTCGACATCGATCTGCTCAATGCTGCCGCTGAGGTAACCGTCGACGTTCACCTTGGCTATAATATAGTCCGGCTGCGCGAAGGCGAAGATGAGCCACAGGCAGACGACGCCGAACACGGCCAGGCGGAACAGGCCGGTACGTGGACGGAAGAGCTTCACCACGGTGACGACCAGAAGGAACGCGATTGCGGCCATGCCCCAGTAGGTCAGCAGACGCAGGCGGGTGAGGCCGTATTCGTTGACGTAGAGGTTCATGCGCCAGACCGCCGAGATGAGCATCACCGCTGTGGAGGCGACGAGCACCAGTTCGAGGCAGAGCAGTGGCGTCGAGCGCTTCTGGCTTTGGCGCAGGTAGACGCAGGCCATCACGACGACGAGGTTGATGACCGTGACCGCGACGAGTTGGAAGAAGCCGGCGCGGGCGTAGGCGGCATAGCCTCCGAAGCGCTTGAGCGTGTCCGTTCCGCCGAACAGGTAGGAGAATTGGATGGCCACGAAGACCAGATAGACTACATCGAGAATGGCGAGCATCGTGTTGAGCGCCGCAGCGGAGACCGAGCTTCGTGATGGTGTGGCGGGGCCTGTGACCGGTTTCGCTTTCCTGCGGTGGTGGCGCAGGGCGTAGAGCAGGGAGAACGCGATGGGGACGATCAGCGCGAAACGAGCGATGTCGAGAAGGCGACGGCCGATATTGATGTTCAGCAGCAAGTCATAGAGGTGGTTCATGATTGAGGCGAAATTGCCATCGGCGGAGGAGAGCGCGGGGATGACGATGACCAGGATTCCCAGGCCGCACGCCGCTCCGGCCGCCGCGCCGCCCAACGCCTTCCCGTGTCCATGCGCCAACGACGAGACGACGCGGCCCATGGTCGGCCAATTCCGGAACTGTTCGATGAAGAAGGTGGCGATGCCGTGCCCGAGCCCACGCAGACGGAAGAGTTCGGCGTCACTCTCGCCGCAGACCAGCAGATAGGTCATCGGCAGCGTGACGGCGAGGGCGCAGGCGTTGAGGGCGTGGATCCAGACGGCCTGCGAGAACGCGGGCACGCACAATAAGCAGCACCGTGCAGATGATCAGCGCGTACGACCATTTTGACATGTTGGCGTTCGGTTGCTTCGGGTTGCGCTTTTGCCTCAGGAGCCAGGCGCAGCCAAGGAAGGCCAGCAGGCAGACGGACAGCGACAGGCCGCCGATGAACATGTAGATGGTTGACAGGAATGATTGCGAGGCGCAGATGGTCCAGAGCAGGGCGAGGGCCACCGCGCAGGCGAGGGAAGTCCTGTCGGCTTTGGTCAGCGGCTCGACAGGGGCCGTGGGGGCGCTCGCCTGTGGTCTGTTGATCGGTCGTCCAGTTGGCCTGGCCATTGGCTGGTTGATTGGATGACCGGTTGGTCCGACCATTGGTCCGTTGATTGGCTGACCGGTTGGTCTGATGTTCGGCTGGTTGGTCGGACCGTGGATTGGCTGTCTTGCAGGCCCGTTTATCGGTTGGCCGGCGATTCCGTTGGCGAGGCCCATCGTGTAGGCGTATGGAGTTGCTTGCATCGGTCCCGGTTGATTTGGGCTTCCTTGTGGGTAGGTGGTCTGCGCTGGCCCCTGCTGCATCGGAGCGCCTTGCATCTGTCCAGGTTGCATTGGGGCCGTTTGCGCACTCTGTGTCGGAGGCGTTGCATTGGGATTTTCATTATCCATCGCGGCTCCGGACTGTGCTTCGGCTCCGTTGTTCAATGCCATTCCAGTTGCGCTGTTTTGGGGCTGCTGAGGTTGGTTATTCGCCGGATTGGGGCGATTTTGGGCGCACTTATCCTGATCCATGGTTATGTCCTTTTTATTTTGGCTGGATGTTAGCCAGAGTGATTAATTGCTTCGATGTATTTTCGAGGTGTTATTTTCTTGCGAACGACTTGGAAGCGCTAGGTGCTTCCGCATCTTCCGGGCTCGCCCGCTCATAGTGCAGCAGATCGGCGGGTTGGCAATCGAGCTCCTCGCAGATGGCGGCGAGGGTGGTGAAGCGCACCGCCCGGGCCTTGCCGGTTTTGAGGATGGAGAGGTTCGCCACCGTCACGCCCACGCGCTGCGAGAGTTCGGTGAGGGTCATGCGCCGTTCGGCGAGGATGTCGTCCAGGGTTACCGTGATGTGTCCCATGTCAGATCACCAGGTCGTTGTCGTTTTTGAGCTCGGTGGCGGCGGCCGTCAGCGAGGCGAGGGCCGAGGAGACCACGGCGAGCACCAGGCAGAAGAGGAACGCCATGCCCAACCCCAGGATGACGAGGCGCCTGCTGTCGGTGGTGACGACGAGGGCCACGATGAGCTCCACCAGCCACACCGTCGCCGAGATGGCGAAGGCCATGGCGGCTATCCGCAAGCGGCGGATGTTGCCGGGCGTGAAGGTCTCCTCGCGTCCGATCGCCGAGAACAGCCTCCACGCGCATACGGCCACCACGGCCAAAGGCAGCATTCCGATAGCGGTGAGAATGGCCGAGCCTTGCTTGAGCTCACCGGCTTTTTCGGCTGCGGGAATCACGATGATCGCCAGCGCCAGGCACGCGGCGACCACGCAGGCGTCGGTGATCTCGAGCAGGATGGCGAGCGTGTGGTGCGACATGTGCGCGCCGCGCCCGCCGTTGTCGTTTCCTGGTTCCCGCCGCGAAATCCGGGCGTCCCGGGTGTCTTTGGACTGTTGAGATCCCATCTGGTCTCCTTAGCTGGATAAATTTCTTTCTGTTTCATATCATATTCGTTTCATATTGTTTTTCGATATAAGACATATCGTTTTTCAATATCATCACAATTAAGGCAAATTGATTTTTGTCATTTCGGACATTTCCTCGATGAAAGTCGCAGGTGTGTGAGGAGCACTTTTCGGGTGTTGGCGCAAATCGTTGATTTTCCGGCCTCGCTTGCTGTAGCGTTGGCGATACGGAACGTAGCGATTCGGCCAGTTCGGTCGCGAATGATTGCAACGCCATGTCGATTTACGGAAACGTCGATAATACCGAATTGCGTTCGAGAGATGGGAGAGTGACCGTGAGACTAGCCGTCCATGATTTGTTGATGCTCAACACCGGGGAGACCCCGAAAGAGAACGTGCAGAAGACCAAGGGGCTCGTCCAATACGTCGAAAGCCTTGGCTACAGCCGGTATTGGTTCTCCGAGCACCATGGTTTCCCGGCCAGCGCCAGCATCGCACCCGAGCTGCTCGTCGCCTACTATGCGGCCGCCACGAAGAACATCCGGCTTGGCACCGGCGGCACGATGATCATGCACTATTCGCCGCTAAAGCTTGCGGAGACCTTCAAGACGCTCGAGGCCATCGCGCCCGGCCGTATCGATTTGGGTCTGGGGCGTGCTCCCGGCGGAGGTCCCACGGAAATCATGGCGTTGTCCGAAGGACGGCCGCAATTTGACCGTGACCCTCAGATGTACGGCAAGATCAACGATATTCTCGCGCTGCTCAAAGGCACTCAGGCCACCGAGGCTAGTCCGCTGTATCGTAACGTGTTCGCGGCTCCCGATACCGGTGAGGATGTACCGGAGCCGTGGATGTTGGGCTCGAGCGGTCAATCGGCGTTGAAAGCCGCCGAGCTCGGTCTGGGTTATAGCTTCGTGAAATGGTTTGGCTACAATCCAGGCATTTCGCCCAGCGTTTTCCGAGAATACCGCGAATCCTTCAAACCGAGCGTCTTCTTCGACCATCCAATCGTCAGCATGGATTATCGCGTGCTCATCACCGAAACTGAAGAGGAGCTGCGGCGTCACGAAAAGTCGTTCGAGCTGTCGTATCTGACGCTTGGTCACCCGCAAGCCACGTTGATTTCCCCGGATAGGGCCGAATCGTATGTCTATACTGAGTCCGATGAGGAACGGTTGAAGCACGCCTACGCTAACCGGATTCTGATCAAGGGCACAAAGCAGCAGGTCAAGGATATTTTGGACGACGAGATCGCCGCCTACCAGATTGACGAGCTGATGGTTCATGTCCCGATCTACAGTCTCCAGGCGCGCAAGAACACCTACAAATATCTGGCCGAGATGTACTTGTAAGTTGATACGTCCAGGTTGCTATCGGTACATTGAACTCGATAGCAACCTGATATCGGGGAGTTCCTATCCGTCGCGTGAAAACGTGGAGGATAGGAACTCTTTTTGTTACGCAAATATATATGTAGCGCAAATATAATAAAAGGAATCCTCTTTCTATATTGACGAGAGAGGATTCCCTTTTACACTGTTGCAACGCCGAACTCAGGCGTTACCTCAGCCTCACTTGATGTCGTCGAGATTCAGCCTGAGCGCCTCGGTGACGCGGGTGCCATAATCCGGATCAGCCTGATAGAACTGACGGGTCTCGAGGATCTTGATCTCCTCGGCGTGCTCGCCTTCTACCTGGCCCAGGTTGGAGGCGATGGTGGCAACCAGACGCTGCTTCTCCTCTTCGCTCAGCACGTTGTAGAGCGCGCCGGCAGCAGAGAAGTTGTCGGGCTCGTAAGCCGCGTAGTTGCCGGTCTTGCCCTCGAGCTGGTCGCCGTGGTTGCGGGCGGAGGTGTCTTCGGTCGGGCCGCCGAAGCTGTTCGGTTCGTAGTCGACAGCACCGTTCTGGGCATTGTTCGACATGAAGCCGTCACGCTCGTAGTTGTGCACCTCATTGATGGGGCGGTTGACCTTGAGCTGCTCGTAGTTGGCGCCGAGACGGTAACGCGCGGCGTCCTTGTAGGCGAAGAGGCGGCCCTGCAGCATCTTGTCGGGGGAGGGCTCGATGCCCGGCACGAAGTTGGCGGGCGCGAACGCGGACTCCTCGACGTCCTCGAAGTAGTTGTCGGGGTTGCGGTTCAGGGTGAACTCGCCGATCTCGATGAGCGGGTAGTCCTTGTGGGAGACGACCTTGGTGATGTCGAAGATGTCGTGCTTGTAGTTCAGGCCCTCTTCGTAGGGGAGGATCTGCACGCAGACCTTCCAGGACGGGTAGTTCTTGGACTCGATGGCGTCGAAGAGCTCGTGCAGCAGGTAGTCGGTGTCCTCGCTGGCGGCCTTGGCTGCGGTCTCTTCGCTCATGTTGACCACGCCCTGCTCGCTCATGAAGTGGTACTTGACCCAGAAGGCGGTGCCGTCGGCGGTGACCCACTTGAAGGTGTGGCTGCCGTAGCCGTTCATGGTGCGGTAGCTGGCCGGGTTGCCGCGATCGCCCATCAGGTAGGTGACCTGGTGCACGGTCTCGGGGGAGTGCGCCCAGAAGTCCCACTGGCGGGTCGCGTTGCGCAGGTGGGTGCGCGGGTCGCGCTTCTGGGAGTGGATGAAGTCGGGGAACTTCAGCGGGTCCTGGATGAAGAAGGTCGGCGTGTTGTTGCCGACGATGTCGTAGTTGCCCTGCTGGGTGTAGAAGCGCAGCGCGAAGCCGCGGACGTCACGCAGGGTGTCGGGGTAGCCGAGCTCGCCGGCCACCTGGGAGAAGCGCAGGAAGATCGGGGTCTCCTTGCCCTCGCCGTTGAACACGTCGGCCTTGGTGTACTCGCTCATATCCTTGGTGAGTTTGAAGGTGCCGTAGGCGCCGGCGCCCTTGGCGTGCACCACGCGCTCGGGGATGCGCTCGCGGTTGAAGTGGGCGAGCTTCTCGACCAGCTGGTAGTCCTGCAGCAGCACAGGTCCACGCACGCCGGCTGTCTGCGAATGGGTGTTGTCGGCCCAAGGCTGGCCGGACGCGTTGTTGAGTATGTTGGAAGTCATACGTTTCCTTTCCTTCTCATACGTAGTATGAAGAAGATAACAATGCGAGCCTTGCCACACAAGGGTTTGTGATGTTTCTAACGGTGTGGTTTTCTCCACGCGGAGGGGTTGCCGCCTCGGGTTGCGATTTGGATACACTGGTGGATATGCATCTTCTCCTGCCACCCTCCGAAGGCAAGTCGGCTCCGGCCGACGGTCCCGCTTTCGATATGGATCGTTTGTCGTTTCCCGAGCTCAACGAGTCGAGGGAAACGGTGCTGTCGGCGTTGATTGAGGTGTCGCGGCGCGACGACGCGGCAAAGATTCTGAAGGTCAGAGCGAAAGGCTCCCAAGAAATCATCGCGCAGCGTGATATGTTGAACGCGCCGTGTGCGCCAGCTCGTGAGGTGTATACGGGAGTGCTATACGAAGCTGCGAAATTGCGGCATAACGATGACGTGCTGATCTTCTCCGGTTTGTTCGGCGTGACGTCGGGGGAGGACCCGATTCCTTCTTACCGTCTGTCGATGAATGTCTCCCTGCCGAGCATCGGCCCGTTGAAGACGTTCTGGCGCAAGGCGCTCGCGGGTTGGAGCCCGGATACTGGCTTTGCGGAGGAATTGGAGACTCCGCATCAGGGGAGTGTTAATAAAGCAATCGGCGATATGACAGCGCGACAAGAATCGTCGATATCTGGCTCCACACGCAACGTTGACGTGACGGTGGATTTGCGTTCGGAACTATATCGCGTCACCAAGCCGGCCTTGTCACATGACAACGGCGAATGGTACGACGTCCGCATCGCCAACTCCCACAACAAAACCGTCTCCCACATGGCCAAGCACTACCGCGGCCTACTTACCCGAGCGCTGCTTGATTCGCCAACGCAATCCGTAGTCGAGGTCGCCCGCACGCTTGGTGCGGTGACTGTTGAGCATGAAAGTGGTATCCGCCACCTCACCTTGGTTCCGTTCGGCCTTTGAATCGGCTTCACTATCCGACCATTCCATCTCTGGATGGGGAACTCAGATTAACCTTATGGTTGGCTTGTTCACCGGGATTATAGGTGCTGTGTTCTATATCGAGGGTATCCGCCCAACATCTTCACCATTGTCGAATTCACGACCAATCTCGGTGCCTTTGACTAGTTCTGCCATAGGTTTTCTTTTCATGATCACGTGAGTGCCGCCGCGAGACGATTTCCGTGGTTCAAACCGTATTTGTAATAATGCCTTATTAAAATGTTATTATTTTTGAGAGAAAGCCAATGATTGCGAACGGTAAAGGAGCCTGCTATGGAAGAGAAAGACAGAGAACAACCGAGAGAACAACCAGTGGTGCCGAATCCAATATTGGATGCCAAGGAATGCGAGGAATTTGAAGCCCTTGACAATAGATTCAAGAAACTGACCACTCCGGGTCGCGTCGCGAGCGTAGGCAAGACATTGGCTGAGCACGTGCCCGAAAACATCAAGGAAAAGGCGGAGACGTTTAAAGACAGTATTTCCGAACGAGACATCTACAAGCGCGCGATGGAAATAGCCTCGAAGGGATTCCACGTCCTTGAGGAGCAAGCCGCCAAATACAGCGTCAACGAAGCCGGAGTGGTGAAGAACTTGAACGCCGTACTGGAGGATGAGACGGTCAATCGCATCGACGACATCTGTTTCATGAGAAGCTATGACGTGAGCAAAGCGGCCAATAAATATAGTTCCCACAATGTCGGCGCTGCGGTCGTCGAGGGCGCGAGCACAGGAGCGATGGGTGTGGCCGGCATTCCCCTAAGCCTTGTGATGAGTACATTCCTTGAGTATCGCGCTGTGCAGACCATAGCGATGGCATATGGATATGATGTCAAGAATGATCCAGACGAACTGGTTATCGCGGGTGGGGTTTTCTCGGCGGCGTTGAATCCTCATGGGAGCAACGGAGCCGGTATACCGGATTCAGTCGCCAAATTCATGGCGATCGCCGAAGCGCAAAGCATAAAGCAGACGGCTAAAAAGGGTTGGGCAGCGATGGCCGGTAAAGGCGGGCCCGCTCTGATGTTGGCGCAGATCAGGGCGCTCGCGAATGCCGCCGCGGAGAAGGCGTTGCAAAAGGTCGGTCAAAAAGGATTGGAAAACAGCGTCTTCAAAACAATCTTCGAACAGGTCGGAAGAAAAATGACGCTTAAGGTCATAGACCATGCGGTTCCGGTTGTTTCAGCTGGTTTCGGGGCTCTTTTCGATACTGCGCAAATGAGTCAAGTGTTGCAATATGCGGATATCTTCTACCACAAGCGTTTCCTGACGGAAAAGAAAGATCGTATCAACGCCATTATTGGGGAGAGCGGCGATAATGAGGTCATCAATGTGGTCGTGGAGGATGAAGACGAGAAGTAGTGCCTTTATTCGCACAAGACTTTGAAGCCTAAAGGCTTTTTGATTGAAGTTTCGAGCAGGCCGTTTAACCGTGTGTTCATAATGGGCTAAAACGGCCTGTTCGATAATCTGAGCTCACTCCCACTGCACGTTGTCGAGGTCGATACCTTGGGCGGCGGCGTTGGCCTCGATGATGTCGTGGAGCCATTGGGCCAGGCCGGGCTCGATGTCGTCGTAGTGCTTCTTGAAGCGCTTGTCGACGATGTACATACGGCCCAGGCCGACCTGCATTGACGGGCTGACCTCATAGTAATAGAGTGATGCGCGGTGTTCTTCGGCGAGCTTGTTGGCCTCGTCGCTGCCAGGCTTGACGCCGCGGCGCTTGGCATCGGCCAGTTTCGCCTCGACGTCAAGCATATGCTGTTCCTGATTCATTGTGGTGTCCTCGTCCGTGGTGGTCTGTCGCTCGGCGAATTCCATCCACTGCTTGGTGTCGCCCCAGCGGTCCTTCGCTTCGCGTTGTCGCGAGACGTCCGAGTCCTTGGTAGTTGCCATGGTCGTTCCTTTCTCTGCCATGTCGATGAGCCGGTCTGTATCTTCAAGGATCTTGCGAAGATGACGCAACCTCTTTTCGAGGTCGCTCCGTCCCGCCTTGAGCTCCTTGATGACAACCGGCGCCGGCGCGTCGAGCAGACGCCCGATGCGCGTGGCCGGCACGCCCAGCTCCTTGTAGACGAGCAGACGACGAAGGCGGTTCAGGTCGGCTGGCCCGTAAGCCCGATATCCGCTGGCGTCGCGTGCCGGCGAGAGCAGACCGAGGTCTTCCCAATGCCGGAGCATGCGCACGCTCACGTGAAACATTCTCGAGACCTCGCCAATGGTCAGCCCGAACATCTCGGCTGGCCGCCAAGGCGCTTCGTCCTTGTCTGTCTCACGCATCCCATTCCTCTTTCGTCGTGTCGTCCGCGGCCGGTTTGCGGTCGCAAGAGAAAAGCTATGCCCTGACAATATGTCAGGGTCAACAACCATCGGTGTGTCGTGGTTTGGCGACGTCCATGCATCGTCCCATAGGGCACCAGATGCCGTTGTCTCGATGCCGAATCAGTAGGCTGGTGCGTTTGGTCTCCAGCGACGTTGAGAGGATTATGCTTTTAGAGAATTACTTTGAAACTATCTCTAAATAAGAGATTTTCAACATATTGAAAAAATACCTAACAATGGCGTGCTGTTTGTCTGATTTAAAAATCGTTTACCGGTAAATATCTTCGCGCTGTCTAATTTGGTTGAGAGTCGGTGTTTGCTCCGTCGTTCTTGACCATAAGTACTCTAATCGTTGGTATTTCAGGGAATTGGGGAGTCGGTGGCGTTTCGGGGAATGGTGGATGGGCATACGTAATCCAATATCCGATACATGCCTTTTCGGTTGTTCTTCAAAGATGCTGGGGGTGCTTTTTTAATCCGTTTGTGTTGCAAATAAGTTAATAATATGACTATTATTGGTAATACAAATCACAGTACAAGATGCGGCGGCATGGTTCGTCCGCCGTGCTTCCGGCAGGTGCCGATTTTGGGGTGTGGCGTCTGCGGGTTCGTAGTGATGTAAGACGATGAAGGAGAAAAATGAGGAGAGACCTTAAGATTGCGTTGGGAGCCTTGGCTGCCGCGGCGACGATCATGGTCCCGACCTTGAGCAACGCGCAGGATATTCAGCGTGCCCAGCCTCAGGAGTCCACGCAGACCGTGCAGATGCAGGGGGTTCCGTCCGGTCCGGGCCAGGTTTCGGATTCCGTGACTCACGGAGACAAGAACGCCAATCCGACGCCCGGGACGCAGGATGAGTCTGCCGATTCGACTTCGGAAAGCCAGACGCCGGCTCCGGCGATGCAGCCGAGCGTCCAGAGCGACGCGGTGGAGATCACGGCGAGCCCTGACGGCAAGACGGTGACTATCAACGCCCCCGCCGGTGGCGCTACGCTCAGCAAGGCCGCCCTGGTGGCGGTGCTGCAGAACTCGGATCTGTCGCACTTCAACCCGGTCACCGCGGCGTTCACGACCGTCGCGTTCACCGGCGGCACGACGAAGCTGCCGGCCGACTCCAGCGACCTCTTTGACGGCCTGAGCGGCCTCACGTCCATCACCGGGCTCGACCATATGGACACCAGCCAAGTGACCAACATGCATAACATGTTCGCTGGTTGCAGCTCGCTGGCAAGCCTTGATCTTGGAAGCACGTTCGACACGAGCAACGTCACGGACATGTCTGGTATGTTCGTTAAATGCGCCAAGCTCGCCAGCCTTAATTTCGGCACCAAATTTGACACGTCCAAGGTGACCACCATGGAGTCCATGTTCCGTGGTTGCGGCCTGACCGGCCTGGACTTGAGCCATGGCCTCGGGTTCGACACTAGCCAGGTGAAGAACATGGTCTCCATGTTCGAGGACTGCGGCGCTATGCGCAGCCTGAATCTGGGAAACAAATTCGACACCTCCAACGTGAGGAAAACAAATTCCTATTACTCTGCCTCGAATGGCACGAGTGGCATGTTCCGGGGATGCCGTGCTTTGCTGAGCCTCGATTTGGGCGACAAGTTCGACACCTCCAACGTCACCGACATGCGCGGGATGTTCGCCGACTGCCAGAAGATGGCGACGCTCAAGCTGGGCGACAAGTTCGACACCTCCAACGTCACGATTATGACTTCGATGTTCTCCGGATGCAACAGCCTGAGGGCCATAGATTTTGGTGCCAAGTTCAGCACGTCGAGCGCGACGGAAATGAGCTCGATGTTCGAGAATTGCTCGAGCCTGACCAGCCTTGACTTGGGTGACAAGTTCGACACCCGCAACGTCACCGGCATGAGTTCGATGTTCTCGGGTTGCTCCGGCCTGACCAGCCTGCTGCTGCGCGATAAGTTCGACACCAGCAACGTCTCGTACATGAGCATGTCCGAGATGTTCCAGAAATGCTCCAAGTTGACCAGCCTTGACCTGGGCGACAAGTTCGACACCCACAAGATCACCAGCACGAGGAGCATGTTTGAGGATTGCTCCAGCCTGACGAGTCTGGACTTGGGCGATAAGTTCGACACCAGTCATGTCTGGGACATGGGCGAGATGTTCTGCGGTTGCAGTGGCCTTACCAGCTTGAATCTGAGAGATAAGTTCGACACCGGCAGCGTCACCGACATGCACGAGCTGTTCGCGCTCTGCTCTAGTCTCCCGACACTGAATCTGGGTGAGGAGTTCAATACGCACAATGTCGGGAACATGAAGGAGTTGTTCGACAATTGTAGTGGGCTAAAGGAACTCAATCTCGGCGATCACTTCGACACATCACAAGTATGGAACATGATGACTGTGTTCTCCGGCTTGGATGGCATCACGCATCTCGATTTGGGTGACAAGTTCGACACTTCCAACGTCAAATATATGGATGGCCTGTTCGAGGGGTGCCCCAAGCTGACCAGCATCGATTACGGTGACAAGTTCGACACGAGCAACGTCATCCAAATGGGAGCGATGTTCAACGCGGACACAAGCATGACGGATATCAAGCTCCCCGATACGTTCGATACCCGTAACGTCAACATCATGTCTTGGATGTTCCTTAATTGCAAGAACTTGGTCAATCTTGATTTGGGCCCCAATTTCGATACCAGTCATGTCTATACCATGGAACTGATGTTCTCCGGTTGCTCCAGTCTGAACGGCATTGATTTCGGCGGCAAGTTCAACACCAGGGGCGTCGGGAACATGAGCCAGATGTTCGCTGAGTGCTGGAAGATGAAGAGCCTTGATCTCAGCGGGTTCGACACCACCCGCGTTTGGGACATGGAAGGCATGCTCCCCGGGACGCTCGAGCAGCTGATCGTTGGTCCCAAGACCAGCTTGAAGCCTGATAGCCTCAACGCCCGTTTCAATAGCAATGTGCCATACGCCGGTCAGTGGGTGGAGCTGCCCACGCCTGGAACCCCTTCCGCAAGCGTGGACCAGACCGCGACCTATGACAATGTGTCGCTGACGGACCGCACGCGTGGCACGGCCTCCGACCGTGTCGGCACTTATGTGTGGCTGAGGAACCGCACCATCACCTTGAAGCCACAGTCGCCGCTGCCGTCCGGGGTGACGGTGAAGAACGCGACGCCTCAGACGCTTGGGGCGAAGGTCGCGATCAATTACGTCACTGCGCGTGACGGGCAGGGGCACATCGTGGAGCCGGTTGCCAACTATCGTGCGATCGGCAGGTCGGTCAAGTTGCCTGAGAACACGTTCGAGTTGAAGAACGACACTTCGGCCGACTACCGGTTCTCCAGCTGGTCGACCAATCCGGACGGTACGGGCCGGCATTACGACCCGGGCGATACTCCTGACATCATGACCCAGGATCTTACCCTGTATGCCACATGGAAGCAGTACATCGAGATTGTGACGTCGTTGACGCCGGTGTCGGGCAACCCGCTCGCGCCGGCCCCCACGCCGCAGCTGCCTGCGGCGCCCCAGTCGCCTGTAGCGATGCAGCCGGTGGCTCCGGCTCCGGCTCCGGCAGCGACTCCAGCCGCCAACGTGTTCGGCGTGAATACGGGCGTCACCGCTGGTGCCGACCATAATGCCAGCGCTCCCGGCCGTCCAGTGGGCAACACGAATCGCAGCAATCGCCGTTGCAAGCCTGTCAGCTACCTTGAGGGGACCGCCGATCCCGCAGCGTATGTGTGCGCGAGTGATGGCGGCAACGCGACGGCCACGGTGTCGGGCTCGACGCACGCGGTTCCGCCGCTGTGGCTGCTGCCCTTGGTGCTGCTGCTCCTGTTGCTGCTTTTCGCCTACAAGCGCCAGCAGCCGCTGATCATCTCCCGCCACCGTGCGATGGAGGAGACCAAGCGGTGAGTCGAGCTGAACACTGAATCCGACACGTGAGATGCGCTGGGCCCCAACCTGATTATTCGGGTTGGGGCCCAGCGCTTTGTGTGCTAGCCGAATGTTCGGTTGAGATCGACACTGTGCCGGTGCACCGATACTGGAAGGTGAGATGGCGACAGTGTCATAGGGGTGAGATGGAGTGAGGGCCCTGAAACTTAATTAGATAGAAATAATCGAGAAGTCTACTAAAGACTGAGAAACTTTCACCTGTAGCAATATTCCCGATATTTCTCGGGTTTTTCTAGGTTTAGGTAATACGTAGTTTCGCGATTCGATTACTATAGGTAATACAAATCACAGTACGAGGTGCGGCAGCGTGGTTCGTCCGCCGTACCTCCGGCAGGTGTCGATTTTGGGGTATGGCATCTGCGGGTTCGTAGTGATGAAAGGCGATGAAGGAGAAAAATGAGGAGAGACCTTAAGATTGCGTTGGGAGCGTTGGCTGCCGCGGCGACGATCATGGTCCCGACCTTGAGCAACGCCCAGGATATTCAGCGCGCCCAGCCGCAGGAATCCACGCAGACCGTGCAGATGCAGGCGGCTCCGTCCGATCAGGGCCATGGTTCCGATTCCGGGAGCGCTCCAGTAGGGCATGGGGATAAGAACGCCAATCAGACGCCAGAGGCGCAGGACGAGACCGAGGGGTCGACGCCGGCTCCCGCGATGCAGCCGAGTGCCCAGAGCGACGAGGTGGAGATTACCGCAAGCCCTGACGGCAAGACGGTGACCATCAACGCCCCCGCTGGTGGCGGCACGCTTGACAAGGCCGCCCTGGCGGCGGTGCTGCAGAACGCGAATCCGGCGTACTGTGGCTCGGCCACTGCGGCGTTCACGACCATCGCGTTCACCGGCGGCACGACGAAGCTGCCCGCCGACTCCAGCTACCTCTTTGGAGGGCTGAGCGGACTCACGTCCGTCACCGGGCTCGACCATGTGGACACCAGCCAAGTGACCAACATGGATGGCATGTTCTATCGTTGCAGCTCGCTGACAAACCTCAACCTCGGAAACGCGTTCGACACCAGCAATGTGACGGACATGGGCGGCATGTTCTTTGGCTGCTCCAAGCTCGCCAGCCTTGATTTCGGCACCAAATTCGACACGTCCAAGGTGACCGACATGGAGACCATGTTCTATGGTTGCGGCCTGACCAGCCTGGACTTGAGCCAAGGCATCGGGTTCGACACCAGCAAGGTGACGAACATGGTCTCTATGTTTCAGGATTGCAGCGCCTTGCGCAGCCTGAATCTGGGCAGTAAGTTCGACACTTCCAACGTGAGGAAGACAAGCGTCACGAATTATGGGTATGAGTCGGATGGCATGGAAAGCATGTTCCAAGGTTGCCGTGCTTTGCTGAGCCTCGATTTGGGCGACAAGTTCGACACCTCCAACGTCACCGACATGCGCTCGATGTTCGCCGACTGCCAGAAGATGACAACGCTCAATCTGGGCGGCAAGTTCGACACCTCCAACGTCAAGCACATGAATGGGATGTTCTCGGGATGCAACAGCCTGAGGGCCCTCGACCTGGGCGCCAAGTTCAGCACGTTGAACGTGACGGATACGAGCACGATGTTCAAGGATTGCTCCAGCCTGACCAGCCTTGATCTGGGTGACAAGTTCGACACCAGCAAGGTCACCTGCATGAGTTCGATGTTCTCGGGATGTTCAGGCTTGACCAGCCTGCTGCTGCGCGATAAGTTCGATACCAGCAGCGTCAGCGGTATGAGCATGTCTCAGATGTTCCAGAATTGCTCCCGTCTGCCGAGCCTTGATCTGGGCGCCAGGTTCGATACCCATGGCGTCACCAGCATGAGGAGCATGTTCGAGAATTGCTCCAGCCTGACCAGTTTGGATCTGGGCGCCAAGTTCGACACCAGCAACGTTTGGGACATGAGCGAAATGTTCTGCCGTTGCTCGGGACTTGTCAGCTTGAATCTGAGGGATAAGTTCGACACCAGCAGCGTCACCGACATGCCCGGGCTGTTCGCGCTCTGCTCCAGCCTCACGACTCTCAATCTGGGCGACAAGTTCAATACGGGCAATGTCCGGGACATGCAGGAGTTGTTCGAGAGTTGCCGTGGTCTGAGTGAAATCAATCTTGGCGATCACTTCGACACGTCACAAGTACGGAACATGAGAAGTGTGTTCTCCGACTGCGAGGGCATCACGCATCTCGATTTGGGTGACAAGTTCGACACCCATAACGTCACATTGATGGATTCCCTGTTCCAGGGATGCTTCAAGCTGACCAGCATCGATTATGGCGACAAGTTCGACACGAGCAAAGTCACCGGGATGGGATCGATGTTCAATGCGGACACAAGCATGACGGACATCAAGCTCCCCGATAAGTTCGATACCCGTAACGTTCAGACCATGGCTTGGATGTTTCTTAATTGCAAGAACTTGGTCAACCTCGATTTGGGTGACAAGTTCGACACCAGTCATGTCTATGACATGAGCCTGATGTTCTCCGGTTGCTCCAGCCTCTATGGCATCGATTTCGGAAGCCAGTTCAACACCGGGTTCGTCAGGGACATGCACGAGATGTTCGCTGAATGCTGGAAGATGAAGAGCTTGGATCTCAGCGGGTTCGACACCCACACCGTTTGGAACATGGAAGGCATGCTCCCTTCAACGCTTGAGCAGCTGACCATTGGTCCCAATACCAGCTTGAAGTCTGAAAGCCTCAATACCAATTTCAATAGCAATGTGCCATACGCCGGTCAGTGGGTTGAGCTGGCCACGCCTGGAACCCCGTCCGCGAACGTGGACCAGACCGTGGCCTATGACAACGTGTCGCTGACGGACCGCACGCGGGGCGCCGCCCCTGAGCGGGTGGGCACGTATGTGTGGCTGAGGAACCGCACCATCACCTTGAAGCCGCAGTCGCCGCTGCCGTCCGGGGTGACGGTGAAGAACGCGACACCTCAGACGCTTGGGGCGAAGGTCGCGATCAATTACGTCACCGCGCGTGATGGGGATGGGCACATCGTGGAGCCGGTTGCGAACTATCGTGCGATCGGCAGGTCGGTCAAGTTGCCTGAGAACACGTTCGAGTTGAAGAACGACACCTCGTCCGAGTATCTGTTCTCCAGCTGGTCGACCAACCCGGACGGCACGGGCCGTCATTACGACCCGGGCGATACTCCTGACGTCATGACCCAGGATCTTACCCTGTATGCGACCTGGAAGGAACAGATCGTGATGGTGACGCCGATGATGCCGGCGCCGCAGAGCCCGGTCGGTCCGGTGCCTTCGGGTCAGACTCCTGCCACTCCGCAGCCGGCACCCGGTCCCCAAACCGCAATCGTCAACGTGTTTGGCGTGAACACCGGAGTCGTGGGTGGTGCCGACCATAACGCCAGCGCTTCTGGCCGTCCGGTGACCGGCAGGAACCAGAACAACCGTCGTTGCAAGCCTGTCAGCTACCTTGAGGGGACCGCGGAGCCTGCGGCGTATGTGTGCGCGAGTGATGGTGGCAACGCGAAGGCCACGGTGTCTGGTTCGACGCATGCCATCCCGCCGCTGTGGCTGCTGCCCTTGGCGCTGCTGCTCCTGTTGCTGCTGTTCGCCTACAAGCGCCAGCAGCCGCTGATCATCTCCCGCCACCGCTCGATGGAGGAGACCAAGAGGTGAGCGCTAGCCGCTGATTGGTGATTCGCATACGCTGGGCCGCAACCTGATCATTCGGGTTGCGGCCCAGCGTTTTGCGTGTTGTCTGCGGTCATGGAAGTGGGGTCTGATGGATGATTGGCCGGAATCTTTTGTGGGGCCCATGGCTTGTTTTTTTACGCGAGATGCGCCCAATTCAGCATCGTTGCTTTTAGCGGTCTCGGTCTTACTTGAACAGGTCTCGCCAACCAAAGCTGGTCTTGCGATAGACCTTGTTGTACAGGGCCTTGCGTGGATTGCGCACCCAGCCCATGCCCTTTTTGCCGTAGCCGGGAATCACCGCCCGCTTCACCCCACGTTTCGCACGTCCCGTGGTCATCGCCTTGAATGACCTCTTCGGGCTGGGTTTGCGCATGCCGAACTTCATGGAACGCTCCTTGTCTCACGTTTATCCACTTTTTCGATTCTAGTTGGGGAACTCGGGGCGATGGCCTCGCTGGTGTCGCGGAACGTTGGAATCGTTGGAATTGCCTGAAGAATCGCAAGGTGATGCATTCAGCGGTTCCGAGCGTTGATAGTCAATCGTGACAGACACGATGGGGGAGTTGGTAGCGCGAAAGGATATACTTGGGGGCAAGTGTTAACCGAAGCAGGCAAGAGAACGCCGAGACGAAAGAGAGAGTTGGCATGGCGCAGAAGCAGGATCAGGAGTCTTTCGACGGGCCCGCGGCGCAGCAGCCGTTCGACCAGGGCTGGAATGGCGACGAAGGCGCGAACGTCGGAGGGAATGGTGTTGGTGAAGGTGTATTCGCTGTAGACCCCAATAATACCGCCGTTCCAGGGCAGGCCGATCCGAATGGCGCGAATGGTGCCTATGGGCCGAACTATGGCGTGAACGCCAACGACCCGGGCGGCCAGGCCGGCGCGGGCCAGGGGCAGCAGGCCTATCAGCCGCAGCGATATACCGGCTGGCAGGAGAACGCGCCCACCAATCAGGACTGGGTGCCCAACGGCGCCGATCCCAATCCCGCGCCCTACACCGCTGCAAACGTTGCATATAACGGCCAGAATATTCCTGATGGCTATACGCAGTCCGCTCCCGACTACTCCGTGCCGGGCCAGGCACCGCAGGATGATATGGGTGGCCAGGCGAATGGCCAGTACCAACCTGATGGCCAGTACCCAGCTGATGGTCAATATCAAAACGATGGACAATACCAGCAGGTTGATGGGCCGTATCAGCAAAATGACCAGTATCAGCCCGATAGCCAATATCAGGTCGATGGCCAGTACCAGCCCGATGGCCAGTACCAGCCCGATGGCCAGTACCAGCCCAACGGCCAATTCCAGCCGAACCCCTATGTCAAAACCGCCACCAAGCGTTCCCGCGGCCCCGTCATCGCGATCATCGCCGCGATCGTCGCCATCGCTTTGGTGGTGGGCGGTATGCTCTTCCTACGTTCGTACGCCGGTCACAGGCTGACGCATAGGCACTACGATTCCATATCGTCGCAGTACCCCTTCAGCGCGCAACAGAGGATCGACAAGCTCAACAACGACATCGACAGCAAGATGAGCGATGTCGTCGGCAACGACAAAGTCGACCAGTCCGCCATCGACACGGTCAAGGGAGATTACGACAAGATCGAGACGGAGAACAAGGACTTTCCCAACCACTCCGAGATCAAGCGCCCCCGAGCCAAGCAACGTCTCGACCGCTACCTCAAAGCCTTCGGCAATGAGGAGGCCATGAGCAAGGACTACCTGGCGAACGCCAAAAACGTGTCCAAGGCGATGAAGACATGCGGCGACCTCCCCTTCGACCCTATGGAGGACGCCACCTACCAGAAGTATGTGGCGGCGGTGGCTTCGTGCCGCGCGGCCGTCAAGCCGATGCAAGACTCCAAGACCCAGCCGATTCAGCAGTTCGCGGCCAATATCAACGGCATGGCCGACTCGGCCCAGGCGGCCGCCGACACGTTGCACTCCCTGAAGGACCAGGAACAAGGGCCCAAGCTCAGCCCCCAGGCGGAACAGGCCATGAATGACACCAACACCAGGATGAAGGTCAGCGATTTGCGCAACACGCTCCAAGACGGTCTGCACAAGGCGCGCAAGGACTGCCATGCCAGCTGGAAGCTTTCGCAGTTGGTCAACGCCATGTCCACCGACCCCAGCATGTACTCCAGTTCGGCCTACTCGAGCGATAAAACGGAAGTCAAAAAAGCCCTGAAAACGTTTGATGGTCTGAGGGCGTCGTACGGCAATCTTGATGAGGATATCCGAGACATGGACACCACCGGCATGGAATACCTGGACGCCGATGATGAGGCCGACCTGCAGGCCGACATCGCCGCGATCGCGCAGGTCAACGACGAGGCTCCCAAGCTTTCCGTGACATCCGATCCAAAGGTCGTCGGCACTTGGCGTGAGTACTCGCAGAAGTATGACCAGGACTCGAAGGTGGTCCAGAGCTACGCGGCCAACATCGTTCAGGTCTCCAACGCGAAGGCGGCGTGCGACAACGTGCCGATTTTCGCGATGGTCGACGATGACACCAGTGTCTACACCAACTACATCAGCTCGTGCAGGGCGGCCCTGGCGCCGTTCAAGGACACGCAGATCGAGCCTTTGGCCAAACTTTACGCCATGACCAGCGCCCATATGGACACCATGGAGAGCACCATCTCGCAGATGAACGACTACATCGCCCAGAAAGGGGAGCACGGCAAGTTTGACGACAGCTACACGAAGCTGCGCAACCAGCTGCAAAGCTATACCCATACCGAGGATATCGATTCGCTGTTCGGCCGTTTCGGCGACAGCATCGACAAGCAGCGCGAGAAGATCGACATCAACAAGTCGGTCGAGCAACTGCGCGCCGATGTCATGTCCGTACGATGATTCCAGGGCGTGGGGGCACGGGATTCGCGGTTTTCGCTGTCATGCCAAGTCGGTGTTTGTCGGCGTCGGCCAACAGTGTCGAAGTATGGTGAACACAGCTGGATTAATCGTTTTTTCCGTGGGATAATTAAACAGTTGCTTTTGTTACATAGCCGTTGTTGTCTAATTACGAGGCAACACGGCATCGAAGAGGAGAGATCAGATGGCAGATCCACAGAATATGGGAGGCAACACCCCCGCCGGAGAGAATCCGGGAACCAACAACCCCCAGCCCGCGATGGGCCAGGGCCAGGTGCCTTTCGACGCCAGTGCTCAGGGCAGTCCTTATGGCGCTCCACAGCAGGACGCGCCGGTGAACAATCAAGTGCCGCCGCAGCCGACGATGCCCGACCAGGCCGGCCAGGTGCCGCCGCAGGGCCAGATGCCCTATTCGGGCCAGCCCGCCGCCGCTCCCTATGACGCCCAAGCTCCCCAAGGTGGTCAGCCGGGTCAGCCGGGCTACGCGCCCGAAGGCATGATGCCCGGCGCCGACGGTGTCCCGCCGATGCAGGGTGGCATGCCCGTCGAGCCCAAGAAGGGCATGAGCAAGACGGCCAAGATCGTGATCACCGCCGTCATCGCCGTCGTCGTGGTGGTGGCCGTGGTGCTGGGCCTCGACGTCGCCGGCGTCATCGGCGGCCCCAAGGAGAAGGACTACAAGGCCGCGCAGGCCGAGATCAGCCAGATGGAGCACACGTTCACCTCGATGACCGCCGACTTCGTCACCGCCTCCTATTCCGCCGGTGGTGACGGCATCAGCCAGGACGAGCTCACCCAGTTCAAGAGCAGCATGAAGAAGAACGAGCAGGCCAACCAGACCTTCAAGAGCCTCAAGGTGATGAAGGACCCGAAGGTCAAGGCCGCCTACGACGCTTACGTGCCGAAGGCCAACAGCTTCAACGACTACATGGGCGACCTCATCAAGTCCATGCAGGACCTGTCGAACATGAAGGACGCCTGCACCAACAACGTCGAGAGCGAGACCGTCAGCAACCACTTCTACCAGGCCTATGACACCTATATCTCCGGCTGCCAGGCCAAGATCCAGGATGCCGGCAAGGTGCCCAACAAGCCCGTCGCTGATTTCATGCAGAGCATGCAGGACTACCTCAACAAGAAGAATGGCGTGTTGAAGCAGATGGAGGCGCTGGGCGATCCCGACACCTTCACCTCCAACGCCCAGATTGACCAGGTCAACGCCCTCGTCGATCAGTTCAACGCCATCCAACCGCCGACCGAAAGCGCGACGACCTTGCAGGATGCCATCACCAAGGACGTCGATGGCATCGATCCGACGAGCAAGCTGAACACGCTCAAGACCGCCGTCGACAATGGCGCGAGGGCCAAGCGCGGCTCGGTGTTCTAACGCCCGACAATCGGATAAAGCACCTTTGCCATCGTGAGCAGTCATGGATTCAATTCGTGTCCACTCAGATGGCGGAGGTGCTTTGTTTTTATGGCATATTATTAGACAAATGACTAGCAATTGATGGGTAGGTTTGTATCGTATGTCTGGCAATGATCAGCAGGAGTTCCTCGACGACAACGCCCCGAAATATTCCCATGACCGGAATGCGGGTGGTTTTGCGCCCAATGGCCAGAATCCGGCGGCCGGTGCCGATGCGGGTTCCGCCGCGCCTTCGCAGTGGGTGGTGGACGATGCCGGACGTCCGTCTTCGCCCAACGCGTTCCTGCGGACTTCCCAGCCCAACGACCAGGAGGATGAGAAGACCACGAGGCTCAAGAACGCGGTCGCGGTCCTCATCGTGATCATCCTGGCGATCGTCGTGGTGCTGGCGGGCGTCCTCGGCCACAGGGCGTACCAGAAACACCAGCGCAACCAGAAGATCGCGCAGCAACTCGAGGAGGAGCTCGGCCCGCCGAAGGCCAACACGGTGCGAGGGCAGCGCAAGGCCTTCGACGCCACGAGTTCCGACCTTCAATCCACGTTGAAGCTCATGGTCGAGAGCAAGCATGTGGGCCGGCATGACGTCGCGCAGCTCAACAAGCTCATCGCCGAGGCCGATGCCAACAACGCCAAACTCACGGGAATCAAAGGCATGGACGCCGCCGCGGTGAAACCCCAGCTCGACCGCTATTCCCGGGCCTACGCCGCCGACAAGGCGATTCTGCAGGACTACGGCAGCCACGCCGCGGCCATATCGACGATGTACAAGACCTGCGGGGCGGATTGGAACGACGTGGCGGGCGAGAAGGACACCTCGGTGCACGACCAGATGATGGCGTCGTGCCAGGCCATGCTGCAACCCTTGGCCGATTCGAACGACCCCGCGATGAAGACGCTGGTCGCCTCGGTCAACTCCGCCTTGCAGGCCAGCGACGCCGTTGTCAAGAACCCGGCGGCGAACAATGACGCGAATGGCACGACCGGATCGCAGCAAGGCCAGAATGGCAAGAAGGATTCCCGGAAGGATGTCGGCCCGTCCAAGCGCGTGGCCGACGACGTCAAGCAATACGGCCGTGACCTGGCGGCGGAACGCGACGCGCTGCATATCAAATGGGCGTTCTACCGTGTCTGCGACACCCAACAGGCGCAGGCGGATTCCCAGGAGGATGGCGAGAGTCTCAGCAAGTCGTTCCTCGAGGACGGGCCTGGGCAGTCCATGGACGACCAGCATGCCAAGGCGACCGCCAAAGCGCTGCGGGATGTCGCCAGGCGATTGACGGTGCTGAACTCTACGATGAGCGCGGTCACCGGGGATGGGGAGAAGAGCCTTGAGCCCTCCGATGTCGACGACCTCAACGCGGCGCTCAAAGCCGCCGAGCAGGCCAACGACGTGCTTGAGGCGCAGATGAAGGCCGACGGCCAACAGGGCGATAAGGATCTGAAGGATTATCTCGCGGCCTCCGCCAAAGACAAGGCGCTGATCACCCGATACGCCTCCAGCATGCTGGCCGTCTCGAACGCGGATGCGGCCTGCTCCACGCTGCCGGTGCAGGTCCCCTCGGACCCCAGCTACACTCAGTATTCCAACTATGTCACCGCTTGTTCGACCAGCCTGCAGTCGCTCAAAGAGGTCAAGGACGGCAAGGCCCAGGACCTCTACACCAGCATGTCGGGCAACCTCTCCCTGACCTCCAGGATCGTCGAGCAGATGAAGGGGCTGGGCTCCGCCGACGAGGCGGGCAACGGGGCGCATAGTAAGCAATACTATGAGCTCCTTTCGCGTCTGCAGGACAACACGAATCACAAGCCCGCGGGCATCTTCGACGATTACATGGATAATTTCGGCACCAACGCGCGTTCGGAATACGACGCGATGGACGCGCTGGACAGTCTGTGTGGGCGTGCCCACTAGAGGTGAGCCTGGCAAGACGGGGGAGACGCGCTTGCATATCACGTTTTGGATTCATGGGCGATCATCGCTGGCGACTGTAGGGGAGTTCCATTAAAATCGCCACTATGACAAGCATTGAAGCCCATTCGAGTGTGGCCCGTTCCGCACAATCTCCCCAACATTCAGAGCCCCGCGATCCGTGGCCGGCACCGGTGGCCGGCCATGCGTTGGACGCCACAGTGACGATTCCCGGGAGCAAATCGCTGTCGAACCGATACCTCATCCTGGCCGCGCTCGGGGACGGCCCCGTGACGATCTCAGGGTTGCTGCGTTCCCGAGACACCGACCTGATGGCCGACGCGTTGCGTGCGCTGGGTGTCGAGGTCTCCTATGACGAGGCGGACGAGACCCGTGTGACGGTGACGCCACCGACGTCGGGCGTCTTCCGTGGCGGCACGACCGTCTATTGCGGGCTGGCGGGCACGGTGATGCGCTTTGTGCCGGGCTTGGCGATGTTCGCCGACGGGCCGGTGCGTTTCGACGGTGACAAGCAGGCCTACGCCCGGCCCATGCACCCGTTGCTGGAAGGGTTGACACAGCTCGGCGCGCACATCGAATACGAAGGTTCCGAAGGATTTCTGCCGTTCACCCTCACCCCTCCCGTGAGGGAGAGCGTGGCGTCTCAGGCTCCGGCACAGGTCACCATCGATTCCTCGGCCTCGTCCCAGTTCATCTCGGGGCTGCTGCTCATCGGTTCTCGTCTGCCGCAAGGGCTCGATCTGCGCCACAACGGCGCGAAGCTGCCAAGCATGCCGCATATCCGCATGACCATGGCCGACGTGAACGCCGCCGGTGGGGAAGTGGCCATGCCGGAGGTCGGCCATTGGATCGCCCCACATCACGCGTTGCGCCTGCCCGAAGGCGTGGTTGTCGAGCCCGATCTGTCAAACGCGGCGCCGTTCCTGGGAGCCGCCATGATCGCCGGGGGCGAGGTGCGTGTGCCGAACTGGCCCGCCTCGACCACCCAGCCCGGAGGCCTGCTGCCCGATATCCTGCAGCGCATGGGCGCGAAGGTGACCTACGACGGGCGGCCCTACGACGAGGCGATGGAAGCGGCCAAGCTTGGGGGAGACGTGCCCCGCAACGCCACACTCGCCGTCTCCATGGATGGTCCGATTCACGGGCTGGGCACGTTCGATCTGTCGGCGGCCGGCGAGATTACGCCCAGCATCGCCGCGCTGGCTGCGCTCGCGGATTCGCCTTCGGACCTCGAGGGCATCGGCCATCTGCGTGGCCATGAGACGAACCGTCTGGAGGCCTTGGTCAACGAGATCACACGTATCGGGGCGGGCGCGCAGGAGCGGCCGGATGGGCTGCTCATCGAGCCGAAACCGGTGGGCCAGCTGCATGGCGCGGTCATGGAGACCTACGCCGACCACCGCATGGCCACGTTCGCGGCGATGATCGGCCTGGCGGTACCGGGCGTCGAGATCCGCAACATCGCCACCACCCGCAAGACCATCCCCGATTTCCCAGGCATGTGGCACGACATGCTTGGCTGAATGGTTCCGGCCACCTCGTGATGGCTGAACAAGATACGGCAAAGGCCCGTTTCGTATGAAATCCAAATCATGCGAAACGGGCCTTTGGGTTGTTTGCCGGTCAAATAATCAAGAGATTATCCAACCGAAAGTGCCAACCTGAAATCACTTCTCGAAGACGTTGCCGTAGGAATCCTTGCCCGCGGTCGCGATCTTGTCGGCCTTGTGGGCGATCGCCAGCTCCTCGTTGGTGGGGATGACGGCGATGACCACGGAGCTGTCGGGCGTGGAGATGACGCGCGGCTCCTTGGAGCGGGTCGCGTTCTTCTCCTTGTCAAGCTTGACGCCGAAGGGCGCGAGACGCTCGCAGACGCGGGCGCGCACCTTGTCGTCGTTCTCGCCGACGCCGGCGGTGAAGGTGATCACGTCCACGCCGCCCATCTGCGCGGTGTAGTTGCCGATGTAGCCGACGATGCGATGGATGTAGACGTCCATGGCGAGGATGGCGTCCTCGTTGCCCTCGTTGATCAGGCGGTCGACCTCGCGCATGTCGCCGTAGCCGGTCATGCCGGTCATGCCGGACTTCTTGTTGAAGAGCTCGTCGATCTCGTCCACGTTCATGTGGGCGTTGCGGATGAGGTGGAAGACTGCGGCCGGGTCGATGTCGCCGGTGCGTCCGCCCATCATCAGGCCCTCGAGCGGGGTGAGGCCCATGGAGGTGTCGATTGGCTTGCCAGAGATCTGCGCGGAGGCGGATGCGCCGTTGCCGATGTGCAGCACGATCTGCTTGAGGCCCTCGGCGGGCTTGCCGATCACGCCGGGCACCACGCCGCCGATGTACTCGTGGCTGGTGCCGTGGGCGCCATAGCGACGGATCTTGTACTTCTCGGCGACTTCCTTGTTGAGCGCGTAGGTGCTGGCCTCCTTGGGAAGCTGGAAGAAGAAGGAGGAGTCGAAGACGAAGATCTGCGGCACGTCGGGCAGCAGCTGCTCCATGACCTCGGCGCCGGTGGCCTCGGGGCCGTTGTGGAGCGGGGCGAGCACGGCGAGGTCCTTGACCTGCTGGATGGTCTTGGCGTTGACGAGCGCCGGCTGCGGGAAGACGGAGCCGCCCTGCACCACGCGGTGGCCGACGGCGACGATGCCGGATTCCTGAAGGTCGGGGCCGTATTCCTTGAAGAAGCCGAGGACGCGCTTGAGGCCGTCGGCGTGGGTCTTGATGGGCTCCTCGAGCTCATGCTTGATGCCATTGAACTCGTGCTTGTAGTGGCCATCGATCGGTTCGCCGATCTTCTCGACGAGGCCGCTCGCGAGAGCTTCCCCGCTTCCCAGATCCACCAGCTGATACTTGATCGAGCTGGAACCGGAATTGATGACAAGGACGGTTTTCGCCATTGTGTGCATCCTCCAAATAGATAAATTGATCCGTAGATGTTACCACGGCTACCAAATTGTTAGTTTACTCACGAGCTGTTACAAGAGTCAGGGCGATGAAAGCGCAGGCTTTTTGATACGAATATCCGAGGTGTTGCAGATCTATGGGTACAGTCCTGTTCAGAATATGCGAAATCCTGCCATACTCCATATAACAAGTATGGCAGGATTCCGCATGAGGATGATAAATCTCTATTATTGCTGCGCCTCGACGGCGGTGAGGGCCACCGTGTTGATGATGTCCTCGACCAGGGCGCCGCGCGAGAGGTCGTTGACGGGCTTGTTGAGGCCCTGCAGCACCGGGCCTATGGCGGTGGCGCCGGAGGTGCGCTGCACGGCCTTGTAGGCGATGTTGCCGGCGGCCAGGCTCGGGAAGACGAACACGTTGACATGGCCCGCCACGTCGTTGCCCTTGGCCTTGGTGGCGGCCACGGTGGGCGACCAGGCGGCGTCGAACTGGATGGAGCCGACGGCCGGTAGGTCCGGTGCCTTCTCGTGCACGATCTTGGTGGCCTCTTCGACCAGGTCGACGTCCGGGCCCTTGCCGCTGCCTAGCGTGGAGTAGCAAAGCATGCCCACCTTGGGGTCCACACCGAAGGCGCGGGCGGTCTCGGCGGACTGGATGGCGATGTCGGCCAGCTGCTCGGCGTTCGGGTTGAGGTTGATGGCGCAGTCGGCGAAGACGGCCACATGGTCCTTGAAGCACATCAGGAACGCGCCGGAGACCAGCGAGGCGCCGGGCTTGGTCTTGATGACCTGCAGCGCCGGGCGCACCGTGTTGGCGGTGGAGTTGATGGAGCCGGAGACCAGGCCGTCGGCCTTGCCGAGCACGACGAGCATGGTGCCGAAGTAGCTCGGATCAGTCAGCTGCTTACGGGCCTGCTCCTCGGTCATGCCCTTCTTGGCGCGCAGCTCGCAAAGCTTGGCGACCATGGGCTTCAGGACTTCCTCGTCGTCCATCGGCTGGTAGCTGGCCTTGTCGAGTGAGTTGAGGCCCAGCTCCTTGCCACGGGCGAGGATGGCGTCCTTGTCGCCGACGATGATGAGGTCGACGATGCCGCGCTCGAGCAGATAGTCGGCGGCCTTGATGATGCGGTCCTCGCTACCTTCGGGCAGCACGATGGTCTTCTTGCCGGCCTTCGCCTTGACGAGCAGGTCGTTCTGGAAGGCGTACGGCGTGGTGGGCGCGTCGAACGGCGCGCGGGCGGCCGCGACGACCTCGCTGGCCGGGGCGTTGTCGTCGAACGCCTTCGCGGCCTTGCCCGCGGCTTCGGGATCGGTGTCGTCGGGGAACGTGGCGGCGGGAATCGTCCAGACCGGAACGAGGGAGTCGCTCAAGGCCTCCTTGGCGTCGGCGGCCTTCTCGGGCGTGCAGCCGGTGACGAAGACGCCGGCCACCTTGCCGCCGGCATCCTCGACGCTCTTGGTGCAGGCCTCGACGGTGGCCTTGACCTGCTGCCCGTCACGCGGGATGGTGCACACGGCCAGGAACGTCTTGGCCTTGAGGTCGGCGGCGATCTCGGCGTCGAAGGTGAAGGCGTCGGGGTCGAAGACCTTGGAGCCGTCGGCGCCGACGATCACCATCGCCTCGGGATTGGTGCGCTCCAGCTCGGCGTTGTATGCCGCGACGATGTCGCCACGCGCGGCGGCCTTGTCGGCGCGGGCGTGCTTGGGGCACAACCCACGTGCCTCGTCGGCGCTCTGCCCGGCGTTGGCGGCCTTGGCCAGCTCGCCGGTCAGCTGCTCCTTCTTGCAGGCGACGGGACGGAAGACGGCGGTCTTGCCTTGGGCCGAGAGCGCCCTCACCACCCCATAGGCCACGACGTTGCGTCCGTTCTTGCCTTCGGGACTGGCGATGTAAATGACTTCGTTTGCCACGATCAAACTCCTTTGTGCGTTCCGGCACCTTTACGGTGATCAACTTTGATATCGATCCCCTTCATTTTAGGCCGAGGCGTGACGTGGGCGGGGATTGTTGTGTTGTATGCGAAAGGGCGCCAGGCCGAAGCCTGACGCCCTATTGCATACACGCCACATCAGCGTGCGGGAACGAACCCGATCAGCGCATCACTCGTTGTCGCTGCCGGTGCTCATGGCGGCCTTCGCGGTGGCCTCCCTGTCCTGATTCTTCACGTCGGCGTAGACGAAGCCGGTGTAGTCCGGGTGGTCGAAGCCCTTCTCGACGGCGAAGTCGAAGGCGTCCTTGCGGAACTGCTCGAGCTTGTCGATCTCATGGCCGTACTTGTCGGCGTCGAGCGTGCGCAGCACCTCGGCGGTCAGCTCGTAGCGGTCCATGTCGTTGACGCGCACCATGTCGTAAGGCGTGGTGGTGGAACCCTGCTCCTTGTAGCCGTGAACGTTGAAGTTGTCGTGGTTCGGGCGGTCGTAGATGATGGAGCGGATGTCGCTGGCATAGGAGTGGTAGGCGAAGAGGACGGGTTTGTCGGCGGTGAAGAGCTCGGTGAACTCCTCGTCGCTCAGCGCCTCGTCGTTCTCCTTGGGGCTCTGCAGCTTCAGGGTGTCAACCACGTTGACGACCTTGAACTTGATGCCGAACTCCTGCAGCTTCTCGCTGGCGGCCATCAGCTCGAGGGTCGGCACGTCGCCGGTGCAGGCGAGCACGATCTGGGTCTCGTCGTTGTTCTTGGCGGTGGAGGCCCACTTCCACTCGGCCGCGCCCTTCTCGAGCTCGGCACGGGCCTCGTCGAGGGTCTGCCAGGTGGCGGCGGGCTGCTTGCCGGCGAAAATCGCGTTGATCTTGTTGGTCGACTTGAAGGCCTTCTCGGCGACGGCCAGCAGCATGTTGGCGTCGGCGGGGAAGTACTCGGCGATGACGTGGTCGTTGTTGAACGTCTTGTTCAGCAGCACGGAGCTGACGCCCGGGTCCTGGTGCGAGAAGCCGTTGTGGTCCTGGCGCCAGACGTGCGAGGAGATCAGCATGTTGATCGAGGCGACGGGCTTGCGCCACGGGATGTGGCGGACGGTGGCCTCGAGCCACTTGGCGTGCTGGTTGAGCATGGAGTCGATCACGTGGGCGAAGGACTCGTAGGTGCTCCAGATGCCGTGGCGGCCGGTGAGGACGTAGCCCTCGAGGAAGCCTTCCATCTGGTGCTCGGAGAGCTGCTCGATGACCTGGCCGGTGACGCCCAGGTGCTCATCGGTCTGCTGCGAGAGATAGCCGTTGTCCCACTGCTTGTCGGTGACCTCGTAGGCGGCCTGCAGACGGTTGGACGCGGTCTCGTCGGGTCCGAAGATGCGGAACGAATCCGGGTTCATCTTGATGATGTCGCGGGTGTAGTTGCCCAGCTGGCGGGTGGCCTCGAGCTGGCCCCAGCCGTGGCCGTACTCCTTGACCTGCTTGACCTCGTAGTTCTCCAGCTCGGGGAGCTTGAGATCCTCGCGGATGCGGCCGCCGTTGGCGTTCGGGTTCTGGCCGATGCGCAGCTCGCCGGTGGGCATGAAGTCGGTGACCTCATGGCGCACGGCGCCCTTCTCGTCGAAGAGCTCCTCCGGGTTGTAGGACTCCATCCAGCCCTTGAGGACCTGGAAGTGGGCCTCGGTGTCGCGGGCGCTGGCCAGCGGCACCTGGTGGGCGCGCCAGGAACCCTCGGTCTTCTGGCCGTCGATGTACTTCGGGCAGGTCCAGCCCTTCGGCGTGCGGAAGATGATCATCGGGTAGGTCGGGCGATCCATGTCGTCGGTCTGGGCCTTGGCCTTGATGTCGCAGATCTTGTCGAAGACCTCTTCGAGCATGTCGGCGAAACGACGGTGGATGGACATGTGGTCCTCGTTGTCGAAGCCGGCGACGAACTCGTAGGGCTCGTAGCCCATGCCCTCGAAGAACTCGTGGAGCTCCTCATCGGGGATACGGGCGAGGATCGACGGGTTGGCGATCTTGTAGCCGTTCAGGTGCAGGATCGGCAGCACGATGCCGTCGGTGCGTGGGTTGACGAGCTTGTTGGACTGCCAGCTGGTGGCCAGCGGGCCGGTCTCGGCCTCGCCATCGCCGACGACCGCGGGCACAAAGAGGCTCGGGTTGTTCATGATGGCGCCGTAGGCGTGGCTCAGCGCGTAGCCGAGCTCGCCGCCCTCGTGGATCGAACCCGGGGTCTCGGGAGCGAAGTGGGAGGGGATGCCGCCGGGGTAGGAGAACTGGCGGAAGAACTTCTGCAGGCCGGCCTCGTCCTTGGTGATGTTCGGATAATACTCGGTGTAGGTGCCGTCGAGGTAGGACTGCGAGGTGCCCGCGGGGCCGCCGTGACCGGGACCCATGATGAACACGGTGTTCTGCTGGTGGTCGGCGATGAGGCGGTTGATGTGGCCGAACAGGAAGTTCAGGCCGGGGGTGGTGCCCCAGTGGCCCACCAGACGGTACTTGACGTCCTTGCGGGTGAAGGGCTCCTTCATCAAGGGGTTGCTACGCAGATAGATCTGACCGATGGAAAGGTAGTTGGCGGTGCGCCAGTACTTGTCGACTCCCTCAAGAGCCTCCTGAGAGACCGGCTTGCCGAGCTTCTTCCACGGGGTGCCAATAACAGGACTAGTCATGTATGCTCCTGTACTCCTGCACATATTGTGTGCAATTGATTATTTTCTTCAGGCGCAAACCATTGATACTGTTGCTGTCGCTATGGGTTTGCACCCAATCGAGGCTCACTTTACGTGGACTCTCAGACTTTTGGACGTTTTTTTGCACCTGTGTGCGTAAAAGTGATTATTTTGTTATCTAACGTTGGATTCGAACAAGAAAATGTTCGTTTTTCGCACGGAATAACCCGTCTGCCAAACGTTGAAACGAAGCCAAAAATACTGTGCTTGCAAGGCTTAGGCATGTTCGATTCACAGAAAGTTCACGCGGCGTGTTGTTTTTGGCAATGTTCTTTTTTGTTGCGTGGTTGTGATGTGCGATTGAGTACGCCGCCGACCCTTGCTTTTGTCGCCTTTAACCACGAGAATAGGGTGTGTCTTGGATATATAAGTTGTATTCATCGTTTTTCACAATGAACCAGTAGGGAGAATCATGGCAAACGGTCCAGTGCTCGTCGTTGACTTCGGTGCGCAATACGCCCAGCTTATCGCGCGGCGCGTGCGCGAGGCGCATGTCTATTCGGAGCTGGTGCCCCATTCCATGCCGGTGGACGAGATGCTTGCCAAGGACCCGAAGGCCATCATCCTCTCCGGCGGCCCGGCCTCGGTCTACGAGCCTGGCGCCCCCGACATCGACAAGAAGATCTTCGACGCGGGCGTGCCGGTGCTCGGCATCTGCTACGGCTTCCAGGTCATGGCCCACGACCTGGGCGGCAAGGTCGACAAGGCCGCGCTCGGCGAATATGGCAAGACCGACGCCGTGATCGACGACGCCGAGGGCGTACTCGCCGGCTCTCCCGCCGAGCAGACCACGTGGATGAGCCACGGGGTGGCCGTCGAGGAGGCGCCGGAAGGCTTCAAGGTTCTGGCACACACCGAGGGCGCTCCAGTGGCCGCCATGGAGGACGAGTCCCGTAAGCTTTACGGCGTGCAGTGGCATCCTGAGGTCAAGCACACGCCGCTCGGCAACGAGCTCTTCTCCACGTTCCTTCATGATTGCGCCGGCCTGCCCAGCGATTGGGACGCCGACAACATCATTGACACGCAGGTCAAGAAGATCCGCGAGGAGGTCGGCGACGCCGAGGTCATCTGCGGGCTTTCCGGCGGCGTGGATTCCGCCGTCGCGGCGACCCTGGTGCACAAGGCCATCGGCGACCAGCTCACCTGCGTCTTCGTCGACCATGGCATGCTGCGCAAGGGCGAGGCCGAGCAGGTCCGCCACGATTTCGTGGAGGCCACCGGCATCCGTCTTATCGAGGTGGATGCTTCCGAGGAGTTCCTGACCGCGCTGAAGGGCGTCACCGAGCCCGAGCGCAAGCGCAAGATCATCGGCGAGAAGTTCATCCGCACTTTCGAAAAGGCCCAACAGCAGGTGCTCGAGGAGGCCGGCGCGCGCGGCAAGGAAGTCAAGTTCCTCGTGCAGGGTACGCTCTACCCGGACGTCGTCGAGTCCGGTGGTGGTGACGGCGCTGCCAACATCAAGTCGCACCACAACGTCGGCGGTCTGCCCAAGGACGTCAAGTTCAAGCTCATCGAGCCGTTGCGCAACCTGTTCAAGGACGAGGTGCGCGCCATCGGCACCAAGCTCGGCCTGCCGGATAATATCGTCTGGCGCCAGCCGTTCCCCGGTCCGGGCCTCGGTATCCGCATCATCGGCGAGGTCACCAAGGAACGCCTCGACCTGCTGCGCGAGGCCGACGCCATCGCCCGCGAGGAGATGACCAAGGCCGGGCTTGACCGCGACATCTGGCAGTGCCCGGTGGTCCTGCTCGCCAACGTCCATTCTGTGGGCGTGCAGGGCGACGAACGCACCTACGGCTCGCCGATCGTGCTGCGCCCGATCTCCTCGGACGACGCCATGACCGCCGACTGGTACCGACTGCCTTACGACGTGCTGGCGACGATCTCCACGCGCATCACCAATGAGTGCCGCGGCATCAACCGTGTGGTGCTCGACTGCACTTCCAAGCCGCCGGCCACCATCGAATGGGAGTGACGGGCGTTCTCCCTCTTTGCTTTAAGGGAGGGGAGCGTTGAGAATATGTGGGTCGCCGCCGGTGATGGCCGGACGGCGGCCCATGTCGTTTGTTAGAGGATTGGCCTATATGGACTGGTGGGGATGATTATGGAATTGACGTATAGAAGGGCCGTGGCGCGGGACCTGCCTGTGCTGCACGAGATCGCCATGACCACCTTCGAGAACACCTACGGGCGCTTCAACACCGCCGAGAACATGCGGCTCTATTTCTCCCAGGCGATGAGCGAGGGCGAGTTCGCGCGGCAGCTGAAGGACGAGCACCAGCCGTACTGGCTGATTTATGCGGCCAATCGGCTCGTCGGGTATTGCAAGCTCGACCTGGTCAACACGTTGGTCGACGATCCCCAGGACGACCAATGCGAGCTTGAACGCCTGTACTTCCTGCCCGAAGCCCAGCATCGTGGGTTCGGCACCATGGCGTTCCAGCACATATGCGGTTGGGCCGTGAGGCATGGATACCGCTCGCTGTGGCTGGTGGCCTACCCGAAGAACAAACCCGCGCTGGCGTTCTATAGGAAGATGGGATTCGAGCAGGTGGGCACCACTGTGTTCCCGCTCGGGCACGATATGCAGCAGGGCATCGTGCACAGATTGATATTGAGTAGTGATAAGAAGAATGACTGAATTGAATGAGACGGCCCATAAGGCCGACAGAAAGCGTTTGGCATGGCTCACCGTGCTGGGGCTCGTGCTCGCGGGCGCGAACCTGCGTATGCCGATCACCATGATGCCGCCGCTCCTGCCTGATTTGAAAACCGAGATCGGCCTGCCGACCTCGCTGGCCGGGCTGATCACCACCATCCCGCTGCTGGCCTTCGCGCTCGCCTCGCCGCTGATGGGCAGGAGCGGGGCCAGGCACGGCAGCGAGAAGGTGCTCGTCATGGCGCTCGCGGTGCTGAGCCTTGGCAGCTTCCTGCGCATCATCCCCTCGGTATGGGCGCTGATGATCGGCACCGCCGCCCTTGGCATCGGCATCGCCGGCGGCAACGTGCTCCTGCCGGCCGTCATCAAGGAACGGTTCCCCGAAAGCGTCGCGGGCAAGACCACGCTGTATACCACCGCGCAGGTCCTGGTCGCCTCATTGGGCACTGCGACGTCTGGCGTTCTGGCCTCGCATATCGGCATCAAAGGCAGCATGGGCATCTTCGCCCTGCTTGGACCCATCGCGCTGGTCGCCTGGTTGGTCATCATGCTTTCCGGTTCGCACCGCCAGCATGAGGCGAGTGGAAGGGACGTCGCCCGTCCGATGGTGGATAGGACGCCTTGGCGCTCGCTGCTCGCATGGGTGATCCTGGCCTATTTCGGCATGCAGTCGATGCTCTATTATTCCCTGTTGACCTGGCTGCCGTCGATATGGCAGGCGGCCGGCTTCGGCGCCGTGGCAGCGGGTAACCTGGCCACGCTCTTCCAGCTCAGTGGCATGCCGCTGACGATGACCGTGCCGCTGATCGCCGAGCGCAAGCACGGCCTGGCGATCGTCAACGGCATCGCCGGGGGAGGTTTCGCCCTGGGTGTGCTCGGCATTCTCATTCCTGGAGCCGACCTGCCGCTCAACGTGGTTTCGGCGGTGTGCATGGGGCTCGCCACGGCCGCGTCGTTCAGCATCTGCATCGTCTTCTTCCAGAAGCGCACCTCGTCGGCGGCCGACACCGCGCGCCTCTCCGGCATGGCGCAGTCCGGCGGCTACCTGTTCGCGGCCATCGGCCCGGTCGCGCTGGGCGCGTTGAACGGGCTGATCCATTCGTGGACGCCGATCATCATCCTCGTGCTCGTCGTCATCGTCACCATGTTCTGCGCGGGCCTGTTCATCATCCGCCACCACGACATCTACGAGGGGCTGAACTGAGCAGACGTGATGCGGAATAAAGATAAAACCGCATAACTATATAAAGGTATGGAAAAATCCCAAGTCCGCGCTCGTCCGATCGACATTGACCGGCGAGCCCAGGGCTTGGGATTCTTGCGATTGCCGAATCAGGGCTTGATGGTCTGCAAGAGGGCCTTGATCTCCTTGTCGCGGCTAGAGGTATCGCCGTCGGCCTTGCCCGACTTGAACAGTTCGAGAATCTGACGGGCGACGTCGAGAGTATCCTTGTCGCGCTCGGCTGCGTCGGTGAACGCCGAGACGCTCAGGAAGGTCTCAAGCGATTTCGGATCGTTCTGTTCCAGCGCCCGGTTGACGATGCCCAGAAGCATCATCTTGAGGTTCCTCGTGCTCTTCCGATCCGCCCTGCGCCGCTCGACATAGGGCAGGAAAAGCGCCACCAGCACAGCCGCCGTCTCGGCACAAGCCGTGGCCCATTCCGCAACCGACCCGATTTCCATGAACACCACCGATTCCTTTGAAATTTGGAAGACAAACTGACATAAGGAAGTGTACACCGCGCGGTGTTTGGTCTGGTTTGACGATTGGCGCGCTTGCATGCCGAGTACACCGCGTAAGCCTTGTATGCGATATGCGATGTATATGCTGGGAATATGCGTCGGATGCTTGTTGACATCGCCGACATCCTGCCGTGATTTAATGGAACCGGACGATATGACGCCTTCGAAAGGAAAGAAATGAACGAGAACGAAGCCATGGACCTGCTGAAGAAGTTCGTCGGGCTGCATACCGAGAACGGCAACGAGAAGGTCGTCGCCGACGAGATCAAGGCGATTTTTGACAAGGCCGGCGTACCTTGCAAGGTGCTCCCGCTCGAGGAGGACCCGACCCGCGCGAACCTGGTCGCCGAACTTGGCCACGGTGAGCCGGTTCTCGGCATCACCGGGCATATGGACACCGTTTCGGCCCAGCAGGAAGGCTGGAAGACCGATCCGTTCGAGATCACCGAGGACGGCGACCTGATTTACGGCCGTGGCGTGACCGACATGAAGGCGGGCCTCGCGGCGATGGTCTTCGCCATGCTCAACCTCAAGAAGCACGAGGATAAGATGCACGGCACCGTGCGCTTCCTGGCCACCGCGGGCGAAGAGGTCGGCATGCCGGGCGCCGAGGCGCTGGAGAAGCAGGGCTATATGAAGGGCGTGGAGGCATTGCTCGTGGGTGAGCCCTCCGGCTACAACATCGTCTATGCCACCAAGGGCGAGCTCAACCTCAACATTTCGATGAAGGGCAAGGCCGCGCACAGCTCCACCCCGGCGCTGGGCATCAACGCGGTGGAGAACCTGCTTGAGTTCCTTGATGTCATCTCCAAGCGCATCAAGGCCGCGGCCGCGGGCAAGAGCAACCCCGACCTCGGCGACACCGTCTACAACATCGACGTCATCCGCGGCGGCCAGCAGGTCAACGCCATTCCCGAATCGGCCAGCGCCGAGATCAACATCCGCATCATCCCCGAGTTCAGCAACAAGGAGATCCTCGCGATCCTCGACGACGAGGTCGCCAAGTTCAACGCGAGCCACAAGGCGACCGTCTCCTACACCGTGGGCATGGATATCATTCCCGTCATCGGACCGAAGGACGCCAAGCTCGTCGACGTTGTCAAGTCCGTGGGGGAGCGCCACCTGAAGGAGCAGGGCAAGCCGGCCGAGATCCCGATGTTCGGCGTCTCCGGCGGCACCGACGGCAGCGTGCTCCTGCTCGACAGCCCCAAGGACACCGCCTACGTGATGTTCGGACCGGGCAACGACACCATGCACTGCGTCAACGAGAGCCTGCCCAAGCAGATGTACTTCGACTTCATCGGCATCTACGACGACATCATCAACGAATACATGGGCATCGAGAAGTAGCGCACTGCATTTATATATTCGTTTGGACTAGATGGTTTTCTGTCTGGTCCAGATGACGAGAATGGAATGGCCTCACCGAATATATGGATTTCGGTGAGGCCATACTTTGTTTTATATCGGAGGCTTTGCTGTCAGTCTTTCGTTTCCTTGGTGTCTTCCTTCCCTGTGTTGGCGCTCGTGCTCACCAGGAAATGCTCCTCGCTGGGGAGCGTGGCGTTCAGAATCACGGCGACCACGAACGAGACGGCGATGCAGTTGGTGGCAAAAATCGACTGGAAGAGTTGCGGGAACTGGGCGAAGATGCCGCCGACCTGCGTGAAGCCGATGCCGATGGTAAGCGAGAGCGCCGCGATGGTGGTGTTGCGCTGGGTGAAGCCGGCTTCGGCGATCATCTGGAAGCCTGAGAGGATGATGTTGCCGAACATCATGATGGTACAGCCGCCGAGCACTGCCTGGGGCATCGAGTTGAACACTTGGGCCACGCCCGGCACGAAGCTGGCGACGATGAGCAGCAGGCCGCCGGAGAGGATGACTTTGCGGTTGACCACTTTGGTGACCGCCACCAGGCCGATGTTCTGGGCGAACGAGGTCAGCGGAAGACAGCCGAAGAGGCCGGAGACGGTCGAGATGAGGCCGTCGCCCGCGATCGCGCCCGACGTCTCGCGGTCGGTGGGGAGCCTGTTGAGCCCCACATTCGACAACGCGGCCGTGTCGCCCAGAACCTCGACCGATGAGACGACGTAGAGCAACGCGAACGAGACGATGGAGCCGGCGTCGAACGTCGGTGTGAACGGCATGAAATGGGGGAGACTCACGGCCTGCAGGTGCTGGAAGCCGGAGAAATCGACCTTGCCCATGAAAATCGCGATCACATAGCCGACCACGAGGCCGAACAACACCGAAAGCTGCTTGGCGGTGCCCTTCATGAGCAGTTGGAACGCGAGGCAGGCGACCAGCGAGATCAGCCCGAGCGTGAGGTTCTGCCAGCTGCCGAAGTCCTTGGCGCCTTGGCCGCCGCCGAACGAGGCCGCGCCGGTGGAGAGTAGTGAGAAGCCGATGGAGGTCACCACGATGGCGGAGACGATGGGAGGTACGAAACGTTTCCAGAACGTGGCGGTCAGGCCGAGCGCCAGCTCGATGAGGCCGCCGACGATGACCGCGCCGACGAGCGCGCCGTAGCCCTGTTTGCCGACGATGGCCTCGGCCGCGGCGACGTAGGTGAAGGAGATGCCGGTGACCATGGGCAGTTTGCTACCAACGCGCCACAGCGGGTAGAGCTGCAGGCAGGTGCCCAAGCCCGCGACGAGCAGGCCGTTCTGGATGATGAGGGCCGATTGCGCCGGGGTCAGCTTGGCGGCCGAGGTTACCAGGAAGATGGGGGCGAGGTTGGCGACGAACATGGCGAGCACATGTTGCAGGCCGAAGGGGAGACCGCGCCAGAAGGAGATCTTGCCGTCCAAGCTGCGCAGCGCCTCCTGCGTCGACATTGTGGCGGCGCTGGTTGTCTCGGCATCGCGTTCGCTTTGGGATTTGCGGACGAAGGGGGTATGCGGGAACTTGTGATGATTCGTTGAACCATGCGAATCATGCGAAACGGATGATGCTGCGGAAGACGTTGTATCGTCTTTTTTCATGCCGTCGGTGAGGGAGGTGGATTGCGAATCCTGGATATGGGTAGCTTCGCTTGATGAATCCTGATCAGTGCTCAAAGGGTCTCTTTTCATGATGAAATTGAGATAGTGCTGACGGAATCTTATTCTACGCTTGATGGTAGCTGGGAGAAGCCACGGTGTTTCTGGGACGGATAGTTTTTCGCGGAAGTTGCCGAAGATGATGTCATCCATGGATATTCATCGTTTTAAGATGAATGAAAGCTAAGCTGTCAAGTTAATAAAGATGATATGAAAAACCGTGGCGGTTCCTGTTTCATACGGAACCCGCCACGGCCAAATAACCGTTGAAAGCGAAGGAGATCAGGCGAACTCGATGGTGCCCTTCTCGCCGTCCATGGACTTGACGATGGCCAGCGAGGCCACGTTGTACCCTGCGTCGCGCAGCTCCTTGCCGCCGCGCTGGAAGCCCTTCTCGATGGCGATGCCGATGCCCTCGATCACCACGCCGGCCTCGTTGCAGATGTCGATGAGGCCGTGCATGGCCTTGCCGTTGGCGAGGAAGTCGTCGATGAGCAGCACGTGCTCGCCCTTGGTGAGGAAGCGCTTGGAGACGATGACCGGGAACTCCTTGCGCTTGGTGTAGGAGTAGACATGGGCGGTGTATTGGTCGCCGTCGAGGTTGATGGACTGGGTTTTCTTGGCGAAGACGACCGGCACGTTGTTGAAATGGCGGGCCACGCAGCAGGCGATGCCGATGCCGCTGGCCTCGATGGTGAGGATCTTGTCGATGCGCTTGCCGGCGAAGATGCGGGCCCATTCGGCGCCCATGTGGTCGAAGAGCGTCACGTCGCACTGGTGGTTGAGGAAGGCGTCCACCTTGAGGACATCTCCAGGCTTCACCGCTCCGTCACGCCGAATCCTGTCTTCCAATTCCTTCATGATGTCCTTGTGCTCCTTAAACGGTGTTTTCGCGGGCCCGGGCCACGCGCATATATGGTGTATGAGCTTAACCGTTGCCGGTGACGAGCCACCAGACAAATCCCAGTTAGTCGTGGCATTCGTGTGGGTTCCAAGCATCTCGCCAATACGTTCTACTTGCGTCAGCGATTGATTTCCGGTTTCGCTGTGGTCATTTTCTGATAGAAAATGATCCATAATATTCAGTTTGCTATGGTAAAACTGGCAGAAACGGGAAATTTTGCTATGGTAAAACTGGCAGAAACGCAAAATTTTGCTATGGTAAAACTGGCAGGGGGTTGTGATGTACCGTTCTATTATGCGGAATCTGAAGGCATGGAAGAATGATTCGCACCATTCGCCTTTGGTGTTGTGCGGCGCGCGCCAAGTCGGCAAGACCTACATATTGAAAAAGTTCGGCAAAAGCGAATACCAGTCATGCGCGTATGTCAACCTCATGGAGGATACCGCCAAAAACGTATTCAGCGCCGGCTACGACGCCAAGCGTGTCATGGAAAACATAGGCATCCTCACCCAACAGTCCATCGTGCCGGGCAAGACATTGGTGATTATCGATGAGATTCAGGAAGTGCCTTCCGCGATGACCTTGATGAAAGCCTTCAGGGAGGAAATGCCCGAGCAGGATATCGTTGCCGCCGGCTCGTATTTGGGAATCACGCTTCATGCCGGTGTCTCTTTTCCGGTGGGCAAGGTCGAGATGCTTGACATGTATCCCATGACCTTCATGGAGTTCCTGCATGCATGCGGCGAGCAGCTGCTTGCCGAGGCGGTCGAGCGTTTGGACTTTGAAAAGATCATGCCGTTTTCCAAACGCCTTGAGCGGTATCTGCGCCAATACTACTTTGTCGGAGGAATGCCAGAGGCTGTCGAACGGTTCATATCCGGAGACGGGCATGAGGATTATGAAGCCGCCCGCAAGATCCAAATGCGTCTGCTTGACGCCTACAATGCCGATTTTTCCAAGCATGTGTCCGATCCCACCGAGGCGGAGCGTATACGTCTCGCCTTTGATTCCATCCCAGCGCATCTCGGACGTGAAAACCACAAGTTCGTGTTCGGCCACATAGCGCCGGGCGCGAGGGCGCGTCAGTTCGAGACATCCATTCAGTGGATCATCGATTCGGGCCTGGCCAATCGTGTCTATCGTGTGGATAAATTGGTGAAGCCTCTTAAGTTCTATCGAGATTTGTCCGCTTTCAAACTCTACCTTCATGATGTTGGATTGCTTGGGGCGACGATGCACATCAAGGCGCGTGACCTGCTGCTGTCCAACACCGCGTTGGAGGAATACAAAGGAGCGATGACCGAGCAGTATGTCTGCCAGCAACTCGTGGCGAATGGCGTTTCCCCCTATTACTGGACGGCTGGAGACAGCAGACCTGGGGAGGTGGACTTCATCATCGAGCACGAGGGTGTCGTGGCACCTCTTGAGGCGAAAGCCGAGGAGAATCTGAGGGCGAAAAGCCTCAAATCGCTATGCAGCCGAACGGGATTGCACGGTTATCGAACCTCCATGTCAGGCTACCGGGAGCAGGATTGGATGACAAATATTCCGCTTTGGGCCGTAGGACCATATTTTGCCGAGAGTACTGCGCAATTCTAGGTTCTCGATATATTTCCATTTTGTTTGAGCGGTGTTTTCACACTTGAATTCGGTCTTTCACCAAGACCAGCTGGTGTGATAGAAATGGAGACCTATGCGGCGGGCGGGCCGGCGGTTGGCGGGCGCTCGCGGAACGTACGAAAACAGGGGAAAACGAAGGGAATGGGTGTGGCACAGGATCCGGATTTCATCGCACGCAGCGCCGAGGAATTGGTTGGCGACCTGAACGAGCAGCAGGCGAAGGCGGTGCAATACCGGGGTCCGGCGTTGCTCATCGGCGCGGGCGCGGGTTCCGGCAAGACCCGTGTGCTCACTCGCCGCGTGGCATGGATTCTCTCGCAATTCGGCGCGTGGCCGAGCCAGATTCTCGCCATCACCTTCACCAACAAGGCCGCCGCCGAGATGAGGGAACGTCTTGAGGCGTTGATCGGTCCGGTTGCGCAACGCATGTGGATTTCGACCTTCCACTCCGCCTGCGTGCGTATTTTGCGTCGCGACGGCAAGGCCATCGGCCTGAGCTCCAGCTTCTCGATCTACGACACCGCCGACTGCCAGCGGCTCATCAAACTCATCTGCACCAGCCTCAACATCGACCAGAAGCGCTATACGCCCCGCAGCATCCTCGCCAAGATCTCGGACTATAAGAACAACCTGCAATCCTCCTCCGGCCTGCTCAAACAATACGCGCCCGACTACAAGCCGGGGCAGCGCGGCTATCAGCTCGGCCGCTACGACAATGTGGAGGAGCTCTACGCCGTCGTCTACGCCGAATACCAATACCGGCTCGCGGCCGCCAACGCCGTCGATTTCGACGACCTCATCGTGCGCACCGTCGAGCTCCTGCATGACCATCCCGAGGTCGCGGACTACTACCATCACAAGTTCCGCTACATCCTCGTCGACGAGTACCAGGACACCAACCATGCACAATACATGCTGGTCCGCGAGCTCTCCGGCATCGATGACGACAAGCGGCCGGCGATGGGTTCCGCGGTGGCGGGCGCGGCAGGACGTGAAGGGCCCGCTTGGGTCACCGTCGTTGGCGATTCCGACCAGTCCATCTACGCCTTCCGTGGTGCCGACATCAGCAACATCCAGGACTTCGAGAAGGACTTCCCGGGCGCGCTGACCATCATGCTCGAGCAGAACTACCGTTCTACGCAGACCATCCTCGACGCGGCCAACGCCGTCATCGCCAAAAACTCCGGACGCAAGTCCAAGAAACTCTGGACGGCCCTCGGCAAAGGCGAGCCGATCGTCGGCTATGCGGCCGACAACGCCCAGCAGGAGGGCGGCTGGATCGCCAACGAGATCGCGAACCTACGCAGCGAGAACGGCTACCGCTATTCCGACATCGCCATCATGTACCGCGCCAACGCCCAGTCCCGCGCGCTGGAGGAGGCCCTGATTAATGCGGGCATTCCCTACCAGCTCGTCGGTGGCACGCGATTCTACGAGCGCCGCGAGGTCAAGGACGCCATCGCCTACCTGCAGGCCATCACCAACCCGGCTGACAGCGTCAACATGCGCCGAATCATGAACACCCCGAAGCGTGGCCTGGGCGCGCGCGCCGAATCGATGGTCGCCGAGTACGCCGAGATGCACAGCGTCCCGTTCTGGGAGGGCGTCGAGCATATGGAAGACATCCCCGACCTGCCCACGCGTACACGCACGAAGCTGCGCGAGTTCCGCGAGCTGATGCACGGCCTGGCGCAATTCGCCTCCGAGCACGATTCCAAGCCCTCCGAGATTGTGGCCGAGGTGCTCAACAAGTCGACTTTGCTTGAGGAACTCGAACGTTCCAACGACCCGCAGGACGCCTCGCGCGTGGAGAACCTCTCACAGCTGCAATCCGTCGCCGCCGAATTCGAGCAGAAGACGCCCGACGCCTCGCTCGCGGCGTTCCTCGAGACCACCGCGCTGGTCGCCGATTCCGACCAGCTGCCCGACGAGGGGGAGGATACGGGCAAGGTCACGCTGATGACCCTACACACGGCCAAAGGCCTCGAATACCCCGTCGTCTTCCTCACCGGCATGGAGCAGGGCACGTTCCCGCACTCCCGCTCGTTGGAGGACGAGCAGGAGCTGAGCGAGGAACGTCGCCTGGCCTATGTGGGCATCACCCGCGCCAAGCAGCGGCTTTACGTCACCCGCGCGGCCGTGCGTTCGCAGTGGGGCCAGGCCAACGACATGATGCCCAGCCAGTTCCTCGACGAGATTCCCGACAACCTCATCGAGTGGAAGCGACGCGAGGCCGGCGTCGAACGCATGCGTTCCGGGTGGACCAATGGCGGCGGCGATTTCGACGACGAGTTCGGCGGTTGGGACGATGATGACGGTTTCTCCGGCGGCACGACCTTCGGCGGCTCTAGCTCTTCGTCGGCATACGGCTCACACGGCTCCGGGCGTTCTGGTCATTCCGGTTATGGTTCCTCATACGGCTCACGTTCCGGTTCATCGTATGGTTCCTGCCATTCCAGCTATGGCTCGGGTTCCTCGTCCCATTACGGTTCTGGCTATGGATCAGGTTCGCATTATGGTTCCTCATCATCCCGTTCTGGCTATGGATCAGGCTACGGTTCCCATTCGTCCGGCGGCTCCTCATACGGCTCGCGCTACGGCTCATCGTCGTATGGCTCCGGCTCCCGCACCCGTGGCGGCAAGGTGACCACGCGCCACACCGCGCCGAAATCATCGCGCTCCGTGCCGGCCTCGGCGCTGAAGAAGGACAACAGGCTCGACATCTCCGACTTCAGCATCGGCGACAAGATTACCCACGACCAGTACGGCCTGGGCACCGTCGTCGACACGCAGGACAAGGGCCGCAACTCGATCATTACGGTCGATTTCGGCTCCGACGGCGTCAAACGCCTGATGCTGCGCGTCGCCCCGATCGAGAAGTTGTGAACATATACAACACGATGAGACTCTTATGAGATATGTTTTAATGGGTATGAGTTGGATAAGGGATAGCGAGGAATGATGGGGATAGTCTTAGAGGTCGTGGCCGGACTGGTTGTCGCGCTGATCGTATATCTGTGCCAAAAACATACGGTCGATAGCTTTGGGGCGCCCGCCGAGGGAAGTGGTTTTGCCGACAATCGCGGTTCGATGTTCGTCGGCAGTCCGCAGGCGAACACCCAAGAGCAAATGAACAGCGATTACCAAGTCGAGATCAACAACTGCCTCACCTCGACCAACGCCCGCGGAACCGGCGGTTGGGCCGGCTATGTTTTCGGCGGAATCTTCGTGGGTTTCTTCTTTGTGTACCTGTCGCTCGCGTATTCCACGGTCTCCACGGTGCTGATCGTCGCGATACTCGTGCAATACGTGCTGTCGTTGGCGCTCATGCTGTTGAACGGTTCCTTCGCGGTGAAAAGAAGCCAGTATCTCACCAGGTGCGCGGAGTTCTTCGCCCTGCTTCTGATCACGTTGTACACCGACGGGCAAATCGAGGCCTCCCGCATCGCGGGCAGTTTCAGCAAGCTGCTGCAAGGCACCGGTGGCCAATGGCACAGGAAATTCATCGACGATTTCATCATCATATGGAACAACAGGCAGCAATGCGTTTTCGCCGATTGGCTCGACATCATCCAGCTGACCGCCGGCGCCATCCTTTGCGTTTGCCTTCTGGTCTACATGCTGCTTGATTCCGTCGGCATGTTCGTGATCTGCGGCAATTATGTGCCCAAGAGCAGCCATGGGTTCGTCGCCAGGAAGACGAAGACCTTCAACGAGATCACCATCCGTGGCGATGTGTGGCTGTTCGTCTGCCTGTTCGTCGCCCTGATTCTGAGCTCCCGTTCGGTGGTCGCGCTTTGCATGGGCATCTTCGGCGGCATCAAGAATTTCATCGATAATTCCTATACGCACTGAACTTCTTGGCCCGCCATCCCATAGGGCATCGTCATTATGGTCGTCGCCTCGATTGGCGGCGGCCATTTTACGTCCGTACCCCGCGAGTAAAATAAAACTTTGTGTCTGCCATAAGGCGGGCATTATCTGGAGTCTTAGCCCATCAGTGGGTCGGCGGCAACCTTAAGCGCAAGCAGAGGATGTCGTTGGCGCTTGGCGCCTAGAAGCACTGGAGAGGCCCGGCTCAGCGCGGTTTCGCATGATTCCGCGTTCCGTTCAGATAACGACAGAATACAAAGGAACAACAGAATGACCAACATTCAGCGTTCTCGCCGTCAGGTGCGCCTTTCGCGCGCCCTCGGCATCGCACTGACCCCCAAGGCTCAGCGCATCTTCGAGAAGCGCCCGTACGCTCCCGGCGAGCACGGCCGCACGCGTCGCCGCACCGAATCCGATTACGCGGTTCGTCTGCGCGAGAAGCAGCGTCTGCGCGCCCAGTACGGCATCTCCGAGAAGCAGCTTCGCGCAGCTTATGAGAAGGGCACCCACACCAAGGGCCAGACCGGCGACGCCATGCTCACCGATCTCGAGACCCGTCTGGACAACCTCGTGCTCCGTGCCGGCTTCGCCCGCACGACCGCCCAGGCTCGTCAGTTCGTGGTGCACCGCCACATCATGGTCGATGGCAACGTGGTGGACCGTCCGTCCTACCGTGTCAAGCCCGGCCAGACCATCCAGGTCAAGCCGAAGAGCCAGACCATGGTTCCCTTCCAGATCGCCGCTGAGGGCGTGCACCGCGATGTGCTGCCCGCCGTCCCCGGCTACATGGACGTCAACCTGCCGTCGCTCAAGGCGACCCTGACCCGCAAGCCGGAGACTTCCGAGATTCCGGTCGAGGTCAACATTCAGTACGTGGTCGAGTACTACGCCCACTAAAGACTGAATCCCATTCCGTTAAGGACATACATACAGCCGGTGCCCCACGAGTTCTGCTCGCGGGGCACCGTGCTATGTGAGGGGTGTTCGGCAGTGAGGCTGGCCCCTCGCTCAGCGTTTATCCGCCATCAAGAATTTCACCTATACGTTCTATACATAGTCGGACGAATAGTTATGCGACTACTTGCCGATGATGGCGTTGACGAGGCTCGAGACGACGGCCATGATGATGGTGCCGAGCGCCGCGGTGAAGAAGCCAGAGACCACCACGCCCACGCCGAACAGCGAGATGGCCAGCCACGACGCCAGCTCCATGCACAGCCAGTTGACGACCAGCAGCATGATGACCGCCACGACGCCCAGCGACATGATCGACCACGGCAGCGCCAAGACCTGCGTGACGAAGTTCATGATGGGCTTGACGAACGCGTTGACCAGCGCCAGGAACAGCGCGAAGACGGCGATGCCAAGGATTGGCGGGTGGCCGATGGGCTGCATGCCGGGCAGGAGGAGGACCATCACCGCCGCGGCGATGGTCAGGACAAGCCAGCGAGTCAGAAATCCGTTCATTGACGCCATTATGCCAGAGCGGGGCGTCCGCGCCGGCCGATACGCCGTCGGTGAGATTTGGTGCGATAATGGGGCCATGATCCTTCATCTTCACTTGGTCCGCCATGGGCAGACCTATTTCAATCGTTACAACCGCCTGCAGGGCTGGTCGAACTCGCCGTTGACCGAAGCCGGCCTCGCCGACGCCGACAAGGCGGGGGAGAAGCTCAAGGGCTTCGATTTCACGGCCGCCTACTGCTCCGACACCACCCGCGCCGAGCAGACCGCCGCGCGCATCCTCGACATCAACGAGCAGGCCGGGCACAGCCGCCCAAAGCTCGTCGCCGACATGCACTTCCGCGAACAGTTCTACGGCTATTTCGAGGGCCAGGACATGGCGATGGCCTGGTGGGCCGCGGGCGCCCCGCATGGAGCCAAGACCTACAACGCCATCGTCGAGCAATACGGCCTCAAGGGCACGCGCGACTTCCTCAAGGAGGCCGACCCCTTCCACGACGCCGAAAGCGACGACGAGTACTGGAGTCGTGTCGAGGCCGGTTTCGCGCTGATCGCCTCGAACCCGGATCTCAAGGACGGCGACGACGTGCTGCAGATCTCGCACGGCAACACCTTGCTGAGCCTCATGCACCGCTTCGCGGGCCCCGGCTACGACCTCTCCGAGCGCCCGGCCAACGGCAGCGTGACCAGCCTCGATTTCGACACGACCAAGCCGATCGGCGAGGCCGTCACCGTCGTCTCCTACAACCAATAGCGAGTCGCCCCAGCGTCGCGGGCGTTGGCTAATCTTGAGCGAGTATTGTCGATACAAGTCGGAGATGCCCACAAGGAAAGAGGCTTACATGAGTATCGGAGACATCGCAGGACTCATCGCCGCGATCGCGTTCGCGGTGCTGGCCGGGTTCCTCATCTATCCTCTCATCCGTCTTGGCAAGTTGTTCGACCAGCTGGCCAGGACCGTCAAGGATTCCGGCGACCATGCGATTCCCGCGCTCGACGAGGGTGTGACGACCGTCCGTCAGGTCAACAAGTCGCTTGAGGACGTCAACCGCATCTCCTCGGCGGCCTCCACCACGGCGACGAACGTCGGGGCCCTGGCCGACCTCTATGGCTCGTTCCTCGGCAAGCCCGTCATCAAGCTGGCCTCCTCGGCCTACGCGTTCAAGGCCACCATGCAGAGCTTCCTCGCCAAGCAGGGCGGCAACGCTCGCAAGGCGAACGGCAAAGGCGGCGCGGCCAACGCCACGAAGTCCGCCTCAAGCGTGCCGAACACGGCCAAGACTGGCGCAACGAAGACGGGCAGGGAGTGATCGATGGTCAAGAGGATCTTTTGGATGTCGCTCGGCTTCGCGGCCGGCGTGGTGGCCGTCTCCAAGGCCGAGGCCTACGTGCGCGCCAACACCCCCGATGTGGCCAGGCAGTTCGTGCTCGGGCCCGACGAGGATCATGTGGCCGTGCGCACCTTGCGCGGGCTGCTCGGCGAGTTCAACGAGACGCGCCGCAGCCGGGAGACCGAGCTCAACAGCAAATACGCCCACCACGTGGGCAAATAGCGTCGGTCGTCCATCGGTTGAGTTCGACAAGGTGTATTGATATCCATTCAATGGTTTCAATACCGTGTCGAGCGTTCGATGAACGTACAGACCGCGACAATAAATAACGGAATAGACAGCAAACTTTTTGAAGAAACTCGCAGCACAGGGCTGCGACCAAGGCCAAGGAGCAATTCAAACCAATGCGCACCTCTGAAATCGCAAAGCGTTTCCAACAGTATTTCGAGAGCCAAGGTCATCTGGTCCTGCCCTCCGCGTCGCTGATCTCGCCGAATCCGACGACACTCTTCACCATCGCGGGCATGGTGCCGTTCATCCCTTACCTGCTGGGCGAGCAGACCCCACCGAGCAGGCGCGTGACCTCCAACCAGAAGTGCGTGCGCACCCTCGACATCGACGAGGTCGGCAAGACCACCCGCCATGGCACCTTCTTCCAGATGCTCGGCAACTTCTCCTTCGGCGACTACTTCAAGGCCGAGGCCATCCACTACGCGTGGGACCTTTTGACCAAGCCGCAGGACCAGGGCGGCCTGGGCTTCGACCCGGAGACCCTGTGGGTCACCACCTACACCGATGACGACGAGGCGCGCAGCCTGTGGAAGAACGAGGGTTTCGACCCTGAGCACATGGAGATCCTCGGCATGGAGGACAACTTCTGGACCACTGGCGGCCCCGGCCCCGGCGGCCCCTGCTCCGAGATCTACGTCGACCGCGGCCCCAAGTACGGCAAGGAAGGCGGCCCCAGCGCCGACGAGAACCGTTACATCGAGATCTGGGACCTCGTCTTCGAGAACTACGAGGTCGACAACGTCAAGTCCAAGACCGACCTGCACATCGTCGGCGAGCTTGAGAACAAGAACATCGACACCGGCGCGGGCCTCGAGCGCCTGGCCTACCTGATGCAGGGCAAGCAGAACATCTACGAGACCGACGAGGTCTACCCTGTCATCGAGGCCGCCGAGAAGCTTTCCGGCCACAAGTATGGCGACAACGAGGGCGACGACGTGCGCTTCCGCGTGGTGGCCGACCATGTGCGCAGCGCCCTGATGATCATGAGCGACGGCGTGCGCCCCAGCAACGTCGGCCGTGGCTATGTGCTGCGCCGCCTGCTGCGCCGCACTGTGCGTTCCATGCGCATGCTCGGGGTCAACGATTCCGTGCTTCCGACGCTCTTCCCAGTCTCCAAGGACGCGATGGCGCCCAGCTACCCGGAGCTGAACGAGACCTTCCACGACGTCTCCGAGGCCGCCTACGGCGAGGAGGACGCCTTCCGCCGCACGCTCGAGAACGGCACCACCATCCTCGACACCGCCGTGAAGAAGGCCAAGGAGTTCTCCAAGGACAACGGCGGCAAGGCCGTCGTCTCCGGTAAGGACGCGTTCGCGTTGCACGACACCTACGGCTTCCCGATCGAGCTGACCCGCGAGATGGCCGGCGAGCAGGGCGTCAAGGTGGACGACGAGGGCTTCGAGGAGCTCATGGCCGAGCAGAAGTCGCGCGCCCGCGCCGATGCGTTGAAGAAGCGCCACAACGTCGATGTGAGAGTCTACGACGACTTCAAGAAGACGCTCGCCGAGCCCGTCGAGTTCGTCGGATACAAGGACTATTCCAGCCGCTCCAAGGTGCTGGGCATCTTCCAGGAGGGCAAGGGCAGCGTCACCTCCGTCGAGGGGCCGGCCAATATCGAGATCGTGCTCGACCGCACGCCGTTCTACGCGGAGCAGGGCGGCCAGCTGGCCGACGAGGGCGAGATCATCTCCGACGACGGCGCCGTGCTCGAGGTCGACGATGTGCAGAAGCCCATCAAGAACCTCACGGTGCACAGCTGCCGCCTGACCGAGGGCACGCTCAAGGTCGGCGACGACGTCAACGCCAGCATCGACGTGGAGCGCCGCCACGCGCTCGGCCGCTCGCACACCGCCACCCACATGCTGCACAAGGCGCTGCGCGAGGTGCTCGGCGACCAGGCCACCCAGCGTGGCTCGCTTGTGGCCCCCGACTACCTGCACTTCGATTTCCAGTGGCCCACCGCCCCCACCAAGGAGGAGATGGACAAGGTCGAGGAGCGCGTCGTCGAGCGCGCCTGCGACGACCTGCCCGTCACCATGGAGGAGATGGACTACAACGACGCCCTGAAGCTCGGCGCCATGCATCTCTTCGGCGAGAAGTATGGCGACCGCGTGCGCGTGGTGACCATCGGCGAGGACGCGTGGAGCCGCGAGCTCTGCGGCGGCACCCATCTGAACGCCACCGGCAAGATCGGCGAGTTCGTCATCACCTCCGAGTCGTCCATCGGCTCGGGCGTGCGCCGCATAGAGGCGTTCATGGGCAAGAAGGCCTACGAGTTCAACCACAGGCAGCACGCCGAGGTCTCCCGTCTGGCTGACAAGCTCAAGGTGCGCCCGGAAGAGCTCGATGAGCGCATCGACACGCTCGAGGAGAAGGTCCGCGAGGCCGACCGCCGTCTGGCGGCCGTCTATGAGTCCCAGCTCGCCGCGGCCGTTCCCGCCTTGGTCAGCGAGGCGCAGGCCAGTGACGACGCGGTGGCCCTCGCGGTCTCCAACATTGGTCATTTCGGCTCGTTCGACGCGCTGCGCAAGACCGCCATGGACGTTCGTGCCAAGCTTGGTGACGACAAGTCGGCCGTCGTGGCGCTCTCCGGCGTCAACGAGGACGGCAAGCCGATGGTCGCCGTGGCCACCAACGAGGCGGCCCGCAAGGCCGGCGTCAAGGCCGGCGATTTGGTGCGCGTGGCCTCCAAGGTGCTCGGTGGCGGTGGCGGCGGCAAGCCGGACTTCGCCCAGGGCGGCGGCAGCGACGCGACCAAGATCGACGAGGCCCTTGCCGCTTTGCGCAAGGCAGCGTTGCAGGGCTGAAAACATATGACATGGCTGGGTGTTGATTTGGGGGATGCCAGGGTCGGTCTCGCGATGAGCGACCCCGAGCTCTCCTTGGCGCACCCCGAAGGCAATATCGAGGCTATGGGCGACTCGTTCAGGGCGCTCGACCCCGTGGTGGACTTCATCGCCGACCACGACATCGAGCGCGTGGTGGTCGGCCTGCCGTTGCTGCTCAGCGGCGAGGCGGGCAAAAGCGCCAAGAAGGCCCGGCGCTGGGCGGCCAATCTGGAGAAGAGGCTCGCCAACGCCCACGACGACCCGGAATACGGGCTCGACCAGATTCCCGAGGTGGTCCTTGTCGACGAGCGCCTCACCACCGTCAGCGCGCACCACCAGCTGAGCCAGGCCAAGGTGGGCAGCCGCAGCCACCGGCCCGTCGTCGACCAGCAGTCGGCCGTGCTGATCCTGCAATCCGCGTTGGACCGCGATCAACGACAGAGAGAAGAGTGATGGCAAAGGACTTCAACGAGCTGTTTGACACCAACGCCGAATGGGTCGACCCCGAAGGCGAGAAGGTTCCCGAGGAGCCTGAGACGCCTCCCCAGTCGCGCCGTGAAATGCGCCAGCGTCGCGAACAGCGCAACCACAAGCGCACCGTCATCGCGGCGATCGTCGTCATCGCGTTGGTGGTCGTGGGAGTCTGCGGGTTCTTCGGCGTGCGCACCATCCGCCACATCCGGGCGGCCAACAACGCGCAGACCCAGATGCCGGATTATCAGGGCCCTGGTTATGGTGAGGTGCAGTTCACCATCAAAACCGGTGAGAGCACGCAGGCCATCGCCAAGGATCTCGTCAAGGCTGGCGTGGTCAAGTCCGCGACGACGTTCAGCAGCACCGTGGCCGCCAACGACAGCACGCTTTACCCTGGCACCTTCACGCTGAAGAAGCACATGACCTCGGCCAAGGTCGTCTCCATCCTCTCCGACCAGAGCAAGGCCACAGGATTCCTGGAGGTCAAGGCCGGTGAGCGCAGCTCCGACGTGATCGCCGCCGCGGCCCAGCTTTCGGGCATCGACAAGGCCCAGTTCGACGCCATCGTCGACGGCGGTGGGGCTGGCATCCTGCCCGCCGAGGCCGGAGGCAAGTTCGAAGGCTGGTTCGAGCCCGGCTCCTATCAGGTCAAGGGCAAGGGCTCGGCGCAGGACATCCTCAAACAGATGGTCGACAAACGCATCGCCAAGCTCGACGCGTTGAAGGTCCCGATCGGAGCGGAGCGCGAACGGATTCTCAACATAGCTTCCATCGCCGAATCTGAGGTCAACCAGCCGCAGTACTACGGCAAGGTCGTGCGCGTCATCCTCAACAGACTCGACCAGGGCATGGTTCTGGGCATGGATTCCACCGTGGCCTACGGCGCCGATGTGAAGCCCAGCGACCTGACCGAGGCGATGCTGCAGGATGCTTCCGATCCTTATAACACACGCGTCAACCAAGGCCTGCCGCCAACGCCCATCAGTTCTCCGGGCACTGAGGCGATCAAGGCCGCGATGTCGCCGACGCCGGGGGACTGGCTCTACTTCGTGACCACGAACCTGCAGACCGGCGAGACTAAATTCACCAACAACCAGGGCGATTTCGAGCAGCTGCGCCAGGAATACAAGAACAACAACAAGGACGCCAACTGAGCGGTTTGCCCCGTTGGATTTCAGGTTGTCGCCAGTGTCTTGAATGACTGCCGCTATTTGATGATTGCCGTCAAATAGCGGCAGTCATCATAGTGATGACAATGGCGATGATCGCGGACAATACAATGACCGGTACGAATGGTGCCTTGTTTTGTGTGAACTTTGACGTTGTTGCCGCGGCTTTCGATGTGTATTTGGTCGCGTCATTAAGCGATTCCGACGATTTCGTCGACAGTCGCCGGTGTGCACGCCAAGTGATGTATATCGACCACAAGCCGATCCAGATGAGACCAAGTACACCCATGGCCAGCCACCAAAGGACAAACGCGCCGAATCCGAACATGCCGATGCTTTGACCGACCATCCATGTGCACGTCACGTCACCCATGCCAAGCGAGCCGCGCGCGAGTCTGGCTAACAGCAGTTGCAGCAAGCCGGCGGCCACGCCATAAAGCACAGGCGCGAAGACCAGCCACGGGTCGCGCGAGATGAAGGCGTCCACAGCCAGCAAGACCAACTGCGCCGCCAGCGCGGCGAATACCCACGCTCTGGGCACGCGGCGGCGCCGCACGTCCGAGACGCACAACGCCAGTCCACAGACCAGACCGGGAACGATGTCAATGTAGGCCATATCGGTAAGATAGTCGGTAAACCCATTTTTGGACGACTCCGTGCGAAATCTTTTGGACGGATATTGTGGACGACGAAGGAGCGAATATGTTGCGTTGGCAGACCGCCGGGGAATCACACGGCGAGGCGTTGGTGGCCATGATCGAGGGACTGCCGGCCGGCGTTGAGGTTCGCTCGCAGGACGTGGTGGATGCTTTGGCGCGGCGCCGCTTGGGCTATGGCCGTGGCGCGCGCATGAAATTCGAGCAGGACAAGGTGCGGATGCTCACCGGCGTGCGCTTCGGCAAGACGCTCGGCTCGCCCGTCGCCATCGAGATCGCCAACACCGAATGGCCCAAGTGGACCGAGGTCATGAGCGCCGAGCCGCTCGACCACGAGCTGCCCCGCACCGGCCGCAACGCGCCGCTCACCCGCCCGCGCCCGGGCCATGCCGACCTTACCGGCATGCGCAAATATGGCTTCGACGACGCCAGGGGAGTGCTCGAGCGTTCCAGCGCCCGCGAGACCGCCTCGCGCGTGGCCTTGGGCGAAGTCGCCGCGAAATTCCTTGAGCAGACGCTCAGCATCCGCACCGTGGCGCATGTGGTCGCCCTTGGCGGCGTCGAGGCCAACAACCCCGATGCTCCCGTGCCCACGCCTTCTGATGTCGAGGCGCTGGACGCCTCCCCGGTGCGTACGCTCGACAAGGACGCCGAGAAGAGGATGATGACGCGCATCGACGAGGCCAAGGCCGATGCCGACACGCTCGGCGGCGTGGTCGAGGTCATCGCCTACGGCGTGCCCGCTGGCATCGGCACGTATGTGGAGTCCGACCGCAGGCTCGACGGCGCCTTGGCCGGCGCGGTGATGAGCATCCAGGCCATCAAGGGCGTGGAGATCGGTGACGGGTTCCTCGAGGCCGACCGCCCTGGCTCGCAGGCCCACGACGAGATGACCACCGACGACAACGGCCATATCGTGCGGCTTTCCAACCGTGCGGGCGGCATCGAAGGCGGCATGTCCAACGGCCAGCCGATTCGCGTGCGCGCCGCCATGAAGCCGATTCCCTCCATTCCCAAGGCCCTGCGCACCGTCGATGTGGCCACCGGTGACGACGCCAAGGCCATCAACCAGCGCTCCGACAGCACCGCCGTGCCGGCCGCCTCTGTGGTCGTCGAGGCCATGGTGCGCCTGACCCTCGCGCGTTTCGTCATCGAGAAGTTCGGCGGCGACAGTGTCGAAGAGGTCCGTCGCAACGCCCAAGGCTATCTGGATTCCTGGCCGGAGCATATGCGCTGAATCCGCGTGGCCACAGGAAATTGGACTTAAGCTAGCAAATGTCATAAGCGATTCGTTGGGAATCACGGGAAGCAGGGTGCGCGAAGCATGAATGACCATCGTCCGTTCGCCGTCATCATCGGCATGCCCGGCGCGGGCAAGACCCGGGTCGGTCGCGAGGCCGCGAAAATGCTGGGTCTCGATTTCGCCGATTCGGATTACCGCATCGAGCGCGAGATCGGCATGACGATTCCCGAATATTTCAAGGAATACGGCGAGCCAGCGTTCCGTGAGACCGAGGCCGACGTCATCGCCAACCTGTTGGATTCCTTCGACGGGCTCCTCGCGCTGGGCGGCGGTGCGCCGATGACCGAATCGACGCGGCACAAGCTGGCCGAATACGTCGAATCCGGCGGCAGGCTCGTCTACCTCGAAGCCGACAAGCGCGAGGCCATGCAGCGCGCGGCCCGTGCTGGTGGGCGACCGATGCTCGACGGCGACGCGAACGAACGCTGGAAGAGCCTCTACGAGCAGCGCGACCCCGTCTTCCGCGACATCGCCAACATGCATGTGCACACCCACGGTTCCACGCCCCGCAACGCGGCGAGAAAGCTGAGCAATATGATCAACGAACGCATCATCCACATCACCGGCTCCGGCATAGAGCCCTACGACGTGTGCATCGGCGAGGGCGCGCTCAACCAACTGCCCGAGGCGCTCGGCGAGGGCGTGCTGCGCGTCGCGCTCATCCACACCACGCCGGTGCAGCGCCATTCCGACCAGGCGCGCGCCCTGCTGCGTCAGGCCGGCTACGAGGTCTACGACATCGTCATCCCCGACGCCGAGAAGGGCAAGACCATCGAAGTCGCCAACGGCGTGTGGGCCAGGCTCGGCCAGGAGGGCTTCACCCGCTCCGACGCCATCGTGGGCCTCGGCGGGGGAGCGGCCACCGATCTGGCCGGCTTCGTTGCCGCCACCTGGATGCGCGGCATCCGCTACGTCAACTGCCCGACCTCGCTGCTGGCGATGGTCGATGCCTCCACCGGCGGCAAGACTGGCATCAACACCGAGGAGGGCAAGAACCTCGTCGGCTCGTTCTACACCCCGGCCGCCGTGCTCGCCGACCTGCGCACGCTCAAGACCCTGCCGCAAGACATCTTCATCGAGGGGCTGGGCGAGGTGGCCAAATCCGGCTTCATCCGCGACACCAAGATCCTCGACATCCTGCAGGAGCACGCCGAAGAGCTGCGCGATTTCAACGGTGACGACTTCCTCGGCTCACCGCTCGAGGACGTGGTCGCCGAGCTCATCGAGCGCACCGTGAGGGTCAAGGCCTACCACGTCTCCAGCGACCTGCGCGAGGCCGGTCTGCGCGAGTTCCTCAACTACGGGCACACCCTCGCCCACGCCATCGAGAAGCTGGAGCATTTCCGCTGGCGCCACGGAAACGCCGTGGCCGTCGGGTGCGTCTACGCCGCCGAGCTCTCGCATATCCTCGGCCATATCGACCTGGAGACCGTCGACCTGCACCGTTCCATCTTCTCCTCGCTCGGGCTGCCGATCTCGTGGGATGGCGGCACTTGGGACGAGGTGCTGGCGCTGATGCATAAGGACAAGAAGGCGCGCGGCAATACGCTGCGTTTCATCATCCTGGACGCCGTCGGCAAGCCGATGCACCTTGTGGATCCGCCGATGGACGCGCTCGAGGAGGCGTTCGCTCGGATTCGCGGCTGACGTGGCCGCACAAGTCGGTAGATAGGTTTTGAGGATTGGCGGAATGTCAAGGTTCTTAAAAAGTCATCTATCGACTTGTGCGGGGAAGATTCCAACAAACTCAATAAAAGGACAAATAAAATGACCAAAGTGATCGTCGTCAACGGACCGAACCTGGGGCGCCTGGGCGTGCGCGAGCCTGACGTCTACGGCCACCAGGACCTTGAGACCCTGCGCAACGACTGCGCCGAATGGGGCAAGGCGCTCGGCCTCGAGGTCGAGGTGCGCCAGTCCGACGACGAGGCCGAGGTCATTGGCTGGATGCACCGGGCCGTCGACGAGCAGACGCCCGTGGTGATGAACCCCGCCGCCTTCACCCACTACAGCTACGGCCTCTCCGACGCTGCCAAGATGGTCACCGACGCCGGCTTGCCGCTGATGGAGGTCCACATCTCCAACCCGTCCTCGCGCGACGCCTTCCGCAAGTACAGCGTCATCAGCCCCGTCGCCACCGGCACCATCACCGGCATGGGTTTCTACGGCTACAAGCTCGCCCTCGACGCCGTCGCGCATTTACTCGCGCAATAGAATTCAGTACAATACAAAATCAAGGAAAACGTGGGGAGTGGAATCTGTTTTTCCGCTCCCGCCTACGAACACGCGCAGTCCTATGGCGCTGATAGACTGAAGTTCCATGGCAAGAACAAATAATGATAATTCCCATGGGCATGTCACCAAACATATTTTCGTCACCGGTGGCGTCGTTTCATCCCTTGGTAAGGGCTTGACGGCATCCTCTCTCGGCCGGTTGCTCCGCAGCCGTGGCCTCCACGTATTGCAGCAAAAACTCGATCCCTACATCAACGTCGATCCGGGGACGATGAACCCGTTCCAGCATGGTGAGGTCTATGTCACCGAGGACGGCGCCGAAACCGATCTCGACATCGGCCACTACGAGCGCTTCCTCGACGTGTTCCTCTCGCAGAAGGCAAACGTCACCACCGGCCAGATCTACCAGTCCGTGCTCGACAAGGAGCGCGCCGGCAAGTACCTCGGCCAGTGCGTGCAGGTCATCCCGCACATCACCAACGAGATCAAGAGCCGCATGCGCGCCCAAGCCGCTGACGACGTCGACGTGATCATCACCGAGATCGGCGGCACCGTCGGCGACATCGAGTCGCAGCCGTTCCTCGAGGCGGCCCGCGAGGTCAAGCGTGAGCTCGGCCCTGAGAACTGCGTGTTCGTCCACGTCTCCCTGGTGCCCTACCTTTCCGCGGCGCACGAGCTGAAGACCAAGCCGACCCAGCACTCGGTGATGACCCTGCGCCAGCTCGGCATCACCCCCGACGCGCTGGTGCTGCGCAGCGACCGCCCGCTGAACCAGGGCATCAAGGACAAGATCTCCCTGATGTGCGACGTCGACGAGGAGGGCGTGGTCAACTGCGTGGATGCCCCGAGCATCTACGACGTGCCGAAGATCCTCTACAACGAGGGACTCGATTCCTACGTGGTCAACACCCTGAAGCTCCAGGTCCACGACGTCGACTGGGCCGAGTGGGACGACCTGCTCGAGCGCGTGCACCACCCCAAGAAGGAAGTCAGCATCGCCATCGTCGGCAAGTACATCGACCTGCCCGACGCCTACCTCTCCGTTATCGAGGCCGTGAAGGCCGGCGGGTTCGGCAACTATGTGAAGGCCAACGTCAAGCTGGTCGCGGCCGACCTGTGCGAGACCGAGGCTGGTGCAGACGCCGAGTTGCGCGACATGGACGGCATCATCGTCCCCGGCGGCTTCGGCATCCGCGGCATCGAGGGCAAGATTGGCGCCCTGCGCTACGCCCGCGAGCACAAGCTGCCCGCCTTGGGCCTCTGCCTCGGCCTGCAGTCCATGGTCATCGAATACGCCCGTGACGTCCTCGAGCTCGACGACGCCAACTCCTCGGAGTTCGAGCCGGATTGCAAGAACCCGGTCATCGCCACGATGGAGGAGCAGAAGGACATCCTCGCCAATTCCGACATGGGCCACACCATGCGTCTCGGCTCCTATCCCGCCGAGCTCAAGGAAGGCTCCCTGGCCGCCAAGCTCTACGGCACCACGCATGTCACCGAGCGCCACCGCCATCGTTATGAGGTCAACGTGGCCTACAAGGACCGCCTGCGTGAGGGTGGCCTCGAGATCTCCGGCGAGAGCCCCGACGGCGAGCTCACCGAGTTCGTCGAACTGCCGCAGGACGTGCACCCCTTCTACATCGGCACGCAGGCCCACCCCGAGTTCAAGTCCCGCCCGACCAAGCCGCACCCGCTGTTCAAGGGTCTGGTTGGCGCCGCGCTCGATCACCAGGAGGCGCGCCTCGGCGAGGGCCAGTCGATGAACTGATCCGCCTTCGGTCGGCTTCGCCCGACGAGAAGGTAATGATGTAATCATGCGAACAGCGAAAAGGAACCCGGCTTGTGGTGGGTTCCTTTTCGCTATCTCGGGTTGGTCGGCGATAATCACGTTGCGATGGGATTGTCGCCCACGAAACAGGATGTGCCATAAATCACGTTTGCCTATGGGGTGATTTACGTTACGTCCCTAGTAATTCGGCGGCACTTCTGTTACGTTAAAAACGAGACGGCATTTCCAAAAGTTAGGAGGCAGCGTACGGTGGCACAACAACACGCCCCAAACGCCGCGTCGGACACGGAGATGAGCCAATATGTGGCTGATCGCGAACGTGTCAACGAGGACAAGATAAAACAGGATGACCAGATCATCGAGGAGTTCGGCGAGTACAACTACGGTTGGCACGATTCCGATGCGGCCGGCGAGGCCGCGAAGAAGGGCATCGACGAGAACGTCGTCCGCGCCATCTCCGCCGACAAGGGCGAGCCGCAATGGATGCTCGACATGAGGCTCAAGGGCTACCGCTCCTTCATCGAAAAGCCCATGCCCAAGTGGGGCGTGGATCTCTCCGATTTCGACGCCGATGACTTCAAGTACTACGTCAAGCCGATCGACAAGCCGGCCAAGAGCTGGGAAGACCTGCCCACGGATATCCGCACCACCTACGACAAGCTGGGTATTCCGGACGCCGAGAAGAAGCGTCTGGTCTCCGGCGTCGCCGCGCAGTACGAGTCCGAGGTCATCTACAACTCCATTCAGGAGGATCTGAAGAAGGAAGGTGTGATCTTCACCGACACGGACACTGCGCTTCGCGAGTACCCGGATCTGGTCAAGAAATACTTCGCCACCGTCATTCCTTACGATGACAACAAGTTCGCGGCGCTCAACACGGCGGCGTGGTCCGGCGGCTCGTTTGTCTACGTCCCCAAGGGCGTCCACGTCGACATCCCGCTGCAGGCCTACTTCCGCATCAACACGCCGAACATGGGCCAGTTCGAGCGCACGCTGATCATCGCCGAAGAGGGCTCCTACGTCCATTACGTTGAGGGCTGCACGGCCCCGATCTACGCGACGGACTCGCTGCACGCGGCCAACGTCGAGATCATCGTCGGCAAGAATGCCCGCGTGCGCTATACGACCGTGCAAAACTGGTCGAACAACGTCTACAACCTGGTGACCCAGCGCGCCTACGTCAAAGAGGGCGGCACCATGGAATGGGTCGACGGCAACATCGGCTCCAAGGCGAGCATGAAATACCCGTCCTGCATCCTGGCCGAGCCGTATGCCAAGGCCTCTACCATGTCACTGAGCTTCGCAGGCAAGGGGCAGTACCAGGACACCGGCGCCAAGATGATCCATCTGGCACCGCACACCAGCTCCACCATCGTCGCCAAGTCCATCTCGCGTGGCGGCGGGCGTTGCGCCTATCGCGGTTTGGTCAAGGTGATCGATGGAGCCAAGGGCTCGAGTTCTTCGGTGGTCTGCGACACACTGCTGGTTGACGATTACTCGCGTTCCGACACCTACCCGCACGTCGACATTCGCGAGGACGACGTGACGATGGCGCACGAGGCGACCGTTTCCAAGGTCTCCGAGGATCAGCTCTTCTATCTGATGAGCCGAGGGCTGGAGGAGAAGGAGGCCATGGGCATGATCGTGCGCGGCTTCGTCGAGCCGATCAGCCGCGAACTTCCGATGGAATACGCGTTGGAGCTCAATAGGCTGGTCGAGTTGCAAATGGAAGGATCGGTGGGCTGATCGATGGCCGAACAAGAAGTGAATATCCCAGTGGCGGATCCCAATGATCCCTACGCGATGCCGGCGGCCATGCCGTCCAGCGCCGACAACGAGCCCCGCTCGTTCGACGTGGACGATTTCAAGATGCCGACTCGCAAGCAGGAGGACTGGCGCTACACGCCCCTCGATCGCATCGAGGAGTTCTTCAACATCTTCACGCCAAGTGGCGAGACCAAGGTGACCGTCAGCAACATCGACGGAACGCCGGTTGACGGCACACAGGTGACCAAGTCGGTCATCGACCGTGGCGCCGCGCCTTCGGGCACCGTGATGAAGCCGAACGACCGCGTCTCGGCCGTCGAGTGGAACACCGGCGACAAGACCGTCGTCGTCTCCGTCTCCGGCGAGCTCGAGCAGCCGGTTCTGGTCGATATCGAAGGCCATGGCGCCGATCTCGATTCCCTGCACCTGGTGCTGCAGGCCGCCGACCGCACGCATGGCGACATCGTCGTGCGCCACCAAGGCCTGGCGCGTCTGGCCGAAGGCGTCGAAATCATCACCGGCAAGGACTCCCACATCTCCACGACATTCGTGCAGGAATGGGACAAGGGCTCCAAACACGTCGGCAACCAGCGCATCCACGTCGGCGAGGGCGGTTCGCTGCGTCACGCCATGGTCACCTTGGGAGGTGACGTCGTCCGCATCCGCATGGACCAGGACTTCGGCGGCCCGCAGAGCGATCTCAACATGCTCGGCATCTACTTCGCCGAGGCCGGCCAACATCTCGAGCACCGCACGATGGTGGTGCACAACTACGCGGAATGCAAGTCCCGCGTGGTCTACAAGGGTGCGCTCGACGGCAAGGACGCGCATTCGACCTGGGTGGGCAACGCGCTCATCAAGCCGCAGGCGCCGAACACCGACTCCTACGAGCTCAACCGCAACTTGGTGCTCACGCCAGGCCCGGTGGCCGATTCCGAGCCGAACCTCGAGATCGAGAATGGCAACATCATCGGCGCGGGCCACGCCAGCTCCGTCGGCCATTTCGACGACGAGGAGCTCTTCTACCTGCAGTCGCGCGGCATCACGGAATCCGAGGCCCGCAAGCTGGTGGTCCGTGGCTTCTTCGCCGACCTCATCGAACAGATCGGCGTGCCCAGCATCGCCGAACACCTTATGAACGTAATCGACCGCAGGCTTGCGCGAGGCGAGAGCGCAGACATGCAAGCGGTATTGGAGGATAAGTAATGTCAACATTGGAAATCAAGGATCTCTACGCATCGGTGGAGACCAAGGAAGGCCGCAAGCAGATTCTCAAAGGCGCGACCCTGACCGTCAACTCCGGCGAGACGCACGCCATCATGGGCCCCAACGGCTCCGGCAAGTCAACACTGGCCTACACGCTGGCCGGCCACCCGAAGTACTTCGTCGACTCCGGCGAGGCTCTGCTCGACGGCAAGGACATCCTCAAGATGACCGCCGACGAGCGCGCGAAGGCCGGTTTGTTCCTAGCCATGCAGTACCCCGTCGAGGTGCCGGGCGTCTCGATGACCAACTTCCTGCGCACCGCCAAGACCGAAGTAGACGGCAAGGCTCCGGCCATCCGCACCTGGACCAAGGAACTCCAGGACGCGATGAAGAACCTTCGCATGGACAAGAAGTTCGCTTCCCGTTCCGTCAACGAAGGCTTCTCCGGCGGCGAGAAGAAGCGCGCCGAAGTGCTCCAACTTGAGCTGCTGAAGCCCAAGTTCGCTATCATGGACGAGACTGATTCCGGACTCGACGTCGACGCGCTGCGTATCGTCTCCGAAGGCGTCAACCGTGCCAAGGAGAACACCGGGCTGGGCATCATGCTCATTACGCATTACACGCGCATTCTCAAGTACATCAAGCCGGATATCGTGCATGTGTTTGCGGGCGGCAAGTTCGTCAAGACTGGGGGACCGGAGTTGGCGGATGAGCTCGAAGAGACCGGGTATGATCAGTATCTGCCGGAAGGGGCTACGGAATCGGCTATGGCCTGATCTGGTTGGTTCTTTCTGATCGGTCGCTTTAGTTGCTAGTCGCTGATTCAGTTTTCTGCGATTTTCTTGCTTTTGGCGGTCGGTCGCTGATTCGGGAAAATATACAATGTTCGACACGCTCCGGGCCGCTCGGCCAAGTCATACGGTCGAACATCGCATATTTTCCCGAATCAGCTTATGTGGCGTTGGCTCGTCAGAGTTATTTTTGGGGAGGGCTTTGGCGGATTTCAATACATCGAGTATTGAAATCCGCGGCTTCGCCATTTTTTCTCTTTTTCCGTTTTTTGTTTCTTTTTTCCGCTTAAGGATCCAAATAGGGAACGGAAGGTGAGTGGTCGGAATAATTGTGGCGAATGGACCTTGTACTGACTACAGTTGAGTCAGATACCGTTGAGAGTGGTGGTGAGGGATATGCGATGTTCGACCGTATGACTTGGCCGAGCGGCCCGGAGCGTGTCGAACGTCGTATATCCCTCGCCGCCACGGGAGTTTCAACTTTATAAAATTTAAATGATGGGTAGAAGAAGGCAATGATGGTGGATTTTTCGCGGATTAGGGGAGAGTTCCCTATTTTGGATCAGGAGATTCATGGGCACCAGCTGGTGTACTTTGACTCTTCGGCCACGGCGCAGAAGCCGCGGTGCGTGGTCGCCGCCGAGAGCAAGTTCTACGAGACCATCAACGCCGGGGTGCACAGGGGAGCGCATGAGCTCGCCGCACGCAGCACCGTCGCTTTCGAGGAGGCTCGCGCCAAGGTGGCCAAGCTCGTCGGAGCCAACAGCGAGGAAGGCCAGGAGGAGATTGTGGTCACTCCGGGTGCTACTGGTGGGTTGAATATGCTCGCGACGGCCTTTGGCAACGCCTCGCTCGGGCGCGGTGGTGAGGCGGCCAAACGGTTCGCGTTGAAACCGGGCGATGAGATCGTGGTCTCCAAGGCGGAGCACCATTCGGTGTTGCTGCCCTTCCAGGAGCTCGCCTATCGGACCGGCGCCACGTTGAAGTGGTTCGATCTGACCGACGATGGGCGTATCCGTTCCGACACCGCCGACGAGGTCATCACCGAGCGCACCAAGGTCGTGGCGGTCACCCACATCAGCAACGTCACCGGTGCCATCACCGACATCGCGCCCATCGTCAAGCGGGCCCATGAGGTCGGGGCCATCTTCATTCTTGACGCCTGCCAGTCGGTGCCGCACCTCAAGATCGATTTCCACAAGATGGACGTCGACTTCGCCGCGTGGAGTGCCCATAAGATGTATGGTCCCACGGGTGTCGGCTTCCTCTACGGCAAGCGAGAGTTGCTTGAAGCCTTGCCGCCGGCCAACTTCGGCGGTTCGATGGTCGAGCTCGCGTGGATGGACAAGCCCGCGGAATACATGGCCCCGCCGGAGCGTTTCGAGGCCGGCACGCAGCCGGTCGCCCAAGTCGTCGCGGCCGGTGTCGCCGCCGACTGGATGCGCGAGATCGGCATGGAGAACCTCATGGCCCACGAGCGCACCATCACCGAGGAACTTCTGAAGATCAACGATGTGCCGGGCTTCCGCGTGATCGGGCCGGTGGAGAGCAAGGACCGCATCGGCACCGTCTCCTTCGACGTCGACGGCGTGCATCCGCATGATGTTGGCCAGTTCTTCGACGCCCAGGGCATCGCCGTGCGTGTCGGCCACCATTGCGCCCAGCCGGTGCACCGCCACTTCGGGCTTTTCGCCTCCACCCGCGCCTCGACCGGCATCTACAACACCGTCGACGAGGCCCGCAAGGTCGTCGAGGTGGCCAAGAAAGTCCGTCCGTTCTTTAAGGTGTGAGTATGAGTGATTTCGCGATGAGTGACGACGACCTCGAACAGATGTACCAGGAGGTCATTCTCGAGGCTTCCAAGCGCCCGCACGGCAAGGAGAAATTCGCCGCGGACCTGACCCAGGAGGACGGTGGCTCCGATTCCACCGCCGACACCACGGTGCGTGCCAGCCACGAATACTGCATGCCGGGGGAATCCCACCAGTTCAACCCCACATGCGGCGATCAGGTGACGGTGCACGTCGAGGTCTCGAAGGATGATCCGAAGAAGATCGAGCGCCTGGTGTGGGACGGCAGCGGCTGTTCCATCTCCACGGCGAGCCTGTCGATGATGGTCGACCTGGTCGAGGGCAAGACTGTCGACGAGGCCATGCGGCTCGAGGGCATCTTCCAGAAGCTCATGAAGTCTCGCGGCGCGGGCCTGGATGACGACGAAGACGCCGAGGCGATCGGTGACGCGGTCGTCTTCCAAGGCGTCTCCAAGTACCCGATGCGCATCAAGTGTGCGCTGCTGGGCTGGGCGGGCCTCAAGGACTCGCTGGCCAAGGCCCTGGCGACGAAATAGCCGGCAAAAACCGTTCTCTCAATTCGAATTTGTACACGTTCGACCAATAAAGGAGCATCATGGCCAACGACGATAATCTCGTGCCCGAGCCCGCGTCCACCATCCTGGATTCGGCGTCACGCGCGCTGGGCAGCGAGGAGAAAGGGCAGCAGGCCGTGGCCAATCCGCAGACGGTCGGCGATTTGACCCGCGATGGTTCCGTTGCGGATACGAGCGTGGACGATGGAGGCAAGTCGGCAGACCAGACCGACGGCGACGACAACACCGTCAAGGACGACGAGACCGGCATCCCGCTGACGGCGGTCGACGACATCGGTCGCGCCACGGCAGCCGATGTGCGCGAGGCGTTACACCAGGTCATCGACCCCGAGCTGGGCATCGACGTGGTCGATCTGGGTCTCGTCTACGGCATCGAGATCGACGAGAAGGGCCGCGCCATCATCACGATGACGCTCACCACCCCCGCCTGCCCGCTGACCGACCTCATCGAGGACGAATGCGCCTCCACGCTGGCCGGGCTGGTCGAGGAGTTCCGCATCGACTGGACGTGGAAGCCGCGCTGGTCGCTCGACATGATCCGTCCGGAGGGCCGCGAGCAGCTTGAGGCCATCGGCTTCAACTTCGACAACATGCCGAAATACTGAATCCTAAATATCGCAAAACAAAAGGAACGTTGCGCCGAAATGATTTCAGCGCAACGTTCCTTTTATGCGTAATAGCTTTTAGTTGACCGGTCAGTCCTTGATGACCGTGCGCTTCGGCACGATGGTGATGCCGTCCTTGACGGTGAAGCCGCGGGCGCGGTCGTGCTCGTGGTCGATGCCCACGGTCGCGTTCTCCTCGAGGATGACGTTCTTGTCGAGGATGGCCTTGCAGACGCGTGCGCGACGCCCGACGATGACCCCGTCGAAGAGGATGGAATCGACCACCTGCGACCAAGAATTGATGCGCACGTTTGGCGAGAGCACCGAATGCTGCACGTCACCGCCCGAGACGATGACGCCGGGGGCGATGATGGATTCGGTGGCCCGCCCGATGCGGTTGGTCTCCGAACGCACGAACTTGGCCGGCGGCAGATTGCCGGAAAGCGTATAGATCGGCCAATCCTGGTTGTAGAGGTTAAACGGAGGATTGTACTCGATCAGGTCCATGTGCGCTTCGTAGAATTGCTTGATGGTGCCCACGTCACGCCAGTAGGCGCGGTCGTACTTGGTGGCTCCCGGAATCTCGTTCTCGCTGAAATCGTAGACGCCCGCCTCGTGGCGCTGCGAGAAGAAGGGGGCGATGTCGCCGCCCATGTCGTGCTTCGTGTTCTCGGCCTTCTCGTCGTGCGCCAGCGCGTCGAAGAGCGCGTCGGTGGTGGCGATGTAATTGCCCATTGAAGCCAGGATTTGGTCGGGATGGCCGGGCATGCCCTCAGTGGTCGCGGGCTTCTCCTTGAATCCGCGGATCATATGCGGATGGTCCGGGTCGACGTCAATCACGCCGAACTGGTTCGAAGCCTCGATCGGCTGCCTGATGCCGGCCACGGTGAACGCGGCCCCGGATTCGATATGCTGCCTGAGCATCTGGCCGAAGTCCATGCGATAGACGTGGTCCGCGCCGACGATGACCACATATTCGGGCTGCTCGTCCTCGATGATGTTGATGGTCTGGTAGACCGCGTCGGCGGAGCCCAAGTACCAATGCTTGCCGAGCCTCTGCTGGGCCGGGACGGGGGAGACGTAGGCATCAAGTAGCGGTGAGAAGCGCCAGACCTTCGAGATGTGACGGTCCAGCGAATGCGACTTGTATTGGGTGAGCACGACGATCTGCGAGTAACCGGAATTGACCAGGTTGCTCAAGGGGAAATCGATGAGTCGGTAGACGCCGCCGAACGGCACCGCGGGCTTCGCGCGGTCGCGGGTTAGCGGCATGAGGCGTGTGCCCTCGCCGCCAGCCAGGACGATAGCCAACACTTTCGGATTCTTCGCCACAGCAACTCCCCTCGAACCGATGGCTTCTGCCGTGCGGCGCCCGCCATTACCTCGCCATGTGTTTTGCTGCCCTCACTCTATCGGATTGAGACGACCGTCACAGTCCATCATCGGAGTCGGGCGAACTGGTCGGTATATCGCGCTCTGACCGTTTATGTATTACGGAATTTGGTTACGATAAAACGCTGTTAAGAACAACGAAAAGCAGGGTGCCGATATCGGATTACGGGCGATGTGAGTTGATGATTTTCTTGGCCAAAGTATGACCGCTCATGCGCCAATGCGATGTCTTATTTATTTTGACCGTGCATCGTCTTGGGACGTGCGATTATTCTCGCACGCGCGTGGCGTAGAAAGCGACGGCGCTCGAGGCGGCCACGTTGAGGCTGTCGACGTCGTGGCTCATGGGGATCTTCACGGTCAGGTCGGCGTCGGCGATGGTGCGGTGCGTCAGGCCGTCGCCCTCGGTGCCGAAGATGAGCGCGAGCTTGTCGATATGGTCGGGAGCCGTGGCCTCGTTGTTGAGCCGGCGCGTCAGCTCGTCCAGGCTGATGGAATCGTCCGTCAGCGCCATCGCCACCGTCGTGAAGCCGAGCTCGAGCAGCAGCGCGGTGCCGCGGTCGGGCCAGTATTTGCGGTCCTCTTCCTTGGTGTGGGTGGTGCGGTCCTGATTGTTCGCGTCGCCGTTCGCGGTGACGTTGCTCTTGTCAAGGGAAGCATCCGTGCTTTCATTCGAGTCCTCATCCACCGTCTCGGCGTCGATTCTGGTCCACGGCACTTGGAAGACGGTACCCATGGAGACGCGGGCCGCGCGACGGTAGAGCGGGTCTCCACTGGAGGGCGAGACCAGCACGGCGTCCACGTCGAGCGCCGCCGCCGAACGCATCAGCGCCCCGACGTTGGTGTGGTCGACGATGTTCTCCATCACCGCCACCCGCCGCGCCCCACGGCACACCTCGCGCACGCTAGGCAGACGCCACCGGCGCATGGCCGCCAGCGCCCCGCGATGCAGGCGGTAACCAGTCAGTTTTTCCAGTTGCGCCGACGAGGCGACATAGACTGGAACATCCTCGCCCCAGCGCGCGTCGATGCGTGCGAACATGTCGCTCATGCCCTCGATCCACTGCTCCTCGACTAGCAGTGACAGCGGCTCGCGATCAGCGGCTAACGCCCGGTCGATGACCTTTGGCGATTCGGCGATGAAGATGCCCTTTTCCGGCTCCAACCGGTTGCGCAGCTGGGCTTCGGTGAGGCTGGTGTAGTCGGCCAATCGCTCGTCGTCAATGGAATCGATGGTGATAAGTCGCATCCGTCCGCTTCTTTCGTGTTGCCATAATGCCAGTGTTTCTGAGTCTGCCTACGACTGTATCAGTCGCTCTGTCAGCTCGGTCGCACAATCGTTGGAAATCGTTTATGCATAATATAATCCGGGAAGATAGGGGTGTCCAAACGACTGCTGTTCTTGTCTGCTTTCCGATGCCATCAAACTTTGCTAGTTTCTTGTTCTTTCAGTGGAAGATTGACCATCAAATCGTCAAGTGTCCGGAAGTGGATTCTACTGATGACCAGCTTGTCAAACAGATGAATCAACGGCTTGAGAACGCAAAGATTGATGATGAGACTTACCACGAGCAGCACTACGTATAGCACCACGATGGCCACGACACTGAACACGATTTTGCCTAACAACGAGACAGGCTCGGGGTGGGAGAAGACGAACGGCCAAAGGTGATGTTTAACGATGTCGTTCTCATGGATCAAATAAACACCGAATGTCGCCGAAGCCAGTAACAGCACGGTTTTGCCGAAGATGCCGGTATGCATGGGCGCTGGGCGTTGCGCCAGCCACAGGAATATCGAGCTTCCGGCGATCACCGCGAGTATAGGGCAGGCGCCGAAGCCCGCGACGAGGATGTTGGTGGGGTAGAGGAATTGGTCGCGCAGCGTCGGGCTGTTTTTGATGACGTACGTGCCTGCAACGCACACTGCGAAACAGACCGCACTGATTACCAAAGCCAACCAGAGGCGCATTCGTGGCAACTTGTCGGCATAATGACGGATGTTGACACCAATCATGTAGATGGTGTACAGGTAGGCGATGTCGCTGAAATAGTGGAGTTCGGGGTCGAGGATGTCGATCATGAAGGTGATCCAGACCATCACCGTGAGCAGAACGATCGTGCTCCGTGCGTTAAGGGTGTTGGCGACCATGTTGAGAAACGGCCCGAGGAAGAGCAGGAAGAAGAAGGCGGACATGAACCAGTAGTTGTCCATCGAGATCGGCAGGAAGATTGCGATGATGTTCCTGGCACCGAGCTTGACCGGTGTGGACCTGATGGCCGCGTGCATGACTAGCGAGATGATCACGATCACCGACGAATAGAAGAAAACCTGTATCCACAGGCGTGTGGCACGGGGTACTGGGCTGGAGGTGCTGTTCGCGAGGAAATAGGCCGAGATGAGCACGAAGAGGGTCACGCTAATCTGGCCGGTCATGTATAGCGAGTCGTAGAGCGCGCTGGACCACGTCGATAGATTCGTGGAATTCGTCCTGATCGACCAGTTGCTGTTGTAGAAGAAATGCGTGGCCACGATGAGCAGCATGGCCAGGATTCTCAGGAGTTCGTATCTCCAATCACGGATTTTGGAGGGCATTCGTCGACCTTGGCTTTCTTGTCGGTTTGATGGGTGTCGGTGTAGAGCATGGAAACGAGACTTGCGAGGCATGTAAGCCCGCAAAGAATCCAAAGAGGTGCTAGGGGCAGGAAATATCTGTATTGCATGCCATCGATGCCGTTGAAGTTGCTTGGGTTGTATTGCAACCAAATCGCCAGATAAGTAAGCACGATGATGCCGATGGAGATGATGTAGCCGGTCCACCAGAAGATTGTTTGCTGAGTGGCGAGGCGACGCAAACATGTGGTCATTAAGAGCATGACAAACAAGATAGCCAGGAGAAGCCAGATTGCAGCTACGATTAAGCGATGTTGGCCAAAGCCGGTCTGAACATGAGAGATTGAGATCCACAGGTCGTGAAGAAATCTGGTGATACCTTGGATGGTGAACAAGCTGCGCTTGCGTTCGTTCATCGACTCATAGGAAACGAGCATCGGAGTCGTGGTGAACCAGTTGGTCGCGTGCATCCAATAGAAAAGCCAGAGGAACGAGCCCAGGGTGCCGAGAATCGGGATGAAAGTGAAAACGCGCTTGAGCTTGCTCTGCGAAGGTTGTGCAGTGGGCTCGGCTGGATGTGATTTTGCTTCTCGCTTTCGAGTCGGCTCTGACCTTGTCGATTGTTCCATATGGCTTTGCAACCATGGGACGAACAATAGCAGAATCGTCAACGGCGCATAGACGAATTTGCCCATTGACAGTAGGATGCCAGTAACTGATAGCAGGACCGAATAGGTTGTGGAAACTCTTCGAGTGATGGATCGGTAGAGCATGCATGTGAAAAGCGTCGCCATCATCAGGGTGTATGGGTCCGCTGAAATCGCGAACGAACGGGAAGCGATCAAGGGCAGAAGGCAGCCTACAATGATGTGCCATTCAGGTAGCGCCGCGACGGCAAGCCCCATAAATATGGCAAACGACAACAGCGTTACCGTTTCAGCGAGAATGAACGCGGTTCTAGTGTTCAGACTCAGAATCTTTCCAAGACCGAACCCGATGAGTTGAGGAAGATAAGCGACCGGACTGTTGGTTGCGGTGTTGTTAAACGGGACGTCCGCACCTTGAGAATCCTTAACGTTAATCGAGTTTAAATTCACCCTTGTAGGATCGTAGCCGTCATAGTCTTTCTGCGAAAACATAATTGATTGCCAATCAACCTTGCCACCCACGTTTTCGGTGCTGTGGTGCAGGAAGCTTTGAGAATCGACGTGATGTGTTGATGAGCCATTGAGTATGGCGGATATGCGGTAGGTGTGTGCCCAAACGTCAGGGGTGTGGCCGGGTGTGGTGGTCAGGAGGCCGTAGCCACCAATAAGTAGTGTGAGAATCACGGTGAAAAGAGGCATGAACCGTCGAATCGTTGAGATGACTCGCGTTAACGACTTTGTATGGAAGCGGGTGCTCATCGTAATCTCTGCTCTCTTCTTGTTCTCTCGCACGAGTGTTCATTTTAAGCCTTGTTCAATACATGCCGGCACGTTTTGCCTCTTTTCTGATGACTGATGGTATCCGCGACACACCCTTGCCGGATTCTGCCGAGAAGGTGTATAGTACTATCTGTTGCTTAACGACACCTGCCCAGGTGGCGGAATGGTAGACGCGCTAGCTTGAGGTGCTAGTTCCTATAATTTTACAGGAGTACGGGTTCAACTCCCGTCCTGGGCACGATAACCGAAGACCTGAGACCCCTTGGAAATCAAGGGGTCTCGTCTTTTCCCCAGTCCTCTAACAAGGCAGAGGGGCACAAAAGGGCAGGGCCGGCGAAGGTCGCCGCCGATTCTTGTCGTGGGGTTCATAGGATGTTTATAAAAGTTCTGACGCTATGTCGGGAAGGGCATAGGCAATTGAGAATTATGGGTTATAGGCCAGAATTATAAACTAAATATTTGACCTATAACCCTAATTTGTCTGTTTATTTACAATGTTTATTAATGATGAGGAGTCGCACGAGGCAACGTTCAAAACTGAATCATTTACTAGATTCAGCATTTGATTATCGCAGACCGTATATTGTTAATTTTAATAGAAGTAATTCTAAAAAGGAGGTAATCATGCAAGGATGGATGAGGTACGAATTGCGACTTATTAATAAATTGGCTGAATGGGATGAAAGAGATTTGGATTTAGACCAAAGACGTTGCGCGAAGTTCAGACGGTGTTCCTTCACGCGCCGGAATTGTCTTGAAGTGGAAACGGCATTTCTTTTTAATGATGCAGATAACGATTTTCTTAAAGCACTTGACTGTTATGTCGGTTTAAAAACTATTCAGCCTCTTCATCCAATGGACGAAGGTAAGATTAATTATGGACGGATTAATGGTGTTTTGGCTGATTTGAATAAAAAAAACAAGAAGCCTACCCGTTTTTTAAACGATATAGCTCTAGTGACTGCAAATAAAATTATTAACGGTTTGCCTCAAAATTTAGATGATTATTATATACTTTATAGACTTGCTAAAAAGAAAGATATCCAAGATATTATAGATGATTATGAAAATACACGTTCTAAGTACAGGATCTCTTTTGAGACTCCCTGTTTCTGGTCATCTAGTTTACGTTCTGATTTAGGTGATATTACACCAAACGATTCTGAACGGGTGATGCTTATAGTACTGGTAAATCCTCAATCATTAGAAGGGTACATATCCCAATTCCATCGTTCTGGAGGTGGAACACTTTGGGATCAAGAAGAGATGCTTATTTTGCCAAACGCCACAGGGTTGATTCTTGATTATCGATTAATCAAAAATACCCTACAACCTTATGAAGTCATGGTTATGGAGTTGCAAAAGCAATGTGTTGATTCCAGCGTTGATGAGCCCATTCCACAACGGGAAGAGCAGTTAGCTTCCTATGAGGATTATCCTCAGCTATTTACCGAAGCTGAAATGATGGAGAATCGCCAGGATAGTGAAATAGCTTTTTTGGGATTGACAATGAAAATGTACCAAAGACCGAAGAAATAAATTACGAATCTTAAAGAAGATATCATTTTTGATACATCTGATTATATTTTAGGTGTCTTTGCTAGGTTACGACCATGGCGAAGACACCTACGAGTTGATTTCGAGGGCACAAAAAGGGCACGATTTTTCTAAAACCGTGTCATTTTTGTGATTTGCGTGATTTTCATGGGTTGAACGGCAATCGGGAGTAAGACTAGCTCGTTTTTCATCGACATTCTGCTAATCTTAATTTGGGGCTGAAACTGGGTTCAACTCCCGTTCTGGGCACGATAACTGAAGACCTGTGACCCCTTGGAATTCAAGGGGTCTTGTCATATCCAGGCACGGCTGACGAAGGTCGTCGCCGATTCTTCTTGCTGGAGTTTTTAGGGCTTTCGCCAAAATCATGGGTTTATACGGCACCGCTTGTTGTCGTGTTCGGTTATCGTGAATACATGACCAATCCCCTCTACGTGATCCAATCCGACCGCGATGACGTGCCACTCAACGCCGACGCGCTGCACGCCGGCTGGACCATCGACCTGCCTCCCGCCGTCAAACGCCACGCGATCGGCGCGATGAGGCTCGCGGTCGGTGACCAGCTGCAGCTTTCCGACGGGAAGGGCCTGCGCATCGACGCCGAGATCGTCGACACGCAAAACGGCGCCGCGAAAGTCATGAATTTCACCACCGAGCCTCGGCCTATCACTCGTCTGGCCCTGGTTCAGGCCCTGGCCAAGACCGGGCACGACACGGATGCGGTCGATATGGCCACCCAAATCGGTGTGGACGAGGTGATTCCGTGGCAGGCTGGTCGTTCCATAGCCAAATGGAAGGCCGGCAAAACAGATAGGAAATGGCGGCAGGCGTTGGTCTCGGCCACCGAACAGTCCCGCCGCGCCTGGGTTCCCGGTCTTGACGACTGCATCTCGAGCAAGGAGCTGGTGGCGATATGCCGTAGGGCATGCGTGCATGGCGACCTCGTGGTTGTGCTGCACCAGGACGCGACCACCACCTGGGCTGGCGTCGAGGAGTGCGTGGCGAAACTCGAGCAGCGTTGCCTGGATGACGGCAAGCCGAGGACCGTCTACGTGGTCGTGGGCCCCGAGGGCGGTATCAGCGACGAGGAAGTGGCGAACTTCACCGAAGCGGGCGCCGAGGTCTGTGTGCTCGGCCACAACATCATGCGCGCTTCCACCGCCGGCCCGGTCGCGTTGTCGCTACTGGCCCGTGCCCTGGGCCGTTTCGCCTAGCCACCACAATAGTGCTGCTACTTGTGGCATCGTCGCTTGTCGCTAGTTGTGGGCATTCATATCGGTCCAGTTTGAGGGTGGGGTTGGCAGCGTAATTATCCGTGCGAGGCAATAGCATGGAGGCAATGGTGAAGCGCACGACAACGTGCGGAAACGAGTTCGTAAAAGGAGCATCATGGCTGACGATTGCCTGTTTTGCAAGATCATCGCGGGGGATATCCCCAGCGACAAGGTGTATGAGGACGAGACTACCTACGCGTTTAAGGACATCAATCCCAAGGCGAAGGTCCACGTGCTGATCGTGCCGAAGAAGCATTGCGCCAACGTCACCGAGCTGGCGAAGACCGACCCGGCCGAGCTCGCCCACATCGTCGAGGTCGCGCAATCGATCGCCGACAAGGAATTCCACGGCGCCTACCGCCTGATCTTCAACACCGGCGAGGATGCCGGCCAGTCCGTTTTGCACGCCCACGCGCATGTGCTCACCGGCGAGAAGCTGGAAGAGTAGGAGAGCGGTGGCAAGCGCTAAACGAGTCATCACCATCCCCACCACCCTCGACCCGGTGGCCGTGCTCGGCCCGGGCGACGACGTGCTGCGCGAGGTCGAACGCGCCTTCCCGCACGTCGCCGTGTTCGTGCGGGGCAACCGCATCGAGGTTTCGGCATACTCCAAGCGGGATGAGATCGAGGCCGACAAGGTCGCCGATGTGTTCGCCGAGATCATCCAATCCGCATACGAGTCGCCGGTCGAGTCGGGCAATGTGCGCAGGATGCTTGAGGCCCGTGAGATCGGCAGGCACGCCAGACTCAACGGCAATGCGGAACGTGGCACGGCGACGGGCGAGAGAAGCGGCAAGGCTTCGCTGAACGCTTCAGGCTCTTCCGATTATCGTTCGGCCGCGCGTGATTACAGCGTCGATACCGCATACGGTGAGGATGACGAGACAGTGTCTGAGGGACGCCGCAAGCCACGCATCCCCGGGGTTATCACGATGGCCGCGGGCGAGCCGGTGCGTGCGAAAACCGCGGGCCAGGTCTTCTACGTCGGCGCGATCGAGGAGAACACCATCACCTTCGCCATCGGCCCCGCCGGCACCGGCAAGACCTACTTGGCCGTCGCCAAGGCGGTGCGCGCCTTCCAGGACGGCAAGGTGAGCCGCATCATCCTCACGCGCCCGGCCGTGGAGGCGGGGGAGAGCCTCGGCTTTTTGCCCGGCACCCTCAACGACAAGGTCGACCCCTACCTGCGTCCACTCTACGACGCGCTTTCCGACATGCTCGGCACCGGCCAGCTGCACCGCTACATGTCCGACGGCACCATCGAGGTCGCCCCGCTTGCCTACATGCGCGGCCGCACCCTGAACGATGCGTTCGTCATCCTCGACGAGGCGCAGAACACCACCGAGCAGCAGATGAAGATGTTCCTCACCCGCCTCGGCTTCAACACCAAGATGGTCATCACCGGTGACGTGACGCAAATCGATCTGACGGTGCCCCATTCCGGACTGCGGTCGATCGAATCGATTCTCGGCGGCATCGATGACATCGCGTTCGTGCATCTGGGCGCCAAGGACGTGGTGCGACACGCGCTCGTCGGCAGAATCGTGAAGGCCTATGATACCCACGACGCTGCCCGTCAGCGCAGAAGCGCGCGTCACGATAATTCCAGTGACGGTGACGGCACACAAGCCGACGTGAATAGCAGCATAGAAACAAGTAGCAGGACCATGGATTCGAGCGAAGGAGCCGGCAGTGAGCGTTGAGGTGACCAACGAGACCGTCTGGCAGATCGACCCGAAGATCTTCTCCGACCTCGGCCTGTGGGTGATGGACCGGATGCAGGTGAGCACCAAGTCCGACCTCACCATCCTCTTCGTCGACCCCGACCCCATCGCCCAGCTGCACATGCGCTGGATGCAGCTGGAGGGGCCCACCGACGTGATGAGCTTCCCCATGGACGAGCTGCGCCCCGGCGATGACGGCGTGACGATGGAAGGCGTGCTCGGCGACATCGTCATCTGCCCGTGGGTCGCCTGCCAGCAGGCCGCCGCGGCCGGCCATTCCACGATGGAGGAGATGATGCTCCTCGCCATCCACGGTACCCTGCACCTGCTCGGCTACGACCACGTCGACCCCGAGCAGGAGCGCCAGATGTTCGACCTGCAACGCCAGCTGCTGCTCACCTTCTTCGCGGTGCGCGGCGAGTCGATCCCCGAGGCCGTGCTGCCCGCCGGTTCGGCCAACCTGCTCGACCGCTGGGACGCCGAGCACGGTCAGGGCAAGCAGGAGGGCAAGGGCCATGGCAATCTTCCCGGAGGCGGCCATATCCCAGGAATCGGGCGATAGGGCCGTTCGTGCCACAAGTTTTGCGTATCAACGACGAGTCGATAATGCCGATAATGCTTGATGCCTTTAAGTTTTAGTCGCGTTGATATCGCATAACGTTCACGGTGAAAGCCGGATAATATTCACTATTGTCGTAACAAAGCAAAGGCAGAGATAGCTCGGTTGAGCCGGGGACGTAGGATTGCCTTGAACATATTTTTCGAAAGGAATGTGGGTTGCAGATGGACACTTTGACGGTGACCACCATGGCCATTCTGGTCGTGATCGCCGCGCTGCTCGTATGGCTCTCGCTGATCATGGCATCCAGCGAGTCCGCCGTCTCGAGGGTGACCCGCGCCAGCCTCAACAACCGCATCCTCGAGGTGCAGACCAACGAGGAGCTCGGCCATCTCGCCCAGGTCAAGCAGATCGGCAAGATCCACAAGGTCCAGCGCCTCATCGTCGACCGTTACGCCACATCAGGCTCCTGCGCCTTCTTCAGGATCACCTGCAACGTCTTCGACGGCGTGCTCGTGGCCATCATCGCCATGCTGGTCGGTGCACCGTTCTGGGCCGTGCTGGTCTCCGGCATCGTCTTCGCGCTGATCGTTGCGGTGGTTTCCGTGCTACTCCGTCCCCGCTCGACGGGAGCCTCGAAGCCGCTGGACGTCATGCTGCGCTATGCCGGCGTCGTCTCGTTGGCCGCGCGTCTCACCCCGTTCGCCAAGAACGGCGAGGACAAGGCCCAGCGCCGTCGCGAGGAGCAGAAGGAGCTCTCCGACGACGAGGAGCTTGAGAAGATACAGCGCGAGCAGGGGCGCGCCACCATCGATCGCCTGGTGGAGGCTGATGATTTCGACCCCGAGGTCGCCGAGATGCTGCGCAATGTGCTCACGCTCTCCGACACGCTCACCCGCGAGATCATGGTGCCGCGCACCGATATGATCTGCGTGGAGAACGGCGAGACCCTGGAACGGTTCCTGCAACTGTGCTCGCGTTCCGGCTTCTCGCGTATCCCGGTGATCGGCGAGGATGTGGATGACCTCAAGGGCATCGCCTATCTCAAGGACGCCGTGCGTGTCACCGCCTTCAACCCGGAGGCGCGAACCCGCACCATGGAGAGTATCTGCCGCGACCCTATGCTCGTGCCCGAATCCAAACCCGTCGACGATCTCTTCCACGAGATGCAGCGCACCCGCCAGCATGTGGCGGTGGTGGTCGACGAATACGGCGGCATCGCCGGCCTGGTGACCATCGAGGACACCTTGGAGCAGATCGTCGGCGAGCTGGAGGACGAGCACGACCGCATCCAGCACACCGACCCGAAGAAGATCGGTGAGCACACCTGGCAGATGCCCGCGCGCACGCCCATCGCCGACCTGGAGGAGATCTTCGAGGTCGACATCGACGAGGACGACGTCGACACCGTCTACGGCCTGCTGACCAAACTGCTCGGCCGCGTGCCGCTGGTCGGCATGAGCGCCGTCACCCGAGGCCTCAAGCTCACCGCCGTCGATTCGGCAGGACGGCGCAAGAAGGTCTCGATGATCGTGGTCGAGCCGGTATCGCTCAAACACGACGAAGACAATACCAAAACCACGACCGATGACAACGCCATGAAGGACGCAAAGGAAACCAACACGCATGACTGAACCCACTGACACGACCAAGACCACGACCACACCGTCCAGCGCGACGAAGACGGACATCAAGTCCGCACAACCATATCGTTCCGGTTTCGTCGCCGTGGTCGGCCGCCCGAACGTCGGCAAATCCACGCTGATCAACGCCTTGGTCGGCACCCAGATCGCCATCGCCTCCTCGCGCCCGGAGACCACGCGTAAGGCCATCCGCGGCATCGTCACCACCGACCACGCGCAGCTGGTGCTGGTCGACACCCCCGGCATCCACCGCCCACGCACCCTGCTGGGCCAGCGCCTGAACGATATCGTCGACGAGTCGCTCAGCGACGTGGACGAGATCGCGTTCCTGCTGCCCGCCGACCAGGAGATCGGACCGGGCGACAAGCGCATCCTGAGCCGTCTGCGCGGCGAGTTTGCGCGGAAGGACGAGAAGACCGGCAAGTTCGTCTGGAAGGTGCCGCTGATCGCCATCGTCACCAAGATCGACGAGCTCAACCGCCAGCAGCTCATGGCCAAGCTCATGGAGATCAACCAGTTCGCCGACTTCACCGAACTGGTGCCGGTCAGCGCTTTGGAGCACGACAACGTGGCCGAGGTCAAGCGCGTGCTCATCGACAACATGCCCGAAGGCCCGCAGATGTACCCCGACGACCAGGTCACCGAGGAACGGCCCGAGGACACCATCGCCGAGCTGGTGCGCGGCGCGTTCCTCGAGGAGCTGGACGACGAGCTGCCCCATTCGCTGGCCGTGGTCGTCGATTCCATCGAACGGCCGGGGGAGTCCGACAACCCCGCCACCGAGGACGGTAAGGCCCACGTCATGGTCTCCATATACGTGGAGCGCGACTCCCAGAAGCCCATCATCATCGGCCACCGCGCCGAGCACCTGGTGCAGGTCAAGAAGCGGCTGCGCACCGCGGTCAACCGCATCGTCGGCCAGAAGTCCAAGCTCGATCTGCACGTCAAGGTCGCCAAAGGCTGGCAGTCCGACCCCAAGCAGCTGGAGCGCCTAGGCTTCTGACGCTCGCAATATGGTGACATCAGCAAAACGCCCATAACAACATAAAATCCTCGCCTTCGGTTTAGAACACCGGGCGAGGATTTTATATATACCTTTGGTTTCGGTATTTACCCTGATTATTCCCGCGTGTAAACGAAAGGCCGGATGGGCAGGAGACGAATCCAACCCATCCGGCCTTGCAGCGCAGAAACAGCTACGTCAGCTTACTTCTTTTTCTTGGTGTACATCTGCGTGTTGAGCAGCTTCTCATAGCGCTTGATGACCGCGGGGCGCTTGACTTTCATGGAGGCGGTCAAGAGGCCGTTCTCCTGGGTGAACTCCTCGGGCAGCAGGATGAACTTGCGCACGGATTCGGCGCGGGAGACGCCCTCGTTGGCCTTGTCGACGGCCTTCTGCACCTCGGCGCGCACCACGGCGTTCTCGCAGGCCTCCTCCATGGGCATCTGCGGGTCGAGGCCAGCGGCGTCGAGCCACGAGCGCAGGGACTCCTCGTCCAACGTGATGAGCGCGGAGATGAACGGACGCTTGTCGCCGAGCACCAGGGCCTGCGAGACGAAGGAGCAGCGCTGGATGATCTCCTCGATCGGGCCGGGGGCCACGTTCTTGCCGCCGGCGGTGATGATGAGGTCCTTCTTGCGGCCGGTGATGTAGAGGAAGCCGTCGTCGCTGATGCGGCCAAGGTCGCCCGTGGCGTACCAGCCGTCGGACGTGAAGGCGAGCTCGGTGGCCTCGGCGTTCTTGTGATAACGATGGAAGACGCAAGTACCCTTGACTTGAATCTCGCCGTCCTCGGCCAAGCGAATCGTGAAGCCCGGGTACGGCACGCCGACGGAGCCCTCGTGGAACGGGGTGCCTTTGGGATTGAAGGCGCAGGGGGCGGTGGTCTCGGTGAGGCCGTAGCCCTCGTAGGCCGGCACGTCGGCACCACGGAAGAAGGCGAGCAGCTCCGGGTCGAGCGGGGCGCCGCCGGCGACGAACCATTCGGCCTGGCCGCCGAGCACCTGGCGCAGCGACTTGTAGACCACCGGGTCGAAGGCGGCTCGGCGGGCGCGTGTGGCGAAGCTGGCCTTGCCGGTCTCGCTGATCTCGCGCTCATATTCCTGGGCAGCCACCACGGCGGCGGCGAACGCGACGCCCTTGGCACCATGCCCGGCCTTCTGCGAGGCGGCGTTGTAGACCTTCTCGAGCACGCGGGGCACGAGGATGGTGACGATGGGCTTGGCCACCTGCAGGTCGCCGATCAGCGTCTTGATGCCGCCGGCGATGTAGATGCGCAGGTCGCTGGCGACGACGATGTAGTTGACGGCGCGCGCGAAGGTGTGGGCCTGGGGCAGGAAGAGCAGCACGGACTTGCCCTTCTGCTTCAAAAGCTTGGGCATGTAGTCGCGCAGGTTCAGCGCGGTGGTGCAGTAGTGCTCGTGCGTCATCTCCACGCCCTTGGGCGCGGCGGTGGAGCCGGAGGTGTAGACGATGGAGCACAGGTCGGTCTTCTTGATCGAGTCGATGCGCTCGTCGAGCGTCTTGTCGTCGATCGATTTGCCGTAGGCTTTGAGCTCGTCGAGCGCGCCGGATTCCAGCGTGTAGATCTTCTCGAGGGTGGGGCAGTCCTCCACGGCGCCGTCGGCCTTCTCACGCATGTCGAGTGATTCGACGATGAGCAGGCGGGAGTCGGAGTTGTTGACGATGTTGCGGATCTGCTCGGCGGAATCGGTGTCGTAGATGGTGGCGAGCACGCCGCCCACGGCCATCACGGCCGCGTCCACCACGTCCCATTCGTAGGAGGTGTGGCTCATGAAGGAGACGCCGTCACCCTTGTCGATGCCATAATGCATCAGGCCCTTGGCCACCTCGCGCACGTCGGCGAGGAACTCGTTGGCGGTTTTGGTGACCCAGGTGTTGCCAACCTTGAAGGTGTAGAGCGGGTCATCGCCCATACGCTCGCAGCGTTCGGCGTAGAGGTCGTAGATGGACATGTCGTCGTCGATGGGCGCGTTGCCGGCGGTGGAGACGGTGAGCAGGCCGGTCTCCTTGTCGACGTAGAGCGTGGTCGGGTAGCCGGGGCCCCACTCGTGGCTTTTCGGCAGCGACGAGATATCGACCGGCTTGATCGAGGCCAAATGCCTGTCATCGTTGAAATCGGGGGACTCGGGGCCCTCGCTGTTGACGGGATGGACGAAGTCGCTTCCGAGATGGAAGGCCTTCTGGCTCAGCTTGAGCGTTTGCTCTTTCAACGAGTTCATGACGGACACGTGGTACTCCTCGACCCAAATATTAGCGTTCTCTTGATTCGATAACGCCAATACTAGCGGATTTGGTTGGTCCCGTCACCTTACGGTAGCGTAGGAAACGGCGTCATAGAGCCTTTTGTGAGCTATTGGGCAGACCGGATCGCGGTCATTTCGACCGAGCCTGGAGTTGCGCCGTAGGCGTGTTTCGATGGCCTGTTTTGCGTATTTGGCGGCTTTGAGAACGAGGGAATTCCGGATACCGCATCGGGATGGACACTTCATATATGAGTGTCCTGTTTCATATATACGGGTTCTGCAACTTGACGCGGACGGCGGAATTTCCTCGGTCGTTATTTCAGGTCAAACGTCTGCCTGACGAACGTGGTGACGGCGTTCCAATATCGTTTCGGGTCGGTGGAGGCGCTCATCGTGTGGTTGGCCTCGGGGATGAGCAGCTTGCGTTTGAATGGGCTCGCGCAGTCGCGAAAATTCTCGTCGAGGCAGGCCGGATCGACGAACTTGTCGGCGTCACCGTGGATGAAGAGCATCGGTATGCTGGCCTGGCGTAACGAAGGCCCGCAGCTGGCCTCATGGAAGTCGTAACCCGCACGATGGCGCGAAATCAGGCTCATCACCTCCAAAACCGGTTGGATCAGGGCCACGGGGAGGTGATAGAGGAAGTTGCCGCTGTGGATGAACTGGTGCCACACGTCGTGGAATCCGCAGTCGCACACCGCCGCCACGACGTTTTCGGGCAGGTGCCGGTCGCCGACGGTCATCATGATCGTGGAGGCGCCCATTGAGATGCCGAAGAGGAGGATGCGGGCTTCGGGGTCCTCGGAGAGGATACTGTCGATCCAACGCATGAGGTCATGCCGCTCGAGCCAGCCCATGCCGATATAGTGCCCGCCGCTGAGCTCATGGGCCCGGCTGGCCGGTGTGAGCACGCGGAATCCGAGGCGCGCGAAGCGGTGAGCGTACTTCGCCATCTCAGCGGGCTCACCCGAATAACCGTGGCAGCAGATGGCGTAGAGATGCCGCTGGGGGTTGGCACAGTCCGGATCAAGCATCCAGCCGTGCAGCCTGGTGCCGTCGGCCGCGTTGAGGCTCACCCCGCGTTTGGCGTCCTCGAACCAGTCCGCCGCCTCGGCCTCCTCCTGGGTGTCGAGGCTGAGCGTGTGCGAGGGGTTCAGGCCGGGCAGTTGCGCGCCGTCGCTCTCACCGTGAAGCATCGAGTGCTTCCAACGTGGCTCGAGGGTCAGCCTGAAGAGGTAGTCGGCGGTGGCATAGAGCGCGCCCGTTGCCGCCAAAGCCCCGATGAGCAGGCGTTTGCCCCAGACTTTGCTGGCGGATCGCTGAATCATGAGGACTCCTTTGACGGGTGGAATGGCGCGAGGCAACCGTTACGCCTCCATTGTATAAGCAGGAGGGAGGGCAAGGGGTATCTTTTATGTCATTTCGGCATCATCGCGTATTCGTTGTGGTCGTGTGTCGTTTCCGGCTTCAGGTTTGTCGCCGACGCTGGTATTATAGAAATGTTGTTTTGGCGGGTATCGGACCATAACGTCTGAATGCCTGTCGCGCTTTGGCGAGGGGAAGCGATTCCCGTTATCGACTGGGCTGAATGATGGGTCTTCCTTTTGGACCGTTTCTTCGGCGCATCGGTGCGCCGGAACAACGAAACGATATCAGATAGATATAACGGTTATACCAAGGAGAACATCATGGCAAACACCATCACGATTTCGGGTGAGGTCCGCACCGAGTTCGGCAAGGGCGTCGCCCGCCGCATGCGCGTTGCGCAGCAGATCCCTGCCACCATCTACGCCGGCGGCAACGAGCCCGTCTTTGTCAAGCTGCCGATGAGGGAGACCACCCTCGCCCTGCGACGCACGAACGCGCTGTTCACCATCAAGTACGGCAAAGATTCCAAGCTCGCCGTCGTCAAGGACGTGCAGCGCAACCCCGTCAAGCGCATCGTCGAGCACATCGACTTCTACGAGGTCAAGGCCGGCGAGAAGATCGAGGTCACCGTGCCCGTCTTCGCCGTGGGCACCCCGAAGGGCGCGGCTGTCGCGTTCGTCGACATGCAGACCCTGGTCGTGCGCGCCGACGTGGCCAACCTCCCCGAGCGTATCGACGTGAACGTCGACGGCCTGCAGGACGGCGACAAGGTCTTCGCCAAGGACGTCGAGCTGCCCGAGGGCGTCGAGTTCGTCGACGTCAACGACGATGACTCCGTCGTCTCCGTCGAGATCCCGGAGGACGCCACCGCGACCACCGCCGTGAGCGAAGAGGCCGAGGGTGCCGAGGGCGAGACCGCCGAGGGCGCCGAGGGCGAAGCCGCCGAGGGCGACGCCGATGCGGCCGACGGCGACGCCGAGGAGAAGTAAGGCTTTTTCGTCCGAATCTCCGTCCGTCCGCCAAGCCGGGGCCATCGTGCTTTCGTGGCATGGCGAATCCATTGGCGCGAACGGATGAATATCAATGTGAAAGGTCCACCTTCGGGTGGGCCTTTTCAGTATGTGAACCTTTTCACTCATAGCCTTGGGTCAATGTGCGAAAGTGGCAGCATAGTCCGCAGCCACAAGCTCACGGCGAAAACAATCCGCAGGCCGCAAGGCGGTCGCAGTGAAAAAGAAGTGAAAATGACTGAGCAAACCCATCATGATCCAGCAGCGTTGAACAAGCTCACGGAGCCGTTCAAAGTCATGCCAAACCCCCATCCCGCAAGCGATGAAGAGCGCAAGAAGCTCATTGACAAGCCGGCGTTCGGCCAGCTCTTCAGCGACAACATGACCCACATGGTCTGGCACAAGGACAGCGGCTGGGGCGATCGGAAGATCGAGCCCTACGGCCCGCTCGCGATGGAACCGGGCGCCTCCGTCCTGCATTACGCCCAGGAGTGCTTCGAGGGCCTGAAGGCCTATCGCCACGCCGATGGCAGCACCTGGCTCTTCCGTCCCGACGCGAACGCCGAGCGTTTCGCCAACTCCTCCAAGCGCCTCTATCTGCCCGAGCTCTCCAAGGATGATTTCCTGGGCTCCGTGGCCGCGTTGGTCAAGAAGGACGTCGAGTGGGTGCCGACCCGCCGCGAATACACGCTCTACATGCGCCCGTTCATGTTCGCCTCTGAGGCGTTCCTTGGCGTGCGCGCACCACAGACCGTTGATTATTGCGTCATCGCCTCGCCTTCCGGCCCGTACTTCCCGGGCGGCGTCAAGCCGGTGAGCATCTGGGTGGAGGACAAGTGGTTCCGCACCGGCCCCGGCGGCACCGGTTTCGCCAAGTGCGGCGGCAACTACGCGGCGTCCCTGCTGGGCGAGTACCGCGGCGCCGACCACGGCTGCGAGCAAGTCTGCTTCGTCGACGCGGCCACCAAGACCTACCTTGAGGAGCTCGGCGGCATGAACATGTTCACCGTCCACAAGGACGGCCACCTGGAGACCCCGTCGCTGACCGGTAACATTCTGCCCGGCGTCACCCGTCGCTCGCTCATCCAGCTGGCCCAGGACCACGGCCGCGACGTCGTCGAGACCATGATCAAGCTCGACCAGCTGCTCGACGACATCAAGTCCGGCGAGGTCACCGAGGTCTTCGCCTGCGGCACCGCCGCGATTATCACGCCTATCGGCCGCTTCAAGTCAGAGAAGTTCGATGTCACCGTCGCGGACGGCGGCTCCGGCGAGCTGACCTGTAAGCTGCGTGACGAGCTGCTCGGCATCCAGCTTGGCGAGATTGAGGATCCGCACGACTGGATGTGGAAGGTCTGCTGAGACCTCACGCCGGAGACTGACCGATTGGCTTGGACTTCGGCAGTGTTCGGCAACCAGTCATCTGGGTTATTGCTTGGATGGATCGCCCCGCATGCGACACGTTTTCGAACGGAAGTCGCGTGCGGGGCGATTCGCGTCGTGGACGACGGACGTTGTTATGCGCAGGCAGGGGAGAGCCGCTGACGGCCGTGTTGGCGTGGAATTTGGCGCCAATCTGGTATATCCTGCTTATTGGTCATCGGCCACGGAAATGAAGGGTGTGCGGTATGCAATTGGCGCTGGAAAGCAATGCCTTCTTCTGGGCCATCGAATACATCGCGACCTTCTGCTGCGGCTTGTTGGGCGGGCTATGCGCCGTCAAGAAGAAATACGATTTCATCGCCATCCTCATCACCGTCTGGCTCACCGGCCTCGGGGGAGGCATCATCCGTGACGTGCTGCTCGGCGTGTTCCCGCCCGTCGGCGTCTCCGACCGCGGCCTGGTCATCACCTCGCTGCTCACCAGCGTGGCCGTCACGGTGATTTACCCGGAGGTCGACCGGCTCAAATGGACCATGGTCGCGCTCGACGCGCTGGCGTTGGGCCTCTATGCGGTCAACGGCACACAGAAGGCGCTGATCTACCATATGTCGGGCATGACGGCCGTCTTTATGGGACTGATCACGGCCATCGGTGGCGGGCTCATCCGCGACATGCTGCTGAACGACGTGCCGGCGGTCATCCGCGACAGCCACTGGTACACCGTCCCCGCGCTGATCGGTAGCATTCTGACCGTGTTCGTCACCCGTGCGTACCAAGGCGGTCATATCTCGTTCGCGCTCCAGGTGGCGGGCGATATCGCCATCGTGGCCTTCGTCGTCATCCTGCGCGTGCTCTCCGTGCGTTTCGACTGGAAGGTGCCCGGAGCCGTCAAACGCCATCATATGATCCTGCCACTGCCGGAAAAGGACGAGGGCAAAGACACGAAAGCTGACGCCGACAAGTAGGTCCTGTGCCGTTGATAGGTAATGGGCTCCCTGACTCTTTAGAATCCTTCAGTCATCTTCATTCTCGGTCTGGTATTTGAGGATGTCGCCGGGCTGGCATTCCAACGCCTCGCAGATGCCGGCGAGCGTGCTGAACCGGATGGCGGCCACGCGGTTGTTCTTGATCTTCGAGAGGTTGACGTTGGAGATGCCCACCTCGTCCGCCAGCTCCTTGAGCGACATGTGCCGGTCGACCATCACCTTGTCGAGCTCGAGCATGATGCTGCCCCGCGGCTCCTTGGTTTTGAGCTCGGCGGGAGCCGGATTGGTGATGGCGTCGATGGTGGTGTGCTGTCGCTGGGCCAAGGCCACCTTCTGGTCGTACGTCAACGCGGACGGGTCGAGGTTCCCCGTGTCTGAGACGGTTTCGTTGGTAATATCGTTGCCGGTTTCATTTATCGGCGAACTTTGATCAGGAGAGGAATCCTGGCCTGGTGATCCGCTGGCGGAATCGGACTGCCTGTTGAGTGTCATCGTCGCCCTCCTCAGATCAGCTCGTCGTGCTCACGTTGCAGCTGCTCTCCATAACGTAGGATGCGCGCGATGCAGAATATCAGCAGTCCGATGACGAGCCAGGTGAAGCCGCCGCTTTCCCCGTCAATGTCCACCCCGTCCATGATGTCGTAACCCGACGCCGCGTCCCAACCCGCGAGGGCGCCCATGCTAGCGTCGATGATGAAATCGATGACGGCGGCGACGATGAGGCATACGCCGATGGAGTGGATGTTCTTGGTGATGGCGCTGCTGAACGGTGTGGCCTCGTGCTCGTCGCTCTCGCTCTGCATCGTCTTGAACGCATCGTGCAGGTTGCGCAGGGCGAACGCGAAGACGAGCAGGATGAGGATGCCCTCAAGGGTGTACCAATAGAGGATCCACTTGTGCTGCGTGGCGGTGGCGAATGTCGCGTCGAGCGTGAATCCGTAGATCGACGGCAGCTTGTCGTTGCTGAAGGTCGCGGGGCAGGGCATGCTGCCGAAAACGCCCAGGAACAGCATGAGCAGGAGCAACCACAGGGCGGCGATGATGTTGAGCCATTCGCAGACCTTGGCCGCGTACCTGATGAAGGTGTCCACCTTGTTCGTCTCGTACATTGCGGTGCTCCTTTGCTTGCATGTGGGGTATGATTTCAAGCAGTATCATATCACTAAACAACAAGAAGTTTACGATAAACATTAAATAAATTATGAATATCAATACGGATATGCTATTTTGAATATATTGTTTCACAGTCGAGAACCGGAGGGGAACATGGTCGAGCCAGGGGAGAAGGCGACGGAAGGCAAGGCGAGCTTGCGTGGGTTGAATATGGCGAACACGCCACAAGACCCCAACAACTCATACAATTCACACGACATGAATGACGTTGGCAATATGAACCGAGATAATGGCGTGGATGGTTCTGGCTACCAAGAAAGCGATGAAGGTTTAGGTGGCTCTGGCTATCAAGCAGACGGTGACCGTTTAAGTGGTTCTGGCCATGCCGATGGCATTGATGGTATTGACGGCGTTGACGGTGAAAGTGGTGGGAACGCCATTGCTGCAGAAGGAGAAACGAGTGAACGAGCTGCCTTTGCACCGAATGTTCAAGGTGGACCTTCCAACCCGCCTGCGCCATTCCAGCAGCCGCAAGCCGAAGCCAAACCGTTGAGTCCAGACGAGCAAAGACGCCACGATGTGGGGCACCAGGCCGCGATCATCTGGGGCTTCATAGTGCTGTGGCTCGTGTTGCAGGTGATTGGTGTTGTTTTCGCCATGCTTGGCCATATGCCGGTAGAGAAGACAGACGCCGTGGTCGGCACCGTCAGCGAGCCGATCGCCATCCTCGTCCTGCTGCTGGCGTGTCGGAAGCTTTATATCGACAAATCGCAAGGCTCAAGGTCAATCCGTTTCACGATACGTCTCTCATCCCGAAAACCGATGAACTGGCGGATGTGGCTCTGCTCGCTTATCGCGATGCTGGCTTTCGCGGCGGTCGGTGACCTGTTCGCCCAAGGTTTCCAAAGCGCGCTGGATTTGTTGGGATGGTCGCAACATAGCAATGGCGACGAGATCGACCAGATGGTGAGCAGCTCAATCTTCGGTTTGCTTTCGTTGGGTTTTGTCGGACCCGTGATCGAGGAGCTGCTGATGCGTGGCATTGTGATGCCGAATCTGGAACGCTATGGCAGAATTTTCGCCATCGTAACGTCAGCGTTGTTGTTCGGCTTCATCCATGGCGACATCAGCCAAGGATTCAATGCCGTGCTGGGGGGCTTGGTGCTCGGTTGGATGGCCAGCGAGTATTCCGTCGCGTGGTTGATGAGCATGCACATCTTCTACAATCTCGTGATTTGTGAAGGAGTCGGCAGACTGTTCGGCTTGCTTGCCGAGCCCATGCAGACCGTGGCGCAGTGGACGTTCGATGGTGTCTTCTTCGTCGTCGCCATCGTGTTGGTGGTGGTGAACAGGGACAAGGTCACGGCTTGGTACCGTCGCAACCGTAGCCCCAAGCACACCTACCGAGGCTGGCGCTCACCGCTGTTCATCTTCACCTTGGCGGCGTTCCTCTTCTTCGCGCTGACCAGGATTTCGTTCTGAGCCACGGTTCCGACATGGCGGGGTCGACGGTGTAATAACAAAACTCCTCCGGTTTCCAAAGGACATTGAAATCCTGGAAACCGGAGGAGTTTTACTGACCCTAAGGTCGATGCCTAAAGCGGAAGGCTCACAGGGCGTTAATCGCCGTGGCGAGGCTTGACTTACGGTTGGCGGCCTGGTTCTTGTGAATCACGCCCGTGCCAGCGGCCTTGTCGAGCTTCTGGCCCGCAATCTTGTAGGCGGCCTCGGCGGCGGACTTATCGCCCGACTCGATGGCCTCGCGCGTGTTGCGAATCGCGGTCTTCAGACCGGACTTCACGGACACGTTGCGCTTGTGCGCCTTCTCGTTCGTCAGAACGCGCTTCTTCTGCGACTTAATGTTTGCCACAATTTCTCCAAACAACGTTTTCTTTTAAGGACATACAAAAAGTAATGATAACACTTCATGGCGATATTGGCGTGCGTTCACCCGACTTGGCGCCGTTCCGCTTTGCCCACCTTAGCCGATAGAATGGGGAAAGTATGTCAAGACGCGGAACCATTTGGTTTCCCGCGGGTTTCGAGTGCGTGAAGGAGTGCGTTCAGTGATTGAGTCGAAGAACAAACCGGGATTTACCGACCAATCACTGATCCGCAACTTCTGCATCATCGCGCATATCGACCACGGCAAGTCCACCGTGGCCGACCGCATCCTCCAGCTTTCCGGCATCGTGCCCGAACGCGAGATGCGCGACCGGTTCCTCGACCGCATGGACATCGAGCAGGAGCGCGGCATCACCATCAAATCGCAGGCCGTGCGCGTGCCGTGGAACTTCGACGGCAAGGAATACACGCTCGGCATGATCGACACCCCGGGCCACGTCGATTTCACCTACGAGGTCTCGCGCGCGCTGGCCGCCTGCGAGGGAGCGGTGCTGCTGGTCGACGCCACGCAGGGCATCGAGGCGCAGACGCTCTCCAACCTCTACATGGCCATCGAGGATGATCTGACCATCATTCCAGTGCTCAACAAGATCGACCTGCCTAGCGCCGAACCGGATAAGCATGCCGAGGAGATCGCGAACCTGTTGGGATGCAAGCCCTCCGATGTGCTGCGTGTTTCCGGAAAGACCGGTGAGGGCATCAAGGACCTGCTTGATCAGATTGTTCTGGAGATTCCCGCTCCGCACGGCGACCCGAAGGCTCCCGCGCGCGCCCTGATTTTCGACTCGGTCTACGACTCGTACCGCGGCATCGTCACCTACATCCGCATGGTCGACGGCGAGCTCAAGAAGCGCGAGAAGGTGCACATGATGGGCATCGGCATGACGCACGAGCCCATCGAGATCGGCGTGATCAGCCCCGACATGACCCCCACCCAGGCGCTCGGCGCGGGTGAGGTGGGCTACATCATCACCGGCGCCAAGGACGTGAGCCAATCCAAGGTCGGTGACACCGTCACCTCGGCCGTCCGCCCGGCGACCGAGCCCCTGCCTGGCTACCGTGACCCGCATCCGATGGTTTACGCCGGCTTGTTCCCGATCGACAACGCCCAGTTCCCCGAGCTGCGCGACGCGCTCGACAAGCTCAAGCTCAACGACGCGGCCCTGACCTACGAGCCTGAGACCTCCGTGGCGCTGGGCTTTGGCTTCCGTTGCGGATTCCTCGGCCTGTTGCATATGGAGATCGTGGTGGAGCGCCTGAGCCGCGAGTTCGGGCTGGACCTCATCTCCACGGCACCGAACGTGACCTACAAGGTGACCGCCGAGGACGGCACCGTGCACGAGGTCAAGAACCCCAGCGAGTTCCCCGACGGCAAGATCAAGCAGATCGTCGAGCCCATGGTCGCGGCCGACATCATCACGCCCAAGGAGTTCATCGGTTCGGTCATGGAGCTCTGCCAGGATCACCGCGGCGAGATGGGCACGATGGAATACCTGAGCCCGGAGCGCGTCGAGATGCACTATCGCATCCCGCTGGCCGAGATCGTCTTCGACTTCTTCGATCAGCTCAAAAGCCGCACCAAAGGCTACGCCTCGCTCGACTACCATGAGGACGGCGAGCAGAGCGCCGACCTGGTGAAGGTCGACATCCTCATCCAGGGCGAGAAGGTCGACGCGTTCAGCGCCATCGTTCACCGCGACAAGTCGTATAGCTACGGGGTGATGATGACCAAGAAGCTGCAGAAGCTCATCCCGCGCCAGCAGTTCGAGATCCCCATCCAGGCGGCCATTGGCTCGCGCATCATCGCCCGCGAGAACATCCGCGCCCTGCGCAAGGACGTGCTCGCCAAGTGCTACGGTGGCGACATCACGCGAAAGCGCAAGCTGCTCGAGAAGCAGAAGGCCGGCAAGAAGCGCATGAAGATGCTCGGCCATGTGGAGGTGCCGCAGGAGGCGTTCGTCGCCGCGCTGTCCACCGGCGAGAGTGGCTCAAGCAAGTCCATGGACATCGACACCAAAAATAAGATTCGCGCCGCCGAAAAAGCGGTGAAGTAACTTCAGCCGCAGGAATGCCAAGCTCCCCCATGCGGCGTCGCGTCAATAGCACCATAAATAAGCCGCTTGGCGAGTGTCAGTGGCTTATTTATGGCGGTACTTGCAATTTTCGACATATTGAAGCCACTCAGTGATAGTGAGCGGTCTATTTATGTCGAAATGTGTCATTTCGGACATATTCGGGCCGCTTGGCGAGTGTCAGTGGCCTATTTATGTCGCTTATGTGCCGTTTCCGACATATTGAAGCCACTGAGAGATGTTGAGTGGTCCAATATGGCCCAATTATGAAGAAAGCCGAGGGACGATGATGGAACTGAGCGAAGCGATTCGGGTACGGCATGCGGTTCGGCATTATACCGACAAGCCGATTCCGCAGGATATAGCCGACGAACTTCAAAAGACCATTGACGAATGCAATCGCGAAGGCGACTTGAGCATGCAGCTCAAGCTCAACGACCCGGTCGCATTCGAGGGGTTCCTCACCGATTACGGCATCTACAAGGGCGCGCGCAACGTCGTCGCCATCGTCTCCGACCGCACGCCGGATTGGGAGGAGCGTTGCGGCTATTATGGCGCCCACGTTCTGCTGCGGGCCACGCAGCTTGGGCTCGACACCGGCTGGGTGCGTCAGTTCGGCAGGCATCTTTCCAAGCATGTGGAGCTCGAGCAAGGGGAGCGGCCCCGCTTCGCCATTGTGCTGGGCTACGGCGTCAACCATGGCCACCAGCACAAGTCCAAGCGCTACGACCAGGTCGCGCGGGTTCCGTCGGGAATGGCGACACCAGATTGGTTCCGTCGCGGCGTCGAGGCCGCGCTGCTTGCGCCCACCTCGCTCAACCAGCAGAAATTCGTCTTCACACTGCAGCCCGACGGCCGCAAGGTGTCAGCGAAGGCCGGCTTGGGCCCCTGCGCCCACACCGACCTAGGAATCGCGAAATACCATTTCGAGATCGGCGCCGGCTCCGATGCCGATTTTGTGTGGGCGTAAGATTTTAGCTTTTGTCAGTGTCTACATTTTTTATTGACGTCTGATTTGATCATGAACCTATAAAAACGCGACCATGTAGACAGGGCAATAGATGATATTATCCGCTACCGAAAGGTTGTCCTCGCACAAGACGATGGCATGGTCGATGTCCCAATTCGGAGCTTTCATCACGTTGCTTAGGGCGCTATGTCGCTTGTAATCCTTGCCTGATTTGACCTCGATCGGTATTGCTCCCGATATCGGTGTGTCGATGACGAAATCGAGTTCTCCGAACTTTTTGTTGCGATAATAATAAAGCTCATGGCCGTGGGCATGAAGTTCCTCGGCAACAACGTTTTCGTAAATAGAACCGTAATTTACCCCGAGCTTGTCGCTGATGATGCTACGGGTGACCTGCATGCCGCATGCGGCGGCGAGTAGGCCGACATCGTTAAAGAAAAGCTTGAAATATTGACGATTTTCTGCCAGTTTGAGTGGTGTGCGTGGTTCTTTCACGTTGCGCACGGGCAGAGCGACACCCGCGTCGACCAACCACAGGAAATCGTCTCGATAACGCTCGTACGTTCCTTTTGGAGCAATATCGCTGAAGTTGAATCGCTTTGATTGTGAGTTGAGTTGTGCCGGCATCTGGTCGAAGACCTCGCGGATTGCCAGTTTGTCCTCTCGGGCGTATTTTGTGATATCGGCGCGATAAAGGCGCAAGATATCGTTCTGAAGCGTGTTGACCTGACCAAGGTTTTGAGTGTTTACGAATTCGTTGACCGCCTGTGGCATGCCTCCGACGATGAGGTATTGATGGAAGAGGTCCATAAGCCTGTTGTGTACGATGGGGTTGACGGGTTGCTGATTTTGAAATGCTGATTTTGCGTTTTCAAGAATGTCTTTTCCAACACCGTTTGCTGTTACGAATTCCTCGAAATCAAGGGGAAACATTTCGATAAGGTGCAGATATCCGACAGGGAATGAGCGAACGTCCTTAAGCTCGACGCCAAGCAACGAACCAGAAAGAATGAAATCATAGCCGTTGCGTTGCGCCAGGTATTTTATTGCCGTGACGATTTTGTCGCATTCCTGTATCTCATCAATGAAAATCAGGGTGTTACCCGGAACCATATCCGCTCCGGCAAACGCGGAAATGGCCATGAACAGCTCACTGGAGCCTTGCTCTGTATTGAAAGCATCGAGGATTTGCGGCTGCGCAATGAAGTCCAGATGGACGAAATGTTTGTATTCTTGTTGACCGAATTCTTCGACGATAAAGGTCTTGCCGACTTGACGAGCGCCGGTGACGAGACATGCCTGAGAAGTAGAATTGTTCTTCCAATCCAGCAATTGCTGGTAAGCCTTACGAAACAGTGCCATCATGAGCCTCCAAACGGATAAATACAACCTTATTCTGGCATATTTTGGGGATAAATACAACCCGTTATTGAGCTGAATGTAGGATAAATCCAACCTTATTTTTCTCAAAATAGTAGACTTATCCAACCTAATTCGCTTCGTATTGGTACACAAATACAACCGGGTGAATGGAATTAATCCGTTACTAAGGGGTGAAAACGCTAGCGCTGACCGGCGTTGAGCCAGGCTATGGCGAGCTGGGTGCGGTTGGCTAGGGACAGCTTGTCGAGGATGTCGGTGATGCGGTTGCGGATGGTGCCTTCGCTCAAATAGAGCTGGGCGGCGATGTCGCGGTTGTCGAGGCCTTGGGCGACCAGGCGGGCGATGTCGCGTTCGCGGGGACTCAATGTTGAGAACGCCGAAACGGGAACACTGGCAAAGCCATCAGAAGGCATGGTTGATGAAGTATTGAACGAAGTCAGGCTATCGGCATTGCGTTTAGCTTCGCTTGAGGTATTGATGTTGCTCCCGTTTGCGGCGGAGAGCTTGCCCAGCACTTGCGCGCCGAGGACGACCTGGCCGGCCATCACCGCTTGCAATGCCGGGCCTACGGAAGCGGCGTCCTGCTTGATGAGGTAGCCTTTGGCGCCGAGCGCGATCGCCTGGTCGATGCATTCCTTGTCGTCGAAGGTGGTGAGGAAGAGGATGCGGGCGGCCTTGTCGCGGCCGAGGATGCGCCGTGCGGCCTCGAGTCCGTCGACTCCGGGCATCTGGATATCGATGAGCAGCACATCGGGGTGGTTTGCCGGGTTGTCGAAATACTTCGTCACGGCCGTCTCGCCGTCGTTCGCCGTCCACAGCACCTCGGCGGCGTTGGTCGCCTCGAGAATCGTGGTGAGCGAGGAGCAGACAATGGGATCATCGTCGACGATTGCCGTTTTCATGCCGTTTCTTCCTCCGTGTTCGCGCGGGTTCGCATATCTGCATGCTGGGTGTTGGTCGTGTTCATTCCAGCACCCGCCATGTTGTTCCTGTGGCTATCCGTCTTCGCCGACAGATTGTTGTTCTTGATCGTATTTGTTTTCATGTCCGAATTGCCTTCTGCGCCCGCGTCTGTCCACGGCTCCTTGGGCAGCGAGACGAAGACGCGCCAGCCATCGCGGTACGGGCCGCACAGCGAGGTGCCGTCTAGGGCGTGGACACGCTGTTCGATGTCGGACAATCCCATACCTCGAAGATCGCGATTGCCCGCTTCGTTGCCTAGATTCGCGGACGGCTTGGTTTCGGTCGTGTTGAACACGGCGAGCTGCCAGAACGCCGGATAATCATGCAGGGAGACGGTGGCATGGCTGGCGTCGGAATGACGCACCACGTTGGTCAGCGCCTCGCGGATGACGGCGGTGAGGCAACGAGCCACCGGAGCGGGAGCGTCATCCACGTCGCAGTCCAATGTGACTGAAAAATCAGGCCGTGCCGAATCCATGACATGCACGGCGTCGGCAATTTGCGCCCGGAAATCAGTACCGTCGTCCTCGAGATCATGCACGGAGCGTCGTACCATTGTCATCGCCTCATCAAGACTCGCGCCGATGCCTTCCAGTTGTTTGGCGGAATTGCTCTCTCCGGCGGCGTTGGCCACCACGCCTGCCGCCTGCGTCTGCATGAGGGCGCGGGTGAGCAGATGGCCCACGTTGTCGTGAATCTCGCGCGCGATGCGGGTGCGCTCGCGCAAAGTGGCCACATGGGTCGATTCCTCCTGCTGCTCACGTAGAGAGTCGACCTGCGTCCTGTTGCGGCGGCGGGCCATGCGTATGTTGTCCTGCAGGGCGAGCAACGTGCGATGTTCGGCGTCTGAGACCGACAAGACGTGTCCCAGAAGCGCCGAGAGACAAGAGAACAGAATGATGATGGCGGCGCACAACATGGGGCCGATGGCGGTCTGCCGGATTATTTTCGACAACGACGGCGAAGCGGCCTGATACGTCCAATACGCTCGTATCAGCGGAATCGTCCAGCACCACCACAGCAACGTGCGCCACGGCACCGTCGTTTTGGGTTGATTCGGCATGGTCGTCATCGCGTCGAAGGCAAGCAGGGGCATGAACGCGAGAAACTCAGGCAGTAGTAACGCGGGAATGCAGAATAATGCGGATGGCAGCCATGCAATGGACGATATTTTGGCTCCCAGAGTCTGCTCGGTGTTGCCTAGCCATTGCGTCAGAGCGGAGCAGCAGAGCGCCAACAACAGCGCGGCGATGGCCTTCGTGTCGAACGAACCGCGTTGCCGTGCCGCCTCAAGCAGGGCGCAGCACGCCAGCAACGCCACCCGCGCCGCATCGTCACGATATCGTCCGTTCACGATTCGAGGGTATCACCCAGGCTATGTGCCGAGTTTTGGTTCGGTGATGTTAATAACGCTGAAACGGCGCGGCGAAGGCGAAAAAGAGATGACAAATGTCACCATCGTGGCCCAAGAACATGACGACACTCATCATGCCCGGTGCGCGCCGGCGGGTGAGAATGGAATCGACAACCAACCACAACCTAAAGGATACTGAATAGGTGACTGATATGGATATGAGACATGACCCGGCCGGGGCCGACGCCGCTCCCGCGCTGCAGGTGAGCCATCTGGTCAAACGCTACGGCGACCATCTGGTGCTCGACGACTTCGACCTCGACGTGCCGCAAGGCAGGATATTCGGCTTGCTCGGCCCCAACGGCAGCGGCAAGACCACGCTGATCAATTGCATCCTGGCGCTTTTGACTTACGATTCGGGGAATATCAAGATTTTTAGCGAACCGATGACGCCGAGCGCCTACGCGCTCAAAGCTCGCATCGGTTTGGTGCCGCAAGATGTCGCGGTGCTTGAAGAACTGACGGTGGAGGAGAACATCGACTATTTCTGCTCGCTCTATGTGCCGAAGAAGGAGCAGCACAAGCCGCTTGTCGACGAAGCCATCGAGCTTGTCGGACTTGGCGATTTCCGCAAATATCGGCCAAAGAAGCTTTCCGGGGGATTGAAACGCCGTTTGAACATCGCCTGTGGTATCGCGCACAAGCCAGACCTCATCTTCTTCGACGAGCCGACCGTGGCCGTCGACCCGCAAAGCCGCAACGCCATTTTAGAAGGCATTCAGCGCCTCAACGGTGCTGGAGCGACCGTGGTCTATACCAGCCATTACATGGAGGAGGTCGAGCAGATCTGCGACCAGATACTCATCATGGACCACGGCCGCCATGTCGCGGAAGGCACGGTGCCCGAGCTCAAGGCAATGGTCTCCACCGGCGACCGCATACTCATCGAAACACTCGATCTCGCCGACACGGCACTTGCCGATCTCAAGGGACTGCCGACCATCGTCGACGCCGACTACGACGGCAAGACGCTGACCGTACGTTGCAGACCCGGCGAGCGTAATCTGGTCGACATCCTCGACCTCCTGGAACGTTCCGGCGCCAACATCGGCCATGTCTCCTCGAACCCGCCGACCCTGAACGACGTGTTCCTCGAGATGACCGGCAAGGCGCTGAGGGACTAGGGGCGCGGTATGTTCACGTCTTTCAAGACATTTCTCAAAGCGGGGGTGCGAAATCCCAGCAACGTCTTCTGGGTGTTCGCCTTTCCTCTGATCATGCTGGCGATGCTCCATCTCATGTTCAGCGATATCAACGATATGATTCATGTCGACCCTCAGCCGATGGCCGTGGCCGAGGACTCCAACTGGGGCAAGGCGAGCGGGGCCGCACAGGTGGTCAAGGCGCTCGCGGGCGAGCAAGGTGCAGGCGGCAAAAGCCAAACCGAAGGCAAGACGACCACAAACGACGACCAGAAGCTCATCACCATCAAACAGGCATCCGACGTCCCGGACGCCAAACGCATGGTCGCCGACGGCAAAGCCAAAGGCTATCTCTACATAAGCGATTCGGGAGCGCTGCGCATGGCGCTCGCGGACACGACTGTGAATTCCGGCGACGAGGCCGTTTCGATGAGTGTGACCGCGCTCGATTACGCCCTGCAGCAATACAACGAGACCGGTCAGGTGGTCAGCGCCGTCGCGGCGAAAAACCATGCCGTCATGGCCAATCCACAAGTCAGATCGAGTATCGGCGCTTCCGACGGATTCATGAAGCAGGTCACCGTGACGACCATCAAACCGCATCGTTTCGCGCGTTACTATTTCTCGATGCTCGGCATGGCCTGCCTGCTCGGCGCGACCATATCCATCTACCTCATCACGCTTACCCAGGCCAATCTCACCGCTTTGGGGATACGCGCAAGCGTCTCGCCGTTGCCGAAGATCTGGCAGACGATCGCCACGCTTTTGGCCTCTTGGGTCATCTCGTTTGTCTGTATGCTGGTCGCTTTCTTCGCGATGCGCTACGTCATCGGCGTCGGCGTCGCGGGTCGGGAACCGGCGGCGGTGCTTGCGGTGGCGGCCTCGACCCTGATGGCCAGTGCCCTAGGGCTTGTTATCGGTGCCTTGCCGAAGCTTTCGACACGTGCCAAGCTTTCGGTCAATGTCATCCTCACCTGCTTCCTGTCGATGTTCACGGGACTTTATGGAACCGGTGCGATGGCGCTGGGGGATGCGTTGCAGCGAAAGGCGCCCGTCATTGCGCGGATAAACCCCGCTCGGCAAGTGAGCGACCTGTTCTACGACTTGCTATATTACGACAATTATCATCCGTTCTTTATCGGCCTGGCCGTCATGGCCGCCACCACGGTCGTCTTCGTCCTAATCGTCGTGGCGATGCTGAGGAGGCAACGTTATGAACATCTGTAAAGCCGCGCTCACCGTAGCGAAACGGCATCTGACCTATATTCTCTTCTACTTGGTGGCGTTCAGCCTGATTATGACGGCCATCCTGTTCCAAAGCGTCTCCGATACGCACGGCTCGTCACCGACGTATTCGCCGTATACCTCGCGTGTGGCGGTGATCGACAGGGACGGTGACGCCGGCGGCATCGCGTCCGGCTTGCGGGATTATCTTGGCCAGGTCAACACCGTCGTGCACGTCGATGACAACCGCCGCGCGATGCAGGACGCGATAGCAACTGATGCCACGGATGCCATCTACGTGGTGCCGAAAGGCTATATGCGTGATTTCGCCAGCGCTGCGTCCAGCGGCCATGCTCCGAAACAGCTTGACGTTGTTCTCAAAGCCCAGAATACCCAAGATCTTTCGGAAACCAAGGTCTCGACGTTTCTCTCAAATCTGCGCACCGCCTACATTGCCGGAAGTATTCCGCAAACCAAGGCTTCGAACGCTGTGGCTGAAACGGCCGCGACGACCACAGTCCCAAACACGACTTCGCAAGCGGATGATTCCACCATCATGCATAGCGCCGTCCGCGAGGTCGTGCGTGCAGGCGATTCCGCCAAGTCGGATGCCCACGTAGCTGTCGTAGCTACGAAAAGCGCTTCCGGCAACGCTTCGGCCACGTTGGTGTTTGGCCGATCGCTCTCTCTGGGCTCATACCCAATAGTGACGTCCATGATTGTGGTCATCGCCATGGTGATCGGTGCCTTCTCCGAAGAATCGACGCGTCGGCGCATGGAGGCCTCTCCGGAACGTCCGCGTGCCACCGGTCTTGGGCTGTTGGCGGCCTGCGCGGGCATCGGAGCCTTGGTGACGGTCTACTATCTCCTCCTGTCGTTGGTCGTGACCGCCATCATGACCGGCTCGCTGGCGGGACTGACGTTGCGCCCGGTGCTGTTGGCGACGTGTTCGATGGCCATCTACGTGCTCTTCGGCATCTCGATCGGCTTCGTGCTCGGCCGTCTCGCCCTCTCCGCGAGCGCCGCGAACGGCATGGCCAACGTCATCGGCCTCGCCATCGCCTTCACGTCCGGTGCATGGTCGTTTGGCTCGTCGGTGATGACCGGTCCCGTGGCGTTGGTCGGCAAGCTCCTGTGCGGACGCTGGTACCTCGACGCCATCGACCGTGCCATGGGCATCGGCTCATACGCCGGCGGCACGTCAGGCCTTGCGGGATGGGCCACGTCGACCGGCATGGTGGCGCTTTTCGCCCTCGCGCTGGTCTGCATTGGCCTGGCCTTGGGGTCGCCCAAGCGACGCAAAGAGAGCGCCCGCTCCTGACCTATGCGGCGACGTTGGTGAAATGCCAATAGTTTCGCTGGCAATGTGACTCAACCACTTCCGACATACCGTCTGGAAGGGGTTGCCGCTAGGGTAGAGGGCTATGTTCGAGGTTTATATTCACGTGCCGTTTTGTTATCGGCGTTGCGGTTACTGCGATTTCAACACGTACACCGCCGTCGATATGGGTGGTGGCGCGTCGCGCGGCAACTATGCGAACCTCGCCATTGATGAGATGGAACTGGTGAAAGCCTGGCAGGAACGGCATGGCATCCACGAGCACGCCGCCTCGACGGTGTTTTTCGGGGGAGGGACGCCGACCCTGCTTCCGGCGGACGACCTCGGCCGGATGCTTCATGCGGTCAAGGAAACCTGGGGTATCGAGGACGGTGCTGAAATCACCACCGAGGCAAACCCCGACACCGTGGACGAACAATATCTGGAAACGTTGGCGGAAGCCGGATTCACGCGCATTTCTTTCGGCATGCAATCGGCCGTGGCGCACGTGTTGAAGACGCTCGACCGCACGCACACACCGGCCAATGTGACCGCCGGTGTCGCTGCAGCGAACAAGGTCGGTCTGCGCTCCAGTGTCGATCTTATTTATGGGGCGCCGGGGGAGAGCATGGACGATTGGCGCAAGTCCGTGGAAACCGCCGTCGAGCTCGGTGTGAACCATATCTCCGCCTACGCGTTGACGGTCGAGCCCACGACGAAAATGGGCCGGCAGATCAAGGCCGGAACCATCACCAAGCCCGATGACGATGACGAGGCGGCGAAATACGAGATTGCCGACGACCTGTTCAGGCAGGCTGGATTGCAATGGTACGAGATCTCGAACTGGGCCAAGCCAGGCTATGAGAGCCAGCACAACCTCGGCTATTGGCGCAACGTCGATTGGGCCGGCATCGGCCCCGGAGCGCATTCGCACTATCGCACATCCGATGTCGGTGCGTGGCTTGAGCACGAATCCAAACAAGTCGGCTTGCGTGAAACGGACGAGCAGGGATTCCGCAAGACGAATTCGGCGGGCGCGGCGGCTGTAAGAACGTATAGCGATGAAAAAATTACTGATGCGACTACGTCAGATGACGCCATTTCTGAGACGTCGGTCAGCGAATCACCACTTAGCGATGCCACCCAATTCGGCGTCCGTGCATGGGACATCGCGCATCCCCGCAAATGGGCCGAGACGATGCAAGCGGGCGACGTGCCATGGCAGGGCAGTGAGGCTATCACCCACGAGGAGAACCTCGAGGAGACGGTCATGCTCGGCCTGCGGGTGCGTGAGGGTATCGATATCTCACGCATTGAACAGGCTTCCGGCTACGCCGTCAATCGCGTGAAACTGCGACAGTTGCAGCACGATGGTCTCATCGATCTTCATGACGACAACCGCATTATCCCCACGTTGCGGGGCCGTTTGCTCAACGATCTCGTCATCGAACGTGTGCTCGATATCTGCGGTTGGTGACGACCGCGTCAGTTTTGCCATAGCCTGCGTCGACAAGCAGATTTTTGGAGGCTAAACTCTGCTTTTCGACGCGAATGTTCATCTCAGCGCGTTCACAAGCAGAATAATCGGCGGTTTATTTTGCTTGTGAACGCAGTGAAACGCGGATGAACAATGGCGATAGACGGATGTCCACGATTCGGAAGATTCTGGACGAAAATGGACACTGACACATTCCCGACATGCCTTGCGGCTAATCTATGAGAGCACTTGTGTGCAAGACAACGAATCCCCGGCGACCAGAGGTGATTGTGGTGACGCGTAAGACCCCACTTGATTTGACGATTCATCCCGCGCAAGGCATGTACGACCCGGCGGGGGAGCACGACGCGTGCGGTGTCGGCATGGTCACCACATTGAACAGGCGGGCCGAGCGCAAGATCGTGGACGACGCTATCGAGGTGCTCGTCAACCTCAACCATCGCGGGGCCGTGGGCGCCGAGGAGAACACCGGCGACGGGGCCGGCATCCTCATGGCCATGCCCGACGAGTTCATGCGTGCCGTTGCGGGGGTTGAGCTTCCGGAAGCCGGGAAATACGCGGCCGGTATCGCCTTCCTCAATCGTGACCTGGCCAAATCGGGTGAGCAGAAGCGTCGAATCGCGGCCATCGTCGCCGAAGAAGGGCTGGAAGTACTGGCCTGGCGAGGCGTGCCGACCAACCCGGACGGGCTGGGATTACAAGCGTTGGCTTCCATGCCGTCGTTTGAAATGTTGATTGTCGCCTCGCCTTCCGACGGCGAGAACGCGATGCTTGGTGGCATCGACCTCGACCGCAAGACCTTCCGTGTGCGCAAGCGCGTCGAGCATGAGGTCGGCGTCTATTTCGCCTCGCTTTCCGCACGCACCATCACCTACAAGGGCATGCTCACCACGATGCAATTGACGGGCTTCTTCCCGGATCTGCTCTCGCCCGAGATGAAGACGACCATCGCAATCGTGCACTCGCGCTTCTCGACCAACACGTTCCCCAGCTGGCCGCTCGCCCAGCCGTTCCGCCTCATCGCGCACAACGGCGAGATCAACACCATCCAAGGCAACCGCAACTGGCTTTCCGCACGTGAAGGCAAGCTCAGCAGCGAGTTGTTGGGGGAGTTTGAGCCGTTGCTGCCCGTGTCCACACCCGGCTATTCGGATTCCGGCACGTTCGACGAATGCCTGGAACTGCTGCACCTCGCCGGCCGCAGCCTGCCGCACGCGGTGCTGATGATGCTGCCGCCCGCCTGGGAGAAGAACGACCAGCTCGACCCCGACATCCGGGCGTTCTACGAATACAACAACTCGCTGATCGAGCCGTGGGACGGTCCGGCCGACATTGTCTTCACCGACGGCACTTTGGTCGGCGCCCAGCTCGACCGCAACGGTTTCCGCCCGGGACGCTGGCAGGTGACCGACGACGGCTACGTGGTCCTGGCCAGCGAGGCGGGCGTGTTGCCACGCACCGATCCGAAACATATCGTGGAACGCGGCCGCCTCGAACCGGGAAAGATGTTCCTGATCGATACCGCTCAAGGCCGTTTTATCCCCGACGACGAGATCAAGCACGACCTGGCGAACCAACATCCTTACCGCCAGTGGATCGAGGGCAACAGTGTCAGCCTCAACGAGCTGCCCGCCCGCGAACACGTCCGCCACTCCAACGTCTCCGTCGTTCGGCGCCAGCGCGCCTTCGGCTACACCGAGGAGGACCTGAAGATCCTGCTCACCCCGATGGCCAACACCGGCAAGGAGCCGATCGGCGCCATGGGCAATGACGCGCCGCAGGCCGTGCTCTCCAACCGCAGCCGCATGCTCTTTGACTACTTCACCCAGAAGTTCGCGCAGGTCACCAACCCGCCGCTGGACTGGGAACGCGAGGAGATCGTCACCTCGCTGGCCTCCGCGATCGGTCCCGAACCGAATCTGCTCGAGGATCTGGAGCTTTCGGCCAAGAAGATCGTCATTCCCGACCCCATCGTCGACTCCGACGAGATGGCGCAGCTCAAGCGTCTCGACAAGGCCAAGGTGCTCGGCGGCTACTACAAGCCGTTCATCGTCCACGGACTCTACCAGGTCGCCGGTGGCGGCGAGGCACTCGAGGCCCGGCTTAACGAGATCTTCGACGAGGTCGACCAGGCCATCGCCGACGGCAAGAACTTCATCGTTCTTTCCGACCGCGATTCCAACCATACGTGGGGTCCGATTCCCTCGTTGCTGCTCACCAGCGCGGTGCAGCACCACCTGCTGCGCACCCACACCCGCACGCAGGTCTCGATGGCCGTGGAGGCCGGCGACGTGCGCGAGATCCACCATGTCGCCCTGCTCATCGCCTACGGCGCGGCCTGCGTGAACCCATACCTCGCGCTCGAATCCGTCGAGGACCTTGCGCGCTCCGGCTTCCTCAACGTCGACGCCAAGACCGGCGTGGAGAACCTGCGCAAGGCGCTTTCCACCGGCGTGCTCAAGATCATGAGCAAGATGGGCGTCTCCACCATCATGAGCTACCGTGGCGCGCAGCTCTTCGAAGCCGTCGGCCTCGACAAGGACGTCATCGACAAGTACTTCACCGGCACCACCTCACGTGTCGGCGGCATCGGCCTCGAGCAGATCGCCGAGGAGGTCGCGCTGCGCCACCAGGCCGCCTATCCGAACCAATGGACCGCGGCCCCGCACCGCAAGCTGCGCACCGGCGGCGAATACAAGTGGCGTCGCACCGGCGAGGACCACTTAAACGACCCCGAATCCGTGTTCCTGTTGCAGCAGGCCACCCAGCGCGGTGACTACGGCCTCTTCAAGAAGTATTCGCAGCACGTCAATGACACGTCAAACCGCATCATGACCCTGCGCGGGCTGATGAAGTTCACCAGCGGCCGCAAGCCCATTCCGATTGAGGAAGTGGAGCCGGAAAGCGAAATCGTCAAGCGCTTCTCCACCGGCGCGATGAGCTACGGCTCCATCTCGCAGGAGGCGCACGAGACACTCGCCATCGCGATGAACTCCATCGGCGCCCGCTCCAACTCCGGCGAGGGCGGCGAATCCGACGACCGCATCGAGGATCCGCGCCGTTCTAGCCGCATCAAGCAGATCGCCTCGGCGCGCTTCGGTGTCACCAGCGACTATCTCGTGCACGCCACCGACCTGCAGATCAAGCTCGCGCAGGGGGCCAAGCCCGGTGAGGGCGGCCATCTGCCCGGCGCGAAGGTGCCGCCGTGGATCGCGAAGGTTCGCCACGCCACGCCCGGCGTCGAGCTCATCTCGCCGCCGCCCCACCACGATATCTACTCCATCGAGGACCTGAAACAGCTGATCTACGATGCGAAAATGGCCAATCCGAAGGCCCGCATCCACGTCAAGCTCGTCTCCGAGTTCGGCGTGGGCACTGTGGCGGCCGGCGTGGCCAAATGCCATGCCGACGTGGTGCTGATTTCAGGTTCGGACGGCGGCACGGGCGCTGCTCCGCTCAACGCCATCAAGCATGCCGGCACCCCTTGGGAGATCGGCCTTTCCGAGACCCAGCAGACGCTGATCCTGAATGGTCTACGTTCCCGCATCGTCGTGCAGTGCGACGGCGAGCTCAAGACCGGCCGCGACGTGGTCATCGCAGCGCTGCTGGGCGCCGAGGAATTCGGCTTCGCCACCACGGCATTGATGGCCGAAGGCTGCGTCATGATGCGCGCCTGCAACCTCAACACCTGCCCTCAGGGCATCGCCACGCAGGATCCGGAGCTTCGTGCGCGTTACACGGGCAAGCCCGAATATGTGGTCAACTTCTTCATGTTCATCGCCCGCGAGGTGCGCGAGCTGCTGGCCCAGCTCGGATTCCACACCCTTGAGGAGGCGGTCGGCCACGTGGAGTGCCTCGACCAGAACGAGGCCATCCAACGTTGGAAATCCGACGGCATAGACCTGAGCAACGTCTTGGCGCAATCCGGCCCGAACCCCGGCACCATCCTGCACCACACCATCGCGCAGAACCACGAGCTCGACAAGGCGCTCGACAACCGGCTCATAGAGTTGTCGCGCCCCGCGCTGGAAGACAGGGAGCCGGTGCGCATCGACGTGCCGATCCGCAATGTCAACCGCAGCGTCGGCACCATGGTCGGCTACGAGATCACCAAGCGTTACGGGGCGCAGGGCCTGCCCGACGACACCATCGACATGACGCTCCATGGCTCCGGCGGCCAGTCCATGGGCGCGTTCATTCCACGCGGCGAGACGTTGCGCATCTACGGCGAGGTCAACGACTACGCGGCCAAGGGCCTCTCCGGCGGTCATATCGTTGTCCGTCCCGGCGAGGAGACCACCTTCGACCCACACACCAACGTCATCGCCGGCAACGTCACCGGTTTCGGCGCCACCAGCGGCGAGATGTTCGTCGCCGGCCGCGCGGGGGAGCGCTTCGCCGTGCGCAACGGCGGTGCCACCTTCGTCGTGGAGGGCGTGGGCGACCACGGCTGCGAATACATGACCGGTGGCACCGTTGTGGTGCTCGGCCCCACAGGTCGCAACTTCGGCGCGGGCTTCTCTGGAGGCAACGCCTATGTGCTCGACCTCGATATCGACCAGGTCAATCCGCAGGCCGCCAACACCGGCTCGCTGCTGATCGAGCCGTTGGATGATGACGCCTCGCAGATGGTCAGGGGACTGGTCAAACGACATGCCGAGGAGACCGGTTCGGCGTTCGCCGCGAGCCTGCTCGATGATTGGGAGTCCACGCGCCGACGCATCACCCATATCGTCCCCAAGCAGTTTGTGGCGATGACCGAGGCCATGGACGAGGCGAAGGCCAACGACGTCGATTTCAATGAGCCCGGCGCATGGGAAGACGTCTATGAACACGTGATGGAAGGAGCCCACTGACATGAGCGACCCCAGAGGATTCCTCAAAGTACGCACCCGCCACGAGGCGCAGGACCGCCCGGTCGCCGAGCGCATCCACGACTGGAACGACGTGCACGCCCAGAACGGCTTCCAGCCATGGACCAAGGAGCAGGCCGCCCGCTGCATGGACTGCGGCACCCCATTTTGCATGACCGGCTGCCCGCTGGGCAACCTCATCCCGGAATTCAACGACCTGGTGCGCCAAGGCAAGTGGGAGGAGGCCTACCAACGCCTCTCGGTGACCAACAACTTCCCGGAGGTCACCGGTCTCATCTGCCCGGCCCCGTGCGAGCAGGCCTGCGTATTGGGCATCCACCAGCCGCCGACCATGATCAAGGCCGACGAGCAGACCATCATCGACCAGGCGTGGAAGCTCGGATACGTCAAACCCATGCCGCCGCAGCGCCTGACCGACATGACCATCGCGGTCGTCGGCTCCGGCCCCGCCGGCCTGGCCTGCGCCCAGCAGCTCACCCGCGCCGGCCACACCGTGGTCGTCTACGAGCGCGACGACGAGATCGGCGGGCTCATGCGCTACGGCATCCCCACCTTCAAACTCGACAAGCACCTCATCGACCGCCGCATCGAGCAGATGGAGGCCGAAGGCACCGTCTTCCGCCCCAACATGGAGGTCGGCAAGGACGTGAGCTGGGACGATCTGCGCTCCCGCTACGACGCCGTGGTGGTCGCCATCGGCTCCGGCGTGCCGCGCGATGTCAATGTTCCCGGGCGCGAGCTCGACGGCATCCATTTCGCAATGGACTTCCTACCCGATTCCACGCGTCTGGTCGAAGGCAAGCCGTTGGTCAACAACATCAGCGCCAAGGGCAAGAAGGTCGTCATCATCGGCGGCGGCGACACCGGCTCCGACTGCCTGGGCACCGCCATCCGCCAGGGCGCCACCAGCGTCACCGTGCTGCAGATCAATCCCAAAGAGCCCAGCGAGCGGCCGGACAGCCAGCCATGGCCCACCTACGCCCGCCTCTACCAGAAGACCACCTCCATGGAGGAGGGTGGCGTCTACGAATACAGCACCGACACCGTCGGATTCGAGGGCATCGAGACCGAGGAGCGCGAAGACGTCGTCACCCTTGACGACACAGGCCTGGCCACCGGGTTCCTCGCCGACGAAAACGGACACGTCACCGGCGTGAAGGTGATCGACGTGCAACGTGAGGCCGACGGCCGCCGCACCCATATCGAAGGCACCGAACGAGTGTTGGACGCGGATTTGGTCTTGATTTCCACCGGTTTCCTTCATCCCGACACCACGACCATCGTCGACCAGCTGCCCGTCGAGCTCGACCGTCGTGGCAACATCGCGCGCGACGACGACTTCGCCACCAGCCAGGACGGCGTGTTCGTCTGCGGTGACGCCGGACGCGGCCAGAGCCTGGTGGTCTGGGCGATTGCCGAGGGCCGCAGCTGCGCCTCCGCCGTCGACCGCTTCCTGCAAGGCGCCACGGAACTTTCCTCGCCGATCACGCCCGACCAGAGGCCGATGTCGTTGCCATTGGCGAGGTGATCTGGGCGTTCCGCGTGCTTCTGAGCGTCTTTTGGAAAAGTTGAAAACCAACACGGCGTCTCGGCAGTCGTCGCGGTACTATCGAAGGTATCGAGTCGAAAGGAAACGCCATGCCGAACCGCGCCGAACGCCGTGCCCAAGCCAAACGAAGCCGCAGGGGCGAAGTCAGACAGCCAGACGAGCAGGAGCGTGGCCGCGGGGGCATCGTCGACGAGTACTCCCTGCAGGAGCGCAGCCGCCGCCTCGAGGAGAACGCGAACGGCGAATGGGTGCCGTCCGCCAGCAAGATCTCAGAGAGCGAGCACACCGACCCCAACTACAACGACCCGAAGATCGCCCGAGCCCCGCATTCGCTGCGCCAATGGTTCCGTGTGGCCAGTTGGACGCTGATCGTCATCGCGGCCATCGCCTTCATCGTGGTCATGTGGCTGCCGGCCCACCCGATGTGGCTGATCATCACGGTCTCCGCCGTCTTCATCGTCGGCGTGCTGAGCCTCTTCCTCACCGCCGGCGACTACCACCACAATCCCAACCTCGATGACAACGGCACCGCGGTCTGACCGCCGCTCGCCAACATATGTGATATGGCGCCGCGCGACGGCGAAGGTGGCAGGATGAGAATCGATTTGCTGACGCGGGAGTATCCGCCACACGTCTACGGGGGAGCGGGCGTGCACGTCGACGAGCTCTCGAAGGTGCTCGCCAGCCGCGCCAAGGTCACCGTCCGCGCCTTCGACGGGCCGAGAAACGCTGCCCGGATTCCGCATATCGACAACCTGCTTGTCGTCGGCTATGACGTGCCTGCGCAGTTGGCAAGCGCCAATCCCGCCTTGAAAGCGTTCGGCGTGGACCTGCAGATGGCCAACGACATCGACGGCGACATCATCCACGCCCACACCTGGTACGCCAGCCTCGCCGGCCGCCTCGGTCAGCAATTGCACCACGTCCCGCTCGTCGTCACCGCCCACAGCCTCGAGCCGTTCCGCCCATGGAAGCGCGAGCAGCTCGGCGGCGGCTACGATTTGAGCTCCTGGGCCGAACGCGACGCCTTCACCCACGCCGACCGCCTCATCGCCGTCTCCAACGGCATGAAGCAGGATATTCTGATGGCCTATCCCGCCATCGACGCATCGAAGATCTCTGTGGTGCACAACGGCATCACGCTCGCCGATTTCCAAACCCCGAAAGCCGACGACCCGGGCTGGCAGGTTTTCGAACGCTACCATATCGCCCGCGACCGCCCCACGTTGCTTTTCGTCGGCAGAATCACCCGCCAGAAGGGCCTGCCGTATCTGCTGGACGCCATACGTCTCATCAGCAAGGACATTCAGGTCGTGATCTGCGCCGGCGCCCCCGACACGAAGCTGCTCGGCGACGAGGTGCGCGACTCGTTCAGGCGTCTCAAAGAGGATCGTGGCAATGTGGTGTGGATCGAGAAGATGATGCCACGCGACGAGCTCAACGCCCTGGAGCATGGCTGCGACGCGTTCGTCTGCCCGAGCATCTACGAGCCGCTCGGCATCGTCAACCTCGAGGCCATGGCCTGCCGCCTGCCCATCGTCGCCACGGCCACCGGCGGCATTCCCGAGGTCGTCAAGGATGGCGAGACCGGCTATTTGGTGCCGATCGACCAGGCGCACGACGGCTCCGGCACCCCGAAGGATCCCGACCGTTTCGTCCACGACATGGCCGAGGCCATCGACCACATGATGGCCGACCCGGAGCGTGCCAAGGCGATGGGCGAGGCCGGCTACCGTCGCGCGCGCGACGAGTTCAGTTGGGAGCGCATCGCCGACGAGACGATGGACGTCTACCGCCAGGCGCTGCGTTAGCAAAGCCTCGCGCCTTCGAGATGTCGTCTTGATTCACGACGACTCGGTCTCGCCTTGAATTCAGCGCGGCGTGGTTGTCTCACCGATGAATACCTGGAGCGGCCCTGTTCAGTGAAAATGGTATCCTTTGAGTGCTTTATGAATGCCGCCACGTTGGTTCCGGCGGCTTGATATCGCGGCCGTCGCCCACGAACGGAGGAAGACAACGATGCTGCAGGATGTGCTGGTCATACTCATTGTCGTCGTCCTTCTGGTCGCCGTGCTGCTCTCGTTCTCCGCCGCGCTGCGCAAAGACACATCGCACCGCAAGCTCAAGACCTGGCTGAGCGCGCTGCTCTATTTCTTCGCCGTCATCCTCATCGTCTGCCGCTTCCTGACCTGAGCGTGGAACGGGCGTTGCCTGATTTGCCGCCCCACCATATGAAATTCGGCTCATATCAAGCTCGAGACGTCATTATCCTTGTGTCTATATAGACATTGGACCGGCCGATTGGCGGCCGACGAGACGAGGTGAGCATCCATGGGCGAAGGCGTTTCAGCATTGAAACTGAGCGGGGTCGAATTCAGGCGCAACAGGCGCGTCATTTTGACGGATGTGAATCTTGACATCAAGCAAGGCGAGAAGTGGGTGCTGTTCGGCCCCAACGGCATCGGCAAATCCAGCCTCGTCGCCATGATGGCCACGCGTGGCTTCCCCTCCGTCGGCACCGTCGACATCCTCGGCAACCGGCTCGGCAAGGTGGACGTCTTCTCCTACCGCAAGCGCATCGGCCTGAGCTCCGCCGAACTCTCGCGCTCGTTCCCGCCGCAGGAGGATCCGCTCGACGCCGTGGTGACCGCGCTCACCGCGACCACCGGCCGCTGGCGCGACACCTACACCAAAGAGGACTACGCCAAGGCGCGCGGCTTGATGGCGCAATTCGGCATCGAATACCTCGAGGGCAAGCAGATGTTCAAGCTCTCCGAAGGCGAACGCACCCGCGTGCTCATCTGCCGCGCCCTGATGGGTGACCCGGATCTGCTGATTCTCGACGAGCCGACCACGGGCCTCGACCTCGGCGGGCGCGAGCTGGCGTTGCGTGCGCTGAGCGACATCGGCCGCCACGACACCGACCGCACGGTGCTCTTGGTGACCCATCGTCTTGAGGAGATTCCGCAGGGCTTCGACCACGTCGCCATCATGGGCCGCCTGGCCGGCAACGAGACCGACGCCCACGCCGACAACGTGGCGGGCGCCGACCCGCAGCCCGGCACCATCATCTACACCGGCGACCTCGAGCACGGCTTCACCACCGAACGCCTCAGCCACATCTTCGGCCTGCCGCTCAAGGTGACCCACGACGGTGGCCGCTGGAACGCTTACGCGGTGTGAATCTCAGGCTCGATTGAGTTAAGTGGGTGCCTGCGGGGTTAAGTGGGTGCCGTTTTCGGTGTATTTGGTATGTCTGGGCTCAGAATACATGGATTAAGACACCCGCTTAACCAGTAAAGCACCCACTTAACTTGCAATATCGGTATTAACAATGTAAAAATCATCAATTTCCATCGCTTTTTATACATGAAACTGATTTCTCGCCCCTCATCGAGATGATGTGAGAGCATGGGCTCATCAAGTTCGTAATCGATGGAAAGTGTGGATGGGGATGCCGAGAACCGGAAAGCTGCGCGAGGGTGAGAAGGTCCAGTTCACGGACCGTAAGGGCAAGAAGATCACCGAGCAGCTCGTCGCCGGCGGCTCCACACAGACCGACCACGGCCTGATCCTGCACGACGAGGTCATCGGCCGCAGCGAGGGCATCGTCGTCACCACCGTCACCTCGAAGCGTGAGGACCAGATCAACAAGGTCAACCCGCAGCGTGACAAGGACAAGCCGTGGAAGGCGGCGCGCGCGATCGGTGGCTGGGACTACGCCGTGATGCGTCCGCGGCTGGCCGACTATGTGCTCTCCATGCCCCGCGGCGCGCAGATCATGTACCCCAAGGACATCGCCCAGGTCGTCCAGCTCGGCGACATGCGCCCCGGCCTCAATGTGCTCGAGTCCGGCGCGGGCTCGGGGGCGATGAGCCTGAACCTGCTCGACGCCGTGGGGGAGACGGGCCACTTGACCACCATCGAGATGCGCCCGGAATTCGCCAAGATCACCGAGGCGAACGCGACGCTCTATTATGGCCGACGCCCGGAATGGTGGAATCTGCTCACCGGCGACTTCGATTCGGTGGCGGCCACGCTGCCGGAACATTCCTTCGACCGCATCATGCTCGACATGCTCGACCCGTGGAATCGGCTCGAGCAGGCCTATCGCGTGATCGCTCCTGGTGGCGTGCTCATCGCCTACGTCACCACCACCACGCAGATGTCACGCCTCTGCGAGGGGCTGCGTGAGGCCGGCTGTTGGACCGAGCCCGAGGTGCAGGAAACGTTCGAGCGCACATGGAAGGCGCAGGGGCTGGCTGTGCGTCCCGACCATCAGATGATCGGCCACACCGGTTTCCTCGTCGTCACCCGCGCCATGGCCGAGGGCTTCAAGGCCCTGCGCAAGCGCGACCGCGCCACCAAAGACACCGTCACCGACGTCGATTCGCTGACCGACGAGCAGCGTCAGGCCCGCCTCGCCGACCTCGAGCTGCGCGACATCAGCGACCGCAAGCTCCGCCGTGTGCTGCGCGACTTAGGATTTCAAGTACAGATGATTAATTATAAAATTTGAATGTTAGAAAGTTAATTAACTAAATCGCGAGAAAGGGTAAAGATGAGTGATGCTAGTGATAAGGCAATTAATGAGTTTTTCGATGAAATTATGAAAGTGCCTTGGGGGTCTATGTCTAAGACTCAACTTGAAACTTTAGTTTTTATCCTTTTAGTCGATACCGGAAAAATTTCATTTAAGACAGCTAATGCCAAAAATCTTTCAAATTATGAACTCGCTATGCTCCTTCAGATTACACCTATGAAGGCGAAAACTTTAAGGTATCGATTTGAACAGCAAAAACTCAAAGATAGGAAATTAGATTTTTCTGTAGTTATTGAAAAGGCAGATATTAATTTTGAACCTGACGACAAAAATCATGCTTTTGTACAGATTGAGAATGGATTATATGCAGATTTCCTTCGTAACAGATTAAAAGAGCATGCATCTGTAACTTGGACTTATCCGGGTTCTGACGTCCTAAAAGTAAATCGGAATGCCTTAAAAGAGGTGTTAGAAGAAGAAAGTCTTAAATTCGCAAATAATAAAAAAAGTAATAAATCACAAAATACTCGAGATACTTATGTGAAAATGCTCGATGGCCTTTTTGATCAAGAAAGAATAGATCAAAAAAAAGAAACGCCTGCTGATTTTATTCGTAAGAATATAAATAAATCGAACCTGGCAAAAGCAAGTAAAGAAGTTAGTAGAAAAGTAGCTATAGCATCTGCCGGAGAACTACTGTCCATGGCCCTAAAGGGGTTAATTACTTTTGCTTGACGATATAACCTCCTCTTATAACGACACACTAAGTGGCTTGATGACCTTAGAACGCGGTTTTTTGGCAGTCTCAGAGAAGCAAATGGTCAACCACTGGAGGAATTATGCCCATGCTCACATCCGTCTCAGGCTTCCCGCGCATCGGCCGCGACCGGGAACTGAAGAAAATCATCGAAGGTTATTGGAGGGGCAACGCGAGCCTCGACGACGTGCGCGCCACCGCCAAGAACCTGCGCGCCGAGCATTGGAAGCTCCAGGCGCAGGCGGGCATCGACCTCGTCCCCAGCAATGATTTCAGCTATTACGACCAGATGCTCGACACGGCCATCATGCTTGGCGCCGTGCCGCAGCGCTACCGCCGCCTCGATTTCGAGAACCCCGAGGACATGCTTTTCGCCATGGCCCGCGGCTACCAGGGCCCCGAGGGCGACGTCACCGCGCTGCCGATGAAGAAGTGGTTCACCACCAACTACCACTACATCGTCCCTGAGATCGACGCCTCCACCGACATCAGGCTCTCGTCGCTCAAGGCCATCGACGAGTTCGACGAGGCGTTGGAGCTCGGCATCCGCACCAAGCCGGTGCTCATCGGCCCCTACACCTTCCTCAAGCTGGCCCGCAACCCGCAGGCCGAGGAGCTGGAGCTCGACGCCGGCCTCATCAACTCCGTCGCCTCTGTCTACGCCGACATGCTCCGCCTCTTCGCTGGCCACGGCGCCGACTGGGCGCAGTTTGACGAGCCCTATCTCGTGCTCGACAAGGAGCCCGGCGACGTCGACCTCTTCAAGGCGCTCTATGCCAAGCTCCTGCCCGCGCGCAACAGCGTGGACGGCTCGGTCAAGCTGCTCATCAACACCTATTTCGGCAACATCGCCGACATCTACGAGACCGTCAACTCGCTGAACTTCGACGGCATCGGCCTCGACCTGATCGAGGGGCGCGACGAGAACCTCGCGGCGGTCAAGAAGTACGGCGTGGCCGATTGCACCACCATCTTCGCCGGCGTGGTCAACGGGCGCAACATTTGGCGCAACGACTACGCCGCAAGCCTCGGCCTCGTGGACGCGCTGAAGACCGTGGCGCCCAAGGTCGCCGTCTCCACCGCCTCGTCGCTGCTCCACGTGCCGTTCAGCACGGAGGGGGAGACCGGCATCGAGCCCGATATCCGCAAGCACTTCGCCTTCGCGGTCGAGAAGCTGGGCGAGACCAAGGACATCGCCACTCTGGCTGACCTCGACGATGACGCGCGCAAAACCGCCAAGGCACTGGCCGACAACCAGGCGCTCTTCGACGGCAGCCGCGTGGCTCCCGACCAGGCCGTGGCCGACCGTCTCGCCGCGCTCAGCGACAAGGACTTCGTGCGCCAGCCCGCCCGCGCGGAGCGCCGCAAACTGCAGCACGAGGCGTTGGGCCTGCCCGAGCTGCCCACCACGACCATCGGCTCGTTCCCGCAGACGCGCGAGGTGCGCTCCACCCGCGCCAAGTTCCGCAAGGGCGAGATTGACCAGAAGACCTACGACGATTTCATCGCCGGCCAGATCGACCAGGTCATCGCCCACCAGGAGCAGATCGGCCTCGACGTGCTGGTCCATGGCGAGTTCGAGCGCAACGACATGGTCGAGTACTTCGGCCAGCATTTGAACGGCTTCCTCTTCACCAAGAACGCCTGGGTGCAGTCCTACGGCACCCGCTGCGTCAAGCCTCCGATCGTCTGGGGTGACGTCTCCCGCGCCGAGCCGATCACCGTGCGTTGGAGCCAGTACGCGCAGAGTCGCACCCAGCATGTCGTCAAGGGCATGCTCACGGGCCCGGTCACCATCCTCAACTGGTCCTGGCCGCGCGAGGACATCAGCAACGAGCTGCAGACCCAGCAGCTGGCCCTGGCCATTCGCGACGAGGTGCTCGACCTCGAGGCCGCCGGCATCAAGGTTATCCAGATCGACGAGGCCGCGCTGCGCGAGAAGCTGCCGCTGCGCCGCTCCGACTGGCACAAGAAGTACCTCGACTGGGCCATCCCCGCCTTCCGCCTGGTGCATTCCGCCGTCAAGCCGACCACACAGATTCACACGCACATGTGCTACTCCGAGTTCAACGACATCATCAAGGACATCGACAACATGGACGCCGACGTGATCTCGTTCGAGGCCTCCCGTGGCGACCTGGTGGTGCTCGACGCCATCCATGACGCGCACTTCGAGACCGAGGTGGGCCCGGGCGTCTACGACATCCATTCGCCGCGCATCCCGTCCACCAAGGAATTGGTGGAGCGTATCCACGCAATCTTGAAGAAGGCCGACGCTAGCCGCGTCTGGATCAACCCCGATTGCGGCCTGAAGACCCGCGGCAACGAGGAGACTTGGCCCAGCCTCGAGCATATGGTTGAGGCGGCCAAGACCGTTCGCGCCGAACTCGCGAACGCCTCGCAGGCCTCGCGCAACTAAGCAAATATCAAGTACTACCAACGTGTGGCCGGCATCAAACTTAACCAACATGATGCCGGCCACACGATTTGTCACAGGAGACAGCCATGCATTCGCCGATTTTCTCGCTTGAGGTCTTCCCGCCCAAGCCGCACGCCCCGGTGGGCACCATCTATGACGCGCTCGACGGGCTCCAGGGCCTCGACCCCGATTTCATCTCGGTGACCTACCGCCACGGCACCCACGCCGACCGCGTCAAGACCGCCGGAATCGCCCACACCATCAATTTCGACTACCACATCCCCGTCGTGGCGCACCTGACCGCCTTGTATAGCAGCCGGGCGACCGTGGACGAGGCTTTGGACCTCTTCCGCGAGGCCGGAGTGTTTGGCGTGCTGGCGTTGCGTGGTGACTATGTCGAAGGCAATGAGCCCTGCGGAGATTTCGAGCACGCCAGCGATCTGGCCGCCTATATCAGTAAACGCGATCCCGAAATGCAGATCATGGGCGCCTGCTACCCGGAATGCCATCTCGAGTGCTCGTGCCTTGAAGAGGATGTCGACAATCTCAAGAAGAAGGTCGACGCGGGCGTCACGCACCTGATCACGCAGCTCTTCTACGACAACGAGGATTTCTACCGGTTCCTCGACCTCGCGCGCGCAAAGGGTGTCGAAGTTCCGATCGAGGCGGGAATCATGCCGGTGCGCAGCGTCAAATCAATCAACAACATGACCAAACGCAACGGCTCCAAGGTCCCGCCGGCTGTGCAGCGCATGGTCGACAAGTGGGGTGACGACGTGCCGAGCCTGCAGCAGGCGGGCATCGTCTACGCCTCCGAGCAGATCGCCGATTTGGTGGCGCACGGCGTCGATGGCGTGCATCTGTACACGATGAACCGACCGGCGCTGGCCCGCCGCATTTGGGCGAACGTAGAATCCCTGTTCACCATCACGCAATAGGGAGTCGCGGATCGTTCACGACCCTGATTTATGACTTTGGGCTGGTAATCGTTATCTGACGACTACCAGCCCAAAGTCTATGTTCGGCTTATTCCATAGACCTTTTATTTCTTGTTTTTCTTGTTCTTTTTACTCTTCTTGCTTCGTTTTTCATCTTCCTCCTCTTTCGGGCGGAGTGAGGGGAAATGGGCGAGCAGCGAGGTGTGGATCGGCGGGATCTTCGCGATGACCAGGCCGACGATGGCGGCGATGATGATGGCCCACGAGGCGGCGTCCTGCTTGACGTACATCAGCAGAAAGACGACCACGACGAAACCGACGCCAAGATATTGCTGCCACTTGTTCTGTGTCTCGGTCATGCGGCTCGCCTTCAACGGCACCGCGCCGAACAGGATTCCCGTGGCCAGGCCCGCGATGGTGCAGACGACGGTGACGACGATGCTGATGGTGTCCATGACGCTCCTTTGCAGTTCCGGCCGCGCCGCGACCGTGTTCCGCGCTGATTCGATACCTTGATGATAAACCGACAAGGCGAAATCAACGTGCCTGGTGGGTTTGTCGGGATTGATAGCACGATATTTCCTACGCCGCGACCAGATCATCCCGTTGACGGCTTTCGTCTCCCGAGCTTGGGCAAAGCGGAGGCATTGCGCGACCTTGGTTGTATCTTGGGACTATGGACGATTCGATGGGTGCGAAGCTGCGGGCGCGAGAGCTCATCCGCGCGGGACTGAACGATCTCAACGCGGCGCGGGGAGCATTCGCCAAGCTTGCGGATTACGGCATGGACGACGCGCGTCTTCCATGGATGCTTGACGCCCTTTCGCACGCCTGCGAGCCGGACATCGTGCTCGAGCATCTAACGATGATTCTTGGAAACATGAACGAGAACCAGCGTGTCCGTTTCATGGCCGATGACGGCGCGATGACGCGTCTGGTTCGGGTGCTGGGGGCCTCGGATTCCATGGGCAAGCTCATGGTCGGGCATCCGGACCTGACCGAAGCGGCGGCCTTCGACAAGTGCAGCAGTTTCAAGTTCAGCCGCCAGGAACGAATCGACCACATGCTCTCGGCGATCGGGGCGAACAACACGACGGACGCCGCCAAAAACCAGGGGAGTGGAGTTTCAACACCAACCAGTACCGCTCAGGAAGCAGCCAACACCTCGTCGGCCGTCACTCCGGGTGACCTGTCCGCCGCGGCCAACGCGCTGCGCAAGTCCTATTATCGCCAGCTGGCCGCGATCATGGCCCACGACGTGGAATCCGACAACCCCATCGACATCCAGCCGACGATCAGCGCCAAACTCTCGGACCTCGCGGACGCCTCGCTCAACGCGGCACTGGAGATCGCCAAGGCCAATGTCGTGGATTCGGAGCGTTGCCGTTTCGCCATCATCGGCATGGGCAAACTCGGCGCGCAGGAGCTCAATTACGTCTCGGACGTCGACCTGATCTACGTGGTTGAGCCTGAGGATGGGTCCAAAACCGACACGGCCACATTGACGCGCATCGGGACGCGAATCGCGATGACGATGCAGAAGGTCTGCCAGTCCGTGGTGCCGGGCGTCACCATGCCCCCGCTTTGGCAGATCGACACCGCCCTGCGGCCGGAAGGCAGGGACGGCCCACTGGTGCGCACCCTCGCCTCGCACCAGGCCTATTACGACAAGTGGGCGCGCAACTGGGAGTTCCAGGCGCTGCTCAAGGCACGTGCCGTCGCCGGGGATCGCGAGCTTGGCAAGGCGTATGAGGATATGACGCGGCCGCTGGTCTGGTCGGCGTCAAAACGCGACGATTTCGTGCGCGAATGCCAGCGCATGCGCAAACGCGTCGAAGACACCATCGAGCCTGAGCTCCGTGACCGCGAGATCAAACTGGGCAAGGGCGGCCTGCGCGACGTGGAGTTCACCGCGCAGATGCTCCAGCTCGTGCACGGACGTTCCGACGAGTCGCTGCGCGTGCGGTCCACGCTTGGGGCCTTGGAGGCGCTGGCAGAAGGCGGATATATCGCGCGCCCGCAGGCGACGAAGCTTGGGCAGGACTATCGTTTCGAACGCGTGCTCGAGCACCGCCAGCAGATGTGGCAGCTCAAACGCACCCATCTCTTCCCCGATATCGGCACCTCGGACGGCGAGGGGCTGGAGACCAAGCGCAAATACGACATGCGCGAGCTCAACGGCAACGCCGAGCTGACCAGGCTCGCCCGCGCCTTCGGGCTGCTTCCGGACGAGCTGGTGAAACGCTACGACGAGACCCGCCGCGAGGTGCGCCGCCTGCACGTCGACATCTACTACCGTCCGATGCTGCCAATCAACGCCCAGCTCGACGACGACCAGGTCACCCTGAGCCATGAGGCCAGCAAGGAACGTTTCGCAGCCATCGGTTTCGCCGATCCAGACGCGGCTATGCGACACGTCGACGCGCTGACCCAAGGCATCTCGCGCGCCGCCAAGATCAACCGGATACTGCTGCCGTCCATCCTCCAATGGCTCGCCGAGGGCCAGAACCCTGACATGGGCCTGCTGCAATGGCGCAAGCTCGAGGAACATTTTGGCGGCAGCAGCTCTTATCTGGGTTTCTTGCGGGACTCTCCCCAGGCGTTGACGCGCCTGTGCCACGTGCTCTCGAACTCACGGCTGCTGGGCGACGCGCTCAACAAGTCCATCGAATCGGTGCGGTGGCTGGGCGACGACGCGAAACTCCAGGCGCGTGACCGGCAGAGCCTCGACACCCAGCTGGCCTCCATCGCCAAGCGTTACGCCACCAATGTCAAGGATTTCGCCACCTCCGTGCGCGAGCTGCGCCGCCACGAGATCGAACGCATCGGCCTGGCGTGGACCACCGGGGTAATGGATGGCGCCACCAGCCTCACCGGCATGACCGACGTGTACGACGCGGTGATTGACGCCGCGCTGAGCTGGGCGGTACGCAACCAGCTGCGCGAGAATAAGTTGGAGCAGGCGCCGGCCACGTTATGCGTCATCGCCATGGGACGCTACGGCGGCCGCGAGGTCAATTTCTGCTCCGACGCCGACGCCATGATCATCTACCGTCCGACGCAAGTCAAGGATGGTGAATCAAGGCAAGCCGAATCGCCAAACAGCACCGTCGAACCTACCGGTACGGCACCCATATCCGCCTCCGTGTTCGCGGGCAAGGTCGTCACCGACCTGCGTCAGATCCTGCAGGGACCGGTGAGCGTGGAGGCCGTCATCGACTTGGACCTCGGGTTGCGCCCGGAGGGCAAGAACGGCCCGCTGGTGCGCTCCTTCGACTCGTACAGGGAGTATTACACCTCGTGGTTCAGCACGTGGGAGCGCCAGGCCCTGCTCCGTGCGCGCTACGCCGCCGGCGACCAGCGTCTTGCCGAGGATTTCCTCACCCAGGTGGCCGACCCGCTGCGCTATATGGACCGGCCGCTCACGGAGGCCGAGATCGGCGAGATACGAACCCTCAAGGCCCGCATGGAGGCCGAGCGCCTGCCACGTGGCGTGCGTCGGGACCGCCATCTCAAGCTCGGCGCAGGCGGGCTTTCCGACGTCGAATGGACCGTGCAGCTGCTCCAGCTCGAGCACGCCGGCGAGCATCGGCAGCTGCGAACCACGTCCACGTTGGGCGCGCTCAGCGAGTTGGAACGTCTTGGATATATCAATCACACCGACGCCAAATCCTTGCGCGAGGCGTGGCAAATGCTCACGGACGCGCGCAATGGCAACTACCTGTGGGGCGCGCGCATGGCCCGCGCCGACGTGCTGCCCGACGACCTGTTCTCACTGGGCGGCGTGGCCACGTTCCTGGGCTACGGCGCCAATCGTGGGCAGTATTTCGTCAACGACATGACCGCCGCCATGCGCCGTTGCCGCGAGGTGATGGAGCGTCTCTTCTACGGCCAGTAAGGCCAGCAGAGCCAGCAAGAGTCGCGGTGATGTCGGCGATACGGAGCGACGGAATAAAAATGAAAACCACCCCCAACTCACCTCTTCACGCCATATAAAAACGACAGCAAAACCGGCTTTGCCCTGTTTGTTCAAGGCGACTCACCGCTGTCAGCATGTGCGGGTATCTTGTCAATGGTCACACGGAGTGGCCACCTTCAACGAGAAAGGTGAGCTGTTGTCGATAGTGAAAAATCCCATGGCGGATTCCCAAGACGGAATCCGAAAATCTCAATTCCCCGATTCCGGCCCGGCGAAAAACGGACCGAAATCCTCATTGGCCGGTTCCAGCGTCGTCACGTTGGATGACATACCGACCACGGGAATCCAGTCGTTGCTCGACAAGGCGCGATACATCGATTCCCACAGAAAAGAAGTGGCTGACACCTGTTCCGGCAGAGTGTTGGCCACTTTGTTTTATGAGCCCAGCACGCGCACGCGCCTGAGCTTCGAGACCGCGATGCTGCGCTTGGGCGGCAAGGTGATCGGCTTCGCCGGCTCGCAGCTCTCCTCGGCGACCAAGGGCGAGACCATCCACGACACGGTGAAGGTCGTCTCCCAGTACGCCGACATCATCGCCATGCGCCACCCCAAGGAGGGCGCGGCCTTGGTGGCGGCCGAGGCCAGCGAGGTGCCGGTCATCAACGGCGGCGACGGCGGGCACATGCACCCCACGCAGACCCTGGCCGACCTCTCCACCATCGAGGCGCGCTTCGGCCGCGTCTCCGACCTCACGGTGGGCCTGTGCGGCGACCTGACCTTCGGGCGCACGGTCCACTCGCTCATCGAGACGCTCTGCCGCTTCGGCAACGTGCGCTTCGTGCTCATCAGCCCGGCCGAGCTCAAGACCCCGCAGTACGTGCTCGACCGCATCAACCAGAGCCCCACCTGCTCCTACGTCGAGGCGAGCGACCTCTCGGCCGTCATCGGCGACCTGGACGTGCTCTACATGACCCGCGTGCAGAAGGAGCGCTTCTTCAACGAGGACGACTACCTGCGCCTGCGCGACACCTACATCCTCGACGCGCCCAAGATGGCGCTGGCCAAGCCGACCATGGCGGTGCTGCACCCGCTGCCGCGCGTCAACGAGATCGCCAAGGAGGTCGACGACGATCCTCGCGCCGCCTACTTCGAGCAGGTCAAGCGCGGCATGCTCATGCGCATGGCCCTGGAGAGCTCGCTGCTTAGCGACGAGCTGCCCGGTTACGACGAGAACAAGGAGGTCCAAGCCTGATGGAAGTCACCAGCATCACCAACGGCATCATCATCGACCACGTCGACGCGGGCACGGCGCTCACCGTGCTGCGCTATATCAAGGTCGACCCCACCAAGGCCAAACTGGCCCTGATCATGAACGCCACCAGCCACGCGCTCGGAGCTAAGGACATCATCAAGATCGAGGATGTCGAGGACCTGAACCTGGACGCGCTCGGCTTCGTGGCGCCCCACGCGACCATCAACATCGTGCGCGGCGGCGAGATCGTCGAGAAGCACAAGCCCGGACTGCCCAAGCACCTGGTCGGGGTCATCACCTGCAAGAACCCTCGGTGCGTCACCACCACGGAGCGCGGGCTCGACCAGCGCTTCCACCTGGCCAGCGCCGAGCGGCGCGAATACCGTTGCGATTATTGCGACGAGGCGGCCGAGCGGTAGGAAATCATGGGACTTGGCCGGCGTCCGTTGCCGCGAGTTCTGATTGTCGGGACTTTCTGTGGACGCTGGCCGGGTTCCGGTCCGGGTTTGGGCTGGATATGGCTTGGATTTGGACTGGGCCGCGTTTGGCCTGAATATGTTGGGAATTATGAGAATCAGCACGCTTTCGACCGAGGATTGCATATGCAAAACGAATATGCAGCGACTTCGAAAGCGCGCGGATGACGGGAGAGTGACATGCTGACCATCCATGACACCAAGGTGTGGGACACCGGCGAACGCATCGACCTTGTCGTCCCCTCGGTTGACGAGCGACGTTCGTTGGTCGAGTCGGGAGCGTGCGTCGAAGGCGATATCGACGGTTCGTCGCTGCTGGTCGCGCCGGGGCTCACCGATCCGCACGTCCACTTCCGTGACCCCGGGCAGCTGGACAAGGAGACGATGGTCAGCGGTGCCTCCGCGGCGGCCGCGGGCGGCTATACGCGCGTGCTCATCATGCCGAACACGCTGCCTGCGGCCGACGGGCGCGACGTCGAAGTGCAGGAGGCCGCTGCCACAGGGGCTGGAAGCGATGTGAAGCGCAGAAATACCGATTCACCTGACGATGGGCTTCAGAACGTCGGCACCTACAACACGCTCGACTACTTGCAGCGTTACGAGCAGTCGCATGGCATCGAGCTTCCGGTGCGCTACGACCTGAGCGTATGCGCCTCACTGGGGCGCGCGGGCAGGCTGCCGACCAATCCAAAGGATTTCGAGCGGTTCATGGATCTCAGGCCTGCAGAAAGTGCTGTCGGCGGAATGGCTCGGAAATCTACGAGAACCGTGCCGAATGCCGTGTCTGAACACCCGCTACGCGCCATCAGCGACGACGGTTCCGCCATCACCGATAAGACACTCGACGCGGTGCTCACCAACGCGAAATCGACAGGTCTGCCAATTCTCGAGCATTGTGAGCATCACGATACCGGTGCGGTCAACGAGGGTGCAGTGAGCCGAAAGCTCGGCCTTCCCGGCATCCCGTCGAGCACGGAACTCTCCATCGTCACCCGGGACATCGAGGCGGCCCGACGCACCGGCGTCCACATCCACTTCCAGCACGTCTCCACCGCCTCCGCGTTCGACGCGATACGGGCCGCCAAGGCCGAGGGGCTGCCCATCACCTGCGAGACCGCGCCGCATTACCTGGCGTTGTGCGACAAGGACCTCTTGTGCTACGGGAGCATGGCGAAGATGAACCCACCGCTGCGCTCGGAGGCCGACCGCAAGGCGACCATCGCGGCCGTGGCCGACGGAACGGTCGACATGATCGCCACCGACCACGCCCCGCACACCCTGGCCGAGAAACAGGCCGGCCTGGCCGAGGCGCCCAACGGCATCATCGGCCTCGAATGCGCCTACGGCGTCTGCCGGAAGGTGCTGGTCGAAAGTGGTGCCATCAGCGAGCAACGGCTCATCGAGCTCATGTCACTCGCTCCGGAACGGCTCATGGGCCATACGCCGACCGATGTGGCCATGCTGCTCAACACGTCATCGAAATGCGCGACGAAACGGGTGCTTGATCTGGGCAAGGTGGAGCATCCTGAGTCCGTCGATCTTACGCTAATCGATACCAGCCAGGAATGGACGGTGGATTCGTCACGATTCCATTCCAAGGGACGCAACACCCCGTTCGACGGCTGGAAGCTCACCGGCAGGCCGATGGCGACCATCATCGGATCGAAACTGGTGTTCAGCCACTTGCCAAACACGACCCGCAAAACGTCTTGATATCAACAATTCCATGACATCACACTGATATACATACGACCACAACAGTCCTTTCAGCTGTACAGTTGAGGGCATAACACCTAAAGGAACGAGACAAGCCAATGGACCGACTGATCGAGGCCATCGAAGCCAAGCACAATCCCAGCATCGTAGGGCTGGATCCGACCCGGGCGCTGGTGCCGCCGCAGGTCTTCACCTCAGAAAATGAATTTGATGAAAAGGGTCTTAACGCGCTGATTGATTCTTTGAAAGGCGTAGACGATCCCGATGCTCAACGGCTTCTGGCTTCTCTGAACAATGCGGATAGTGCTGAAGCCAAGCAAAAGGTCGCTGACGACGCTTTGGAGCGGGCCGAGCCGGGTGCCCAAATCGTTGAAGGTTTTTACGAATTCAATCGTGCGATCATCGACGCCGTGAAAGACGTCGTGCCGGCCGTCAAGCCACAGGTCGCCATGTATGAGGCTTACGGTTCCATCGGTTTTGATATCTACCGCTTTACCTGCGAATATGCGCAGAAACAAGGACTGTATGTGCTCGGGGATATCAAGCGGGGTGATATCGGTTCTACGGCCACGGCCTACGCCAAGCATCTGACCCGCATCAACTCACGCGAACATGACTGCAATGGCCAACCATGGCATGAGGACGGCATCACCGTCAATCCCTATTTCGGCACCGACGGCATCATCCCGTTCACCGACGCCGCCAAGCAAACCGACAAGGACGTGTTCGCGCTGGTGCGCACCTCGAACCCCTCCAGTAAGGAGATTCAGGAACTCGAGCTCGCCGACGGCGACAAGCTCTATGAGCATGTGGCCGACCTGGTGGAAGGTTGGGGCGCCGACTCCATCGGCAAGTATGGCTATTCGCAGCTTGGTGCGGTGGTCGGGGCGACGCATCCCGAACAGGGTCGTGAGCTGCGCGAATGCATGCCGCACACGTTCTTCCTGGTGCCGGGCTACGGCGCGCAGGGTGGCACCGCCAAGGACGTCGCGGGCATGTTCGACAAGAACGGGCGCGGTGCCATCGTCAACTCGTCGCGCGGCATCATTGGCGCGTGGAAGAAGTCGGGGGAGTACCGCAATGACATGACCTCGGAAGAGGCCCTGGACTTGGTCGGGCGCAGCGCCCGGGCCGCGGCGATCGCCATGCGCGACGACCTGCGTGAGGCGTTGCGCTCATGAGACAGAACAAAATAACAAAAAGAGCGACACTGACAAAACTTTCCAGCACCGCAAACCAGTGAGCTAAAACCACTAAACCGACGCAACGAAATTCCACAACTTCAGCAGACCAAGATAATGAAGGAGCACGATGACAGCCACATCATTCACACCGACCTTGCCGGCGCAAACCGTCGAGCGCGAGGCCCACGAGGCCGGACGCAAACCTGGTCGGCGCACGGTCGAGGTGGTCGGCGCCTCGATGCTTTCGCATGGCATTTTCAGGTTGGTGATTCGTGATCCGTACGTCGCCCGCCACGCGTCGCCGGCGCAGTTCGTCAACCTCTATCCCCACGATGCGCGGATGATGCTGCCCAGGCCGTTCGGCGTGGCCGGTGTCGACGGCGACGACGTGACGCTCATCTACCAAATTGTGGGGCACGGCACCGAGGAGTTCTCCACGCTCGAGGCCGGCGACGCCATCGATGCGCTGGGGCCGCTGGGCAAGCCGTTCGACCTTGGCAAGCCCGCCAATTACGTGCTGGTCGGCGGGGGACTGGGTGTGCCACCCCTGCTGTATGCGGCGCAGACGCTCTGCCGACGCGACGACGCGCGCGTCACTTCGGTGTTTGGCTATCGCGACGAGCGCTTCGCCGACGAGCTGGTGCGCGGCTATGTCAACGCGGCGCACAGCATCACCAACGCCGAAGGCAACGTGGTCGACTTGCTCAATGACATCGAAGACGAGCTCAAGGTCGCTGCACAACCGCCTGTCATCCTCTCCTGTGGCCCGACGCCGATGATGAGGGCCGTGGCGGCATGGGCGAGCAAGCGTGGCATTCCGGCGCAATTGAGCCTAGAGGCGCGCATGGGCTGCGGTTACGGGGCCTGCGTCGCCTGCGTCGTCGATACGCCGAGCGGACGGCTGAAAGTCTGCAAGGACGGGCCGGTTTTCACCACCGAGCAGCTCGGTTGGGCGGCCTGAACGATGGACGGAAAACAAAAGACGGAAAAGACGGATATGGGGGATATCGTGGCGAATCAACAGAATCAAGGCGAGCCGATGGATGTGCTGGCACCACATGAGTGGCGACACAAAACTATCGTGGCGGGCGTGGAATGGAAGAACCCGGTCGGCACCGCCTCGGGCACGTTCCAGCTCGACGCGTGCGGCGACTATTACGACGTGGCCCAGCTCGGTGCCATCAGCACCAAGGGCGTCTCGCCGGTGCCATGGGAGGGCAATCCCGCGCCGCGCACGGCCGAATCGCCAGCTGGCATGGTCAACGCGGTCGGCCTGCAGAATCCTGGAGTCGACCATTATCTGGTGGACGAGCTGCCCCGCCTGAAGGCGTTGGGCGCGACCGTGGTCACCAACGTGGCCGGGCACAGCGACGAGGACTATGCGCAGGTGGTCGAGAAGCTCGCCGATTCGCCCGCCGACATGCTCGAAATCAACGTCAGCTGCCCGAACGTCAGCCACGGCGGCATGAGCGTGGGCACGGATCCGGTCGCGCTGAGCAGGCTCATCAAGCACTTGCGCACGCTGACCGACAAGCCGATGATCGTCAAGCTCTCGCCGAACGTCACCGACATCGTCGAGATCGCCCACGCCGCGGTCGACGCGGGGGCCGACGCGCTCAGCCTCATCAACACGCTGGTCGGCATGCGCATCGACATCAACACCGGCAAGCCCATCATCGCCAACCGCACCGGCGGCGTCTCCGGGCCCGCCATCTTCCCGATTGCGCTGAGCTTCGTCTGGCGCGTCCGCCAGTCCATTCCCGACATCCCCATCATCGGCATCGGCGGCATCGACTCGGGGGAGAAGGCGCTGGAATACCTCTACGCCGGAGCCAACGCCGTGGAGGTGGGCGCCGCCGCGCTCATAGACCCGACCGCCCCAATGCGTGTAGCGCGAGAATTGGATAACCTGCTCGATTCGCGCCCTGAACTTGCCGCGAAACTGGCCAAGGGGCAGACATGGTGACTGTGTCCGTTAGCTACACCGCAAAAAGTCAAACAATCATGTCATAAATGAGCCACTGATCGCCGCTTAGCGGCTCGTTTATGTCGCAGCAGTATTTTCCCGCCATTTTTGAGCCGTTGACCGGCGCTGAGTGGCTCGTTTATGGCGGAATCAAATTTTCCCGCCATTTTTGAGCCGTTGACCGGCGCTCAGAGGCTTATTTATGGCGCAACTGTAGAAACGGCGTTGGGCACACAGGTAAAGCAATGAAAGGAATAATCATGAATCAGACACACAACCACAACGAGGCCAACAAGATGACGCCGCTGGACCAGCGCTTCACCGAATTCATGCTGCAATCCGGGGCGCTGCGATTCGGCGACTTCACCCTCAAATCAGGCCGGCGCTCGCCCTACTTCATCAACGCCGGCGCGTTCAACGACGGCCGCAAGATCGCCACCCTGGGTGCCTTCTACGCCGAGAAAATCACCGCCGCCATCGCCGACGGCACGCTGCCGCAAGACATCGCCACCATTTTCGGCCCGGCCTACAAGGGCATCCCGCTGGCCGTCTCCACCGCCATCGCGCTCACCAGCATGCACGGCATGGAGGTTGGCTACACCTTCGACCGCAAGGAGAAGAAGGACCACGGCGACGGCGGCATCCTGGTCGGCACCCCGCTCGAGGACGGCATGAAGGTGCTGCTCGTCGACGACGTCATGACCGCCGGCACCGCCGTGCGCGAGGTGGTCCCCAAGCTCAAGGCCGCCGCCGACGTCGATATCGTGGGTCTCGTGTTGTCCGTCGATCGCATGGAGAAAACCAAGGATTCCGACATCTCCGCCGTCAAGTCCGTCGAGCAGGAATTCGGCTTCCCGGTCATCGCCATCGCCAACGTCCGTGAGATCTTCGCCGCCGCCTCCCGCATGGTCACCCTCGACGGCCAACCCCTGCTCAGCGACGCCATCAAGCACAGCGCCGAGGACTATCTCAAGCGCTACGGCGCTTGACGTTCCGTTGCCCGCCATTACGGGCTTACTGGTCGGACACGACGCCTTTGTGAGATTTCTTACGCTTGGACTAAAATTTAACCCGTATCGCGTCAATGTATCGCGTCGATGAGGGAGCCGTATGAAGCAGGAATACACAAGGACGTTGGAAGAGCCGATCGACAGCGACCGGAACATCTTCTCTTTGCTGGACGATCGCGCGCAACGCTCGCCCGAGGACTCCCTGGTCGAGTACGTCGGCGACGACGGCACCTGGCAGTCGTTCACGGCCACGCAGTTCCGCGACAAGGTCATCGGCCTGGCGAAGGGGCTCATCGCCCGTGGCGTCATGCCCGGCGATTCGGTGGCCATCATCGCGCACACCTCGTGGCAGTGGACCGCGCTTGACGTGGCCATCATGTCGATCGGCGCGCTCACCGTGCCGGTCTACGAGACCAACTCTCCGGCCCAGGTCGAGATGATCTTCAACGATTCCAACGTCAGGATGGCGTTTGCCGAGGATGACGACCAGCGCGACAAGATTGAGTCCGTGCGCGAGCGTTGCGCCGATCTCAAGGACGTCTACGTGATTGCCATGGGCGCCATCGAGACCATCGAGAAATTTGGCCAAGGCGTCAACGACCAAGAGTTCTGGGAGCGTGAGAAGGCTGTACAAGGCAAGGACCTGGCGACCATCGTCTACACGTCGGGCTCCACCGGCACGCCGAAGGGCATCGAGCTGAGCCATCAGAACTTCATGTTCATCACCATCTCGGGCGTGCGCTCCATGGGCGACATCCTCAACAAGCCCGGCCGCAGGCTCCTGCTGTTTCTCCCGCTGGCGCACGTCTTCGCCCGCTTCATGCAGCTCGTCTGCTTCGCCGGCACGGTCACGCTGGGCCTCTCCAGCAACCTCAAGACCATCCTCGCCGATTTCCGCACGTTCAAGCCGACCTTCATCCTCGCCGTGCCCCGCATCTTCGAGAAGATCTACAACGCCGCCTCGCAGAAGGCCGGCTCCGGATTCGCCGGGCGCGTCTTCTCCGACGCCACGACGACCGCCATCGCCTGGTCGAGGGCGCAGCAGTCGGGCGAGCCGATTCCGAGGGCGCTCACCATGCGTCACGCGCTGTACAACAAGCTCGTCTATTCCACCATCATGCAGATCTTCGGCGGCAAGGTCGAGTACGCGGTCTCCGGCGGCGCCCCGCTCAACGCGTCCATCGCGCACTTCTTCAACGGCGTCGGCCTGCCCCTGCTCGAGGGCTACGGCATGACCGAGACCTGCGCACCCGCCATGGTCAACCCCACCAAAGGCTACAAGATCGGCACCGTCGGCCTGCCACTGCAGGGAGTCACCGTTGGTGTGAGCGACGACGGCGAGCTGTGCATCAAGAGCCGGGCGGTGTGCGTCGGCTACCACAACCATCCCGAGATCACCAAGGAGCAGATCGTCGACGGATGGCTCCACACCGGCGACCTCGGCTCCATCGACGCCGACGGTTTCGTCACGCTGACCGGCCGCAAGAAGGACATCATCATCACCGCCGGCGGCAAGAACGTCTCGCCCGCCGAGGTGGAGACCGCGGTCATGACCTCGCCGGTGGTGAGCCAATGCGTCATGGTCGGCGACCGCAAGCCCTTCATCGCGGCGATCATCTCTCTGGACCTGCAGGAGACCAACGAATGGCTCAAATCCGAAGGTGCCGAACCGGTCAAGGATTTGAAGGAGGCCGTGGCGAACCCCATCGTCCACGCCGAAGTCGAGCGTGCGGTCAACAAGGCCAACGAGCTGGTCTCGCGCGCCGAGTCCATCCGCAAGTTCGAGATTGTCCCCGACGAATTCACCGAGGAGAACGGCATGATCACCCCGAGCCTTAAGGCCAAGCGCCAGGTCATCACCGACCACTACAAATCCCTCATCGACAACGTCATCTACACCCCAAAGAAGAGTTGAGGGTGTTGACGTCGTTTCATTTGCGTTAGCCGTTTTAGTAATGCAATAATTAAGTATTGGGATAAACAAACGATGGAGTTGCCATGACCACTGCGAAGAAACCAGTCGCAAAATCTACGACGAAGCCAAAAGGCAAGGTACTTGGCAAGCTCAACGCCGCTGCAGATATCGTCAGGGTAGTTGAGCAGATCGTCACTCCCGAGCAAGTGAAAGAAGCTGTGGATTGGCTTAAGGAGCAGCAGTTCTCCGACAAATTCATTGAGCTGACCAAGAAAATTCATCTTCCGGACAAGCACAACCCGCTCGCGAAGGTCGAGAACTTGTGTGACGCCGTCGAGGAGTTGATTCGGACGAAATCAGCAATCCTATCCGAAGACGCGCCCATCGCCGCGTGGCGTGTTGAAGTCGAAAAGATTCGCACCGGCGTCGAACTCATCAGGGAAGCGCAGGGAAATGACCCGAAGAAGGTCAAGGCGCTCGAAAAGCGTGCCAGCACGCTATACAACAGTGTGTTCGCCGCCGTTGTCGGCGAGTGACATAGCAGTCTGTTTTTCATTAACACTGCTTTAAAGCTGTATAAGGAGAAGTATCGATGAGTTCAGAGGACTTGGTTCCAGAGCCAGATGACAAGCAATCAGTCGAAGTTATTCAAGACGGCCAAGAACTGATGGTGTTTGGAGATAATTCCGCGGTTGATGCCTGGTTGAAAAGCGAAGGATTGGATAAAGAAACCCAGCGAAATCTGGACAGCCATGCATTGCAAGCTTGCGGCAATGGGATTCAAGCGCTTGCGGATGCGAAGCAGCAAAGCGGCCGTTGGGTGAAACTCACCAAAGAGTCGGCTGACCAGACGAAGAAATTCGGCCCAACGGGAACTGGTGTCTTAAGAAATGAACATGGACAAATCGTCCATCATCTTAAGTTCGAGGACATGACCAAAGTTACTTCAAAAGTCAATCCGCAGATGTTGGCCGATATTGGAGGAGTCATGACGCAGATGGCACTCCAGCAGTCGATGGACGAGATTGAGGATTGTCTTAAAAAGATTGACGGGAAAATCGATGATTTACTCCAAGATCAGAAGGACCAAACCCTCGCGAATCTGATGGGTGCCGCACAAATGATTGGCGAGACCAAGACTATCCGTGACAAAGTCGGAACACTGAGCGATACCACATGGTCGAAAATCGAAGATTGTCCGAGAGATTTGGCCAGCGCACAAAGCTATGCGTTAATAAAGATAAGAAATCTCACGAAAAAGCTACCTGAAAAGATTGATGCGAAAGACGACAAAGAAGTCATCGATCAACTTCTTCGAGACACATCCGACTGGTTAGCCGTCATTGGGCAATCCATACAAAGCCAGAACGAGCTATACATTCTCGAACTCGACCGGGTAATGACTGAGCAGCCGGAGGAGGTGGAACGATATCGAGAGGGTATCAACGAGGCCCGTCGTCAACGATTGCACGGTATCCAGGGTGAGCTATCTAATTTGAGCAAGGATATACAAGGGCTTGCAGACACCATTCGTGATCAGAAAGTCAAGCATCCTCGCACCGTCGAGGACAGGCTTGACACTCTTCAGTCGACCAATAAACGATTATCGACTTTCGCCAAGGCCATTGGCGTTGATGCTGACTATGTGGAGATCGAGATGGCGCCGCACTGGACAGACGCCGTTGGCAAACTTATTACCGAAAACGCCGTCGAAATTGGAGAAAATGCCAAGCAGATTGGTAGTGGGGCCGTGAAACTTGGTAAGGGCGCTGGTCAAAAGATTGGCGAAGGTGCCGAGTTAGTCGGCGATTACGCAGGGCAATTCAACGAGAACCTTAAGGAAGGTCGCAGCAAGTTGACCGAGAAGCTCGCCGAAGAACGTGCTAAGGACGCAGCGAAGCCCAAGCAAAAGCTTCGCGGACTGTTTTCGAAGGATGACGACGCAGAGGACGCCGAGAAATAATGCGCTGATGCGATTGATGTAACTTCTGCCATTGAGGTAAGTAAATGCGCTTTGCAGTCACAGTCTTACAGTAGCGAATACAAAGCGCACTTGTGACTCATTTCAGATTCAAGTCTCGTTCACGATTCTGGGTCGAAGATGTCTTCAATGGTGCAATTGAACAGGGTGGCCAGGCGGAAGGCCAGGGTAGGGATGGGTCGAAACGGCCCTTTTCGATGGAGATGATGGTCTGACGGCTCACGCCAACCGCTTCGGCGAGGGCGGCCTGTGAGAGCTGGCGTTGCCGGCGAAGAGTTCTCAGCTATTTCAACAGAATTTGAAATATTAAACAATCTGCGTTATGCTGGAACCATATTTCAACGTTATTTGAAATAGCAACAGAACATAAAGACATGAAAAGAGGGGATATGGGAGTGCAAACCACGTTGTCGGCGCTCGCGGACCCGGCGCGACGAGAGATTCTTCAGTTGCTACGACAGAGGGTCATGAACGCCGGCGAGCTTGCGGAGGCCACGGGACTTTCGGCGTCACGGCTTTCGTACCATCTGCGCAAGCTCAAGGAGGCCGAACTGGTCACCGACAGCCGGGACGGCACGACCATCTGGTACGAGCCAAACCTGACCGTTCTCGACGACACCATCGTCTGGATGAAGGAGCTTCGTCGCGACAGCCAGATTGAGAAGGCCTCGCGATATAAGACAAGTTCCTCGAAGAAGAGGAAGTCGCGGTCGACCGAAATTCGAACGACGAAAAAGGCCAAGTCATAAAACGACTCGGAAAATCGGCCTCGAAAACCTGTATGAGATCCAATATCTATCCGAATCCCCAACGATAAATAAGACTTAATTGCCAATGACGGAACGCGATGTCGCAGTTCACGTCTGGCCACAACGACGAAGAAAGAACGATGAAAAATCTTGATGAGAAGCAAGGTTTAGACGCGCGTACCACTAATGGGCACGGCGGTAACAACCTCGACAAGCATGAAAGCTCCACCGAACCAAGCAAGAGCGGGAGCGTGCAAGGCAACCTTGAGAAAAGGCAAAACCAAGATGTCCAAACCGAAAATGAAAACTACCAAAAAGAAGGCCTGTCTCTCGTAAGCAGCCTCCGCAACATCCATGGTTGGAATATCGTGATGGCCGCGCTTGGCCTGTTGCCTCTTATCGCGTATCTGCTGCTCTTCCCCTATATGCCAAATAAGGTGCCGATGCATGCCGGACCGGATGGAGTCGATCGATGGGGAAGCAAGACGGAGGGGCTGTTCCTGCCGATTTTCTCCGTATTGATGTGCGTGGTTTGGGTGGCGATAGAGATGTGGACGGCTCGGTCCACGGCCAAACGTGGCAACAATGACTCGACTTCAACAATCCGCGCCACGGCCATTGGCGGTTGCCTGGTATTCGTGGTGATCAATGTGATCAATGGGATTTTCATCTGGGACGCGTTCGCCAGAGTGAACGCCCACGGAGCCGGCGGACCCGAGCTTCCGACAGGGCAGATCATCAACGTCACGCTCGGTCTGGTGTTCATCGTCAGCGGCAATCTGCTGCCGTACGCCAAGCCCAACAGGGTCACCGGCGTGAGAATCCCAGGCGCCTACGCAAGCCGCGAAGCATGGCGGCGGTGCCAGCGTTTCGGCGGACTGGCGTTCATCGTCGCGGGCATCGTGATCGTCATTATTGGCATCACATGCAGGGGAGACGCCGTCAACGTCTTCGCATTGCTGGGCGTCATGCTCATCATGCTCGTGGTGGTTCTTGCCTATGGCCCCTATGCTGCCCGCAAATACGGCGACATCGGCGGCCCGATCAACGAGGATGATTGAGGGCGATGCGACCTTCGAAAAGATTGTATCCCATTCAAAGAAGATAGCAACCGAAATGGTGAAGAATGCGAACGCTCAACAATAATCAGGCAGAAGTTCAAAAACCTAGCGACGACGAATCCATAATGATCGAACAGCAGACCAGTTGGAAAGCTGTGATTTTTGGCGCCAAAAACTGGAATCTTGCGATGGTGCTTCTTGCTTTCTTGCCCTTGATTGTCTATCTGCTGGCCTTGCCGTACATGCCGAGCACCATACCTATGCATTACAACGGTAAGAACGAGCTCGACCACTGGGGCAGCAAATACGAGGGGCTCTTCATCGCTTTGATGGCACTGCTCTTTTGTGCGATTTGGTTGCTGTGTGAGATTCCCCTTGAACGTTCCGTACGCAAACAGTCGAATTCGGATATGAGCCCGAGAACAACGGTGCGCATGTGGATCATGGGTGGGTGCTGCGTATGTCTGATGTCCAATATTATGAACATTTGGATCATCGCCGATGCCTTCAGCAAAGGAAACATGGGTTCCGACATACCGTTGGGGCCAATCATGAATGTGGTCACCGGCTTGGCACTCATCATTTTCGGCAACGTCATGCCGGGTATAAAACCGAATGGATGGTCCGGCATGCGTATGCCGGGAGCCTTCAAAAGCCGCGAGTCGTGGCGTCGTTGCCAACGTTTTGGCGGGTTCGAGTTCATCGTCGGAGGAATCGTCCTGATTGCCGTAGGTCTCGTCGCCCATTCATCTCGTTTCGTCGGCAGGTATGCCATCCTTGTTGTCGGTTTGGCAATAGTGGCTGCGTTCGCGGTCTATAGCGTTTACGCCGGTAAGAAATACGGCGGAATCGGCGGTCCGCTAAACCGAAAATAGGAACTATTGTTCCATGTAATTTCTGAAAGATATTTGATAATATTCAATCATAGACGATGATATGGAGCGTAAAAACAGGATTATCCAAGACACATCATTACCGATGCAAGAACGATTGAAGCTGGTTGGCTATGATGTTCCCAATCTCAATGATTTGTTCAAGGATTATCATGGTACCTACCGCGGCGAGGAATGGGATACGGGCTGTGCCGTAGGTGCTGAGATACAGTAATACGTATATAGATTAAGTATTAGCTAGTAGCCAATATAGCTATTTGTTATCTTTCCGCTTGATGAGCCTTCTGCCTTGCTTTCTGGTTGGTCGACTTGTCAACAGACAAGGAGTGTTTCTATCAATATTTACGAATGCTGAAAGTAAGGAGATGACGGCTTCCGGCTGTTTGTATAGATGGTTTTCCGTTTGATAATTAGCATATAAGTTTACAAGATTTTTCAGAAGATCAGTAGCAGCTAATACTGCAGAATTATGTGCAGAATCACGGATGAGATTCACGTTGGTGCAGATCAGACAGGCGAAATCGTGTATTAAGGGATCAGACTTGGCTAGCGTCATTGCTGAATCATTATTTACGTTGCTGGTTTCGAATAGATTCATCAGCAAAGGGGCCAATTGTTCTGTAGGATTAATTGACTGCGAAGTGGGAATAAGCAGACAATTGTGATGAGCTGCAGCGTTACGCAAATGTCTGACTCCATCCAAAGTCGTGAAAATAACATCGTGATAACGGCTCTGTTTAAGAAAATATCGATAAAACGCAATGTTCAAATAAAATGGGCAAGTTTCCCAGACAACCCAAGGTGGGATATGGGAACTGTATTTTTCTATCATCCACTGGTTGTACCTATTTTTATTCATTGAATTTTGAAGCGAAAACGAGGTATGAAAACGAGTTTGATAGAATTCTTTCTCACTTATTTCAAAGTCTGCCGTCAATTTATAACCATCCATCGCTGTACTCATCAGCAACAGATTGAATCGTGTCTTCATTGCATGTTCTATTTCGCCGCTTCCAATCAACACAAATTGCCTAATTTGATAATCAATTGTTGATAGCTCCTTGAGATCAGCAAAATCTAGATTATTCTAGGTTCCATTTGCGCTTTTATGGAATTCCTTGTCAAAAGCCTTAAGTTTGAAGAAATGGTATGGTTTTTGAGAAATTCTTTTGCTTCTTCAGGAGAACAACGCTTGAAAGTAATCCCATGCGATGCCATGACTTTGATTTGTGAATCAACATCGATAACAGGTTTATTTGATTTCACATTCTTACCTTCAGCCATAGCCTCCTCGCTTCTATAAAAAAATTCAGGAAGCAACCGAAGCTGCTTCCTGAACACTTGGGGATCACGATGTTTAAAAAACATCAGATACAACCCTGTACGTGCGTATATAGTCTATCGAAAAATGGTTATCTACGCAACTAATGAAATCCTTAGTTTATAAGCCAACTACCGAATTAATCACCCTATTCTAAGAATCACCCAATCAGCTGGTAGCCGTGGCTGGCGATTACCGACTTGAGCTTGGCGAGGTAGCTTTCGGCGGCGTTGGAGAGGTTGGCGCGCTCGTTGCTGATCCAGCCGAGCAGCATCGTCTCGTCGGTGTCAAGCGGGACGGTGACGATCTTCTCGTTGTTGAGGTCGCCGTTGTCGATGCCGGTGCACACCGTGTAGCCGTTGAGCCCGATGATGAAGTTCAGGATCGTGGCGCGGTCGGTGACGGTGATGAGCTTGGGGGAGTCCTTGGGCCACACGGCCTCCTCCGCGAAGTAGAAACTGCCCTCCTCGCCCTGCTCGTACTGGATGAACGGATAGGGCTTGAGATCGTCCATCGTGACCTTCTTCTTCGTGGCGAGCGGATTGCTGCGCGAGAGGAAGACGTGCAACGGCGCGCGGAAGAGCGGATGGAACTCGAGGTGCTTGCCGCGCAGCAGCTTGCCGATGACGTCCTTGTTGAAATCGGAGAGGTAGAGGATGCCGATCTCGGAGAGCATGTTGGCGACCTGGTCGATGATGTCGCGCGTGCGGGTCTCGCGCAGCGTGAACTCGTATTCGTCGGATTTGTTGGAGTTGATCATCTCGACGAACGCCTCGACGGCGAACATGTAATGCTGGGTGGAGACGCTGCAGAGCTGCTTGCGGGGCTTGGCGTGCTTGTAGCGCTCCTCCATGAGCTCGGCCTGATCAAGTACTTGGCGCGCATACGTGAGGAATTCCGCGCCGTCGACGGTGAGCGCGATGCCCTGCGACGAGCGGGTGAAGATCTCGATGCCCATCTCGTGCTCGAGTTCCTTGACCGACGAGCTCAGCGCCGGCTGGGAGACGTAGAGCTCGTGCGAGGCCTCGTTCATCGAGCCGCACTCGACGATCTTCACGATGTATTTCAGTTGCAGCAGTGTCATATACACAGCTTATAGCAAAGCTTGTATCGCGCGAGTTAACTTATAACGAAATATGAGATGTTGTTATTCTTTACAAAACGATGATGTGAGAAATGCCTATTTTTTTTAAGGATGTTGGATGTCTCGCATACTTTCGTTACTAGGCTGTGTGCCAATGGAACCAACGGGGCGCAGTCTTGCAGCTTCACAGATGTACGCCGAGCTCTTTCAGCTGCTTTCGTGCGTCGTCAGCGCCAGTGAACCGGCAACCGTTGATGCCGACGGCCTCGGCTCCAGCGACGTTGGCGGCGGTGTCGTCGAAGAACACGCAATGCCCGGCATCGAGGCCAAAACGGCTCAGCGCCAGCTCATAGATGTCGGCGTTGGGCTTGTGCATCTTTTCCGCGCCGGAGACGATGGTGCCGCCTAGCAATTTCTTGATCTGCGGGAATTTCTCGAAGGCGAAGTGGAAGGTCTCGCCCGACCAATTCGTCAGGCCCCATAAGCGGTATCCATGGTCGCTCAAATCGTTGAGCAACCGCTCCATGCCTGGAATCATGCGGGGGAGCGCGTCGTCGTAGTGTTCGATATAGTACCGGAACATCGTGGCCAAATCGTCGCCATAATCACGTCGATAATCCTTGATGACCACGGCGAAATCCTCGCCGGCGTCCATGCGGGCCTCAGCGGCGAAAAATCCGTAGACATCATCTTCATCGGCGCATAATTTGTCCACGACATCGGCCGGGGAATGCCCTTGCAGACACGGACGGTAATCAAGGTCGACCAGCACGCCGCAGAAGTCGAAGATCACGTCCGTGACGCGCTGGTTATGAGACTCAGCAACGATGCCTCCATCAATCGGCGTACCTTCGCTGTTCACCTGGTTAGTCATAGCTGCTCCTGCATTTGTCTCGCGCATCTTTATTCTCGCTGTTTATTCAACTGTATCGTTGCGCATCTTCTGACGCACGATTCGTCCAATGCGGGCAAGCAAACGTTTCCCTTGCCCGCTACAAGAACAAGAACCTTATTACCGCAGCGTTCCAGCGTGCGTCTTCGATATACGATTCAAAGCCCGCTGGACCAATTCCGAAACTCAAAGCGCGAGCAACCGGCCGATGGCCTTCGGCAAGACTGTGACGACATCCGAGGCGACGATGGGGTGGCCGGGATCATCGTCATCCTCGTCATCGGTGGCGTCGAAAATCTGCGGAGCCCGCCAACCGCATTGGTCGCCATCGGACGCGAGCTGGGCGGCATAACCATGGATGTAACTAGCGGCCGCGGCTGTGGCGACACACAGTTTCGGATTGCGCTGCAACGCGTCGTCACCCTGCTGGGCGAGCATGCCAGCCATGAGCCCGGCCAACACGTCGCCGGCTCCGGCCGTGGCCAGCCAGGATGGACCGCTACCGGATACCAGAACAAACGGCTCTGTTCCGCACTTATCGGCATTACCGCTATCACTAGGTTCGCCGGATGCCTGTCGAAGCTCGGCATCGCCGACCACGATGGTGACCGCGCCTTTCAGCAACACGGTGGCTCCGGTGAGTTCGTGCGCCTTCTTCGCCCAACGCAACGGCTCCGCAAGAATGTCGTCGACCTCGACCTCTTCGCCTCGTGAGGCCAGCAACGCGGCCATTTCGCCGGCGTGAGGCGTGATGACCACATGTGCCGGAACGCGCTCGGGCAGCAGATCCAAAGCCCCGGCGTCCACGCAGATGGGAGGCATGCTCCAAGGTTCCTTGTCAAAATCGATTGCCTCGGAGGTCTGAGATGCGGATCGCGTCGAATCGTCCAATGAATAATGCGAGAGCAGCGCGGCGATCGCGGAACGTTGCGAATCCTGCGACGGCGAACCGTGACGTCCAATGGTCTCATTGCCGAGCGCGGCCCCGGTCGGCACGCCGGAACCGACGGCCCACGCCTGCACGTGGCCTTTGCCGATGACGATCTCAGGAGTGTTGCGCAGCACCATGTCGCTGGCGTTGGCGGGGCCGATATAGCGCACCATACCCACGTTCGAGCGCACCGCAGCCCTTGAACTAAGCACGGCCGCTCCGGGGTAGCGGGCCGATCCGGTGATGAGCCCGGCGACGCCCCGCGAATACTTGGAATCAGTGGGTTCAGGTTGCCTCAAAAGATTGGCCGCCTGCTCGTCCATCGCCGTAATCGCAGGCTTCGCGTGGCTGATGTCGAAGCCGAAATCGACCAGCACCACACGTCCGCACGCGAACGACGCCGGCGGCAGCATGGCGCAAGGCTTCATCGCTCCGAACATCGTCGTGACATCAGCGGGGATGAAGTCGCCGGGCAACGTGCCACCATCCACGTCCATGCCCGAGGGCGTATCGATGGCGACCACCAAGGGAGCGGTGTCGTCGTCGGAAACCGTTGCGGAAAGCGGCATGGAAGCAGGTTTATTGGCCGGTTTCTCGACAACCTTGCGCAATTCGTGGGCCATGGTCGCGGCCAGGCCGCGCAACGCGCCGTGCACGCCGATGCCGGTCATCGCGTCGAGCACCACGTCGGCCCGCGAGGCGAGACCAATGGAGGTTTTCAGCCGTTCCCCGGCTTCTCCGGCGCTGAAACCGTTCGCTCCACCGGGAATCTTGGAATTCGGATCGAGCACCAAAAGCCGCCCGCCCGCATGGGTGAAGGCTACAAGCCCCGCGAGATGAAGCGTTTTACCAACAGCCACCGCGGTCACTTGGGCACCGGCGTTGGCCAAATGAGCCGCGGCGTACAGTCCGTCGCCGCCGTTATCTCCAGCCCCGGCGAGCAGCACGACTCGCGCGCTCGCCACCTCGATGCCGTTATCTTCAAGCAGGTCGGCGGTCACGTGCGCGGCTGCGGAGGCGGCCATACGCATCAGCGGCACGCCCCGGTCGAGCAGCGGCCGTTCCAAGCCACGTACCGTCTCCACGTCGTAGGCGTTGTGGCGCAACTGTTGCTGCCGTTTCAAATCCGCCATGCGCTCGTCCATGTTCAGCCTCCTGTGTCCGCCGATATCTAGCTCGATGCTACCCCGCCGCGGTCACATGGAGTCGCAATCAGCGGAATCCTCGATAAACCGCAACACGCTATTCCGCAGAATCCGTTACATAACAGGCAGCGAATATTCCTGTCATGAGACGGACCATAGCCAGCCGCCACATGTCGTTTCCTAACAGGGACCACCTATTCCTGTCACGAGACGGACTATCCGAAGCCTCTGGAGTCCGCCTCGTAACAGGAACATAAGAATCGGTTACGAAGCCGCCTTTTGATGGTTGCCACATTCCGTTTCGTGGCAGCAAACAACAATCCTGTCATACGACAGCGTCTTGGAATCTTGGCAAGCCGTCGTGTGACCGGACTACGTAAAAAGAACGAAATTATGGCGTCTGTCTACTCCTCGGCGACTAAGTCGAGATAGTCGTCGCTCCACAGGTCCTCGTCACCGTCGGGCATCAGCAGCACGCGCTCAGGGTTGAGCGCCTTGACCGCGCCCTCGTCGTGGGTCACCAGAATGATGGCGCCCTCGTATTTGGCGATGGCCTTGAGGATCTCGTCGCGCGAGACCGGGTCGAGGTTGTTGGTCGGCTCGTCAAGCAGCAGCACGTTGGCGCGCGAGGTCACCAGCGTGGCCAGCGCGAGCCTGGTCTGCTCGCCGCCGGAAAGCACCTTCGCTGGCTTGAACGCGTCGTCACCAGAGAAGAGGAAGCTGCCGAGAATCGAGCGGGCGTGGGTGTCGTCGAGGTCGGGGGCGACGTGCTGGAGGTTCTCGAGCACGGTCGCGTCAAGCTCCAAGGTGTCGTGCTCCTGCGCGAAATAGCCGATCTTGCAGCCGTGGCCGTAAATGACCTCGCCGGTGTCGGGCTTGTCCTCGCCGGCCAGGATGCGCAGCGTCGTGGTCTTGCCCGCGCCGTTGTAACCCAGGATGACCACGCGCGAGCCCTTGTCGATGGCGAGGTTGATGCCGCTGAACACGATGTTGGAGCCGAACGCCTTCGAGATCTCCTTGGCCATGATCGGCGTCTTGCCGCACGGCGCTGGCTCGGGAAAGCGGATATCGGCCACCTTCTCCTTGGTCTCGGCCTCGCTGGTCTCGCTGAGCAGGCGCTGGGCGCGGCGCATCATGTTCTGCGCGGCGACGGCCTTGGTGGCCTTGGCGTGCAGGCGGATGCCCTGCTTCATCAGTCGGTCGGCCTTCTTCTCGGCCACCTCGCGCTCACGGCGGCGACGCTCCTCGTCGACGACGCGCTGCTTGAGATAGGCCTTCCAACCCAGCGAATACATGTCGATCTGCGCGGTCTGCGCATCGAGATGCCAGACCTTGTTCACCACCTCGTCGAGCAGCTCGGTGGAGTGGGAGATGACGAGGAATCCACCCTCGAAACGCTTCAAGTAGCCACGTAGCCATTCGATGGAGTCGGCGTCCAAGTGGTTGGTTGGCTCGTCGAGGATCAACGTGTCGGCGTCGGAATACAGGATTCGCGCCAGCTCGATGCGTCGTTTCTGGCCGCCGGAAAGCGTGCCGATGGGCTGTTGCATCGTCTCGTTGGGCAGGCCAAGGCTAGCGGCCATCGAAATCGCCTCGGACTGCGCCGCATAGCCGCCGGCCTTCTCGAACGCCTGCATGGCCTTGTCGTACTTGTCCATCGCCTTTTCCATGACCTTCGGGTCCTCGCTGGTCATGTCCTTCTCGGCCTTGCGCATGCGCTTGATGATGCTGGCGATGTCGCGCGCGCTCATCATGCGGTCGAGCGCGGTCTGCTCGGGGTCGTCGGCATGCGTGTCCTGCGGGAGGTAGCCGAGCTTTCCGGAGATGCGGACCTTGCCCGCCGAGGGGAGCATGTCGCCGGTGATGACGCGGGTGAGTGTGGTCTTGCCGGCACCGTTGCGGCCCACCAGGCCGATCTTGTCGCCTTTGTTCACATGAAAATCAGTCGGATTGAGCAGAGTCCTGGCTCCGATCTGAATTTCCAGACCTTTCCCCTCGATTGCCATGCCTTGTTACCTATCCCATCGTACGAGCCGTGTTTGTAAAAGATTGCGCACCTATATTATGCGTAGACCATCATAGCGGAACGCGTGACGAATCGAACAGGCGTTCGAAAGTTGAGATTTTCGACGATCAGCTTGTCGCTTATTGTCGGCTTACGAATGAATTTTTAGGCGGCGTTTGAATCTTTCACGGCTATCCCAAGTATGGAATTCCGGGCGACATGCGCCGCGACACGGACTCGAACAATTGTTCGAACCGTTCGCTATGATGGGTTATCCTACAGTGAGGCAATAGGCATCAAGCGGAGGTAAGCAGTGGCAACAGCATCGACGGCGCGCAAGTCCGATTCGAAGGGTGAATCCCCGGAGAGCGTTGTGGCGCAAAAGCTGATGGACAGCGATTCATTCCTGTCGCAGGAGATAGCGAAGGCGCCGCTGCGCGAGAAGAACGGTTCGCTCGTCGCGGACATCTCGCACATCCCCAGCGATCTCAAGATCACCATCCAGGGTGCCCGCGAGCACAACCTCAAGAACGTCGACATCTCCATCCCGCGTAGCCGTATGGTCGTCTTCACCGGTCTTTCGGGCTCCGGCAAGTCGTCGCTGGCGTTCGACACCCTCTTCGCCGAAGGGCAGCGGCGCTACGTCGAATCGTTGAGCGCCTACGCCCGCCAGTTCCTCGGGCAAATGGACAAGCCCGACGTCGACTTCATCGAGGGACTGAGCCCGGCCGTCTCCATCGACCAGAAGACCACGAACCGCAATCCGCGCTCGACGGTCGGCACCATCACCGAGATCTACGATTACCTGCGTCTGCTCTTCTCCCGCACCGGTGTGCCGCACTGCCCGGAATGCGGCGCGTTGGTCAGCGCCCAGACGCCCCAGCAGATGGTCGACATGTTGCTCAAGAACCCCGACCGCACGCGCTTCCAGATTCTGGCCCCGGTCGTGCGCGGCCGCAAGGGCGAGTTCGAGGACCTGCTCGAGCTGCTGCGCGGCGACGGCTATTCGCGCGCGTTGATCGACGGCGAGATGCGCCAGCTCTCCGACGACATCAAGCTGACCAAGCAGAAAAAGCACACCATCGAGGTGGTTGTCGACCGCCTGGCCATCAAGGACGGCATCAGGCAGCGCCTCACCGACTCCATCGAAACGGCGCTGAAGCTCGCCAAGGGCATCATCGTCGTCGATTTCGTAGACCGCGATGAAAAGGATCCGAACCGCCGCCAGCCGTTCAGCGAGAAGCGTTCCTGCCCCAACGGCCACCAGCTGGAACTTGACGAGATCGAGCCTCGCACCTTCTCCTTCAACGCCCCGTATGGTGCGTGCCCAGCCTGCGACGGCATCGGCTACAAGCTGGAGATCGACCCCGAGCTCGTCATTCCCGACCCGAGCAAATCGCTCAACGAGAACGCCATCGAGCCCTGGGGCATGACCAAGGGCACGGGCGAATATTACCGACACGTGCTCGAGGGCCTGGGCGAGGAGATGGGCTTCAGCCTCGACACCCCTTGGGAGAAGCTTTCCAAGGAAGTCCGCCACGCCATCATGTACGGCCATGACTTCAAGGTGAAGGTCTCGTACCGCAACCGTTGGGGCAGGCTGCGCGAATACAGCACCGGCTTCGAAGGCGTGGTGCGCACGTTGATGCGCCGCCATGACGAGACCGACTCTGACCAGATGAAGCTCTATTACGAGTCCTACATGCGTGAGGTGCCCTGTCAGGAATGTCACGGCCGCCGCCTGCGCCCCGAGGTGCTCGCGGTCACCGTCGATGGCGAATCGATCGCCGACGTGTGCGACATGCCCATCGAGAAGAGTCTCAAATGGGTGCGGGGATTGAAACTCGAAGGTTCCGCCGCCGTCATCGCGGGCGAGGTCCTCAAGGAGATTCGCGCCCGCCTCGGCTTCATGAATGACGTCGGCCTGAATTATCTGACGCTTTCCCGCGCCGCCAAGACGCTTTCCGGCGGCGAGGCGCAGCGCATCAGGCTCGCCACCCAGATCGGCAGCGGCCTGGTCGGCGTCATGTATGTGCTCGATGAGCCCTCCATCGGCCTGCACCAGCGTGACAACGAGCGTCTCATCAAGACGCTGCACCACCTGCGCGACCTTGGCAACACCCTGATCGTCGTGGAACATGACGAGGAGACCATCGAGAAGGCCGACTGGCTTGTCGACATCGGCCCAGGAGCCGGTGAGAAGGGCGGGGAAGTGGTCTATTCGGGCCCCGCCGCCCATGTCGTGGACGCTCCACGGTCGATCACCGGCGACTACATCGCGGGCCGTCGTCAGATCGAAACGCCGAAGAAGCGCCGCAAAACCGACAAGACGCGCCAGCTGAAGGTCATCGGTGCGCGCGAGAACAACCTCAAGAACATCAACGTCTCCATCCCGCTGGGCGTCATGACCTGCATCACCGGCGTCTCCGGTTCCGGCAAGTCGACACTCATCAACTCGATCCTCTATCCCTCGCTGGCCGACAAGCTCAACGGCGCGCGCATCGTGCCGGGCAAGCACACCCGCATCGAAGGCGTCGACCAGTGCGACAAGGTCATCCACGTCGACCAGAACCCGATTGGCCGCACGCCGAGGAGCAACCCGGCCACCTACACCGGCGTCTGGGACAAGATTCGCCAGCTCTTCGCCAAGACGCCTGAGGCTCAGGTCCGTGGCTATGGCCCTGGCCGGTTCTCGTTCAACGTCAAGGGTGGTCGCTGTGAGGCCTGCCACGGCGACGGCACCATCAAGATCGAGATGAACTTCCTGCCGGACGTCTATGTGCAGTGCGAGGAATGCCATGGACAGCGCTACAACCGCGAGACGCTTGAGGTGAAATACAACGGCAAGACCGTCGCCGACGTGCTCAACATGCCGATTTCGGAGGCCGCGGACTTCTTCAAGGCCTATACGGGCATCTCCCGCTACCTCGACACGTTGGTCGACGTCGGGCTGGGTTACATCCGCTTGGGCCAGCCCGCCACCACGCTTTCAGGCGGCGAATCGCAGAGGGTCAAACTAGCCACCGAGCTCCAGCGCCGTTCCACCGGCAAAACCGTCTACATCCTCGACGAGCCGACCACCGGCCTGCATTTCGAGGACGTCAGGAAGCTGCTCCAGGTGCTGCAAGGCCTGGTCGACAAGGGCAACACCGTCATCGTCATCGAGCACAACCTCGACGTCGTCAAGTCCGCGGACTGGATCATCGACCTCGGCCCCGAGGGTGGTGATGGCGGCGGCACCATCGTCAGCCAGGGCACTCCTGAGCATGTAGCCAAGTGCGAGAAGAGCTGGACCGGCAAGTTCCTAGCCCCGATGCTCGCCAAGAAATAATGGCAGCATAATAGAACATACATCACATGGCATCATCGCGAAGGACGGAAAGGCGGCCCATGACATCCGAGGCTGGGGAACCCAACGAGGCGGGTTGGCGGAAGACCACCCGCAAGCTGGGGGACACCCGCGACCTTTTCCGTCCCGCGACCAAAGACATTCCGACTGACCCGGGCGTCTACAAATGGCGTGACGGCGACGGCCGTGTGATTTATGTGGGCAAGGCCAAGAACCTGCGCAACCGCCTGACCTTCTATTTCCAGCCGCTGCACCAGCTGCACCCGCGCACCCAATCCATGGTACTCACCGCGCGCAGCCTCGAATGGACGGTGGTCGGCACCGAGCTCGAGGCCCTCACCCTCGAATACACGTGGATCAAGGAATTCGATCCACGCTTCAACGTCGTCTTCCGAGATGACAAGACGTATCCATATCTGGCCGTCTCGTTGGGTGAGAAATACCCCAGGGTATGGGTCACCCGCAACCGCCAGCGCAAAGACACCCGGTATTTCGGTCCCTATGCGAAGGCTTGGGACCTTCGGCATAGCCTCGACCAACTGTTGAAGGCCTTCCCGGTACGCACCTGCTCCAAGAACGTGTTTCACCGCGCCCAGATGACCAACCGGCCCTGCCTGCTGGCCTCCATCGGCAAATGCTCGGCGCCCTGCGTCGGACGCATCAGCGAGAAGGACCATCACCGCATGGCCGAACGCCTTGTCGGCGTGCTCACCGGCCGCTACGGCACCTCGTTCATCAACACGCTCACCAAGGAGATGAAAGAGGCCAGCGCCGAAATGGAGTTCGAGAAGGCGGCCCGGCTGCGCGACCAGATCTCCATGCTCAAGACGGTCTCCGAGCAGAACGCCGTCGTCTTCGACCAGGACGTGGACGCCGACGTGTTCGGCATCGCCTCCGACGAGCTCGAGGCCTCCGTCCACGCGTTCTTCGTGCGTTCCGGGTCGATTCGTGGCGAACGCAACTGGAGCGTGAAACGCGTCGAGGACATCGACGACAGTGAGTTGATCTCCGACCTCATCACTCAGGTCTATTCCGACATGATGGGGGAGACGGCCAGTGAGGTGCGCACGCCGCTCAACCTGCCCAGCAACGGCGAGGATCTGCTCGAGAAGCAGGACGAATCGCAAAACAAGATCACAGACGATTCCAGTGATGTCGACAGCCAAGAAGAATCCGCGTCCGACGAGCCGGGATCCTCTGCAAACGAGGCGGCAGGCACCGACGCCATCTCCATCATCGAACGTCGCGACGCCCTTGGCGCCACGCAAAGCGTCACCGCCACCGACAGCCTTTCGCGCGCGCAGGCGACCCGCACAAGACGCGAACGTCAGATGCAAACCGGACGCAGCGATCTGCTCGCCCCGATCTCGCCGATACCGCGCGAGGTGCTGGTGCCCATCATGCCAGCCCGTCATCAGGAACTCGAGCAATGGCTCGGTGAGCTCCGCGGTTCAGCGGTGACCATCCGCGTGCCCAGCAGGGGCGAGAAACGAACGTTGATGGAGCGTGCGAACAACAATGCCAAGCAAGCGTTGCAGCGCAGCAAGCTCAGCCGAATCAGGGATATCGGCACACGAACGCGTGCGATGAACGATGTGGCCAAGGCCCTCGGTCTCAGTGAGTCGCCACTGCGCATCGAAGGCTACGACATCTCCAACACCATCGGCGGCATCTTCCAGGTCGCCTCCATGGTGGTCTTCGAGGACGGCATCGCCAAGAAATCCGAATACCGTCGCTTCGCCATCCGTGGCAAGGACGGCAAGGGCGCACTTGACGATCTGAGCGCATTGTACGAGACGTTGACCAGAAGGTTCAGGCACGGCAACATCGCCGGCGACTCGGGCGAGAGCATCGACAACGAGAAACGCATCAAGGAGCTGGCCCAGAAAGCCGAGGCTTCGCAATCGGAGACGGAGGCGTCAACATTAAAAGCTTCCGAGGCTTCCGAAATTGTTTCGTCGATCCCGGTGACTTTAAGCGCATCAGACGGCGCTAACAACAGAATCACCGATGCAGAGGCCATCGTCCAGCAGAACACCCAACCGCGCCATTTCGCCTACAAACCGAACCTCATTGTCGTCGACGGCGGCAAACCGCAGGTGGAGGCGGCGGCCAAGGCCCTGCAGGATTGCGGTGTCGACGATGTGGCGGTATGTGGTCTGGCCAAGCGTCTCGAGGAGGTGTGGGTGCCTGGCGACGATTACCCGATCATCCTCAAACGTCAATCAGAAGGCATGTATCTGCTCCAGCGTGTACGCGATGAGTCGCACCGCTTCGCCATCACCTACCATCGCAAAACGCGTCGCAAAGGCGCTCTGCGCTCGGCCCTCGACGACATCCCCGGCGTGGGCGAGGTCTACCAGAAGAAACTGCTGCGCGCCTTCGGGTCGGTCAAGCGCATGCGTGAGGCCGATATCGAGGATCTCAAGGCGGTCAACGGAATCGGCGAGGCCAAGGCCGAGGCCATTTTCAACGCCTTGCATCCCAAAGGTTCGCCGGACCATCCTGAATCCAATGACAACTCGGATGAGGATTCCAGCCAAGCCTCGAAAGCATCCATCGAAAACCAGCCCGAAAACGTGACAAAGATAACGAGGGAGTCCTCCACGAAAGGAGCCTCCGCATGATGACGCTTCTTCAACGTGCGTTCGACGGAACTCGAACCCTCATTGATTCGTTCGCGCGGTATGGTCTTTCAGTGGTCGGCATTGTCCTGAAACCGCCTAATAGGCAACGCTTCATGGCAAGTCAGGCACCTTCTTGTCCCAACATCATTTTCCCGTGTCCTAACGTTCAAAGGAGCAACGAATGACAAGCCCCACCCATCAATGCGCCGTGCTGGGCAAGCCGATCGCGCACTCGCTTTCGCCGGTGCTGCACAACGCCGCATACGAGTTTCTTGGCCTGCCGAATTGGAGTTACACGCGCGCGGAGGTCGGCAAGGACGATCTTGCCGGGTTCCTCGAGCAATTGGACTCCACCTGGTCTGGCCTAAGCCTCACCATGCCTTTGAAACGCACCATCATCCCGTACGGCCCCACCTGCGACAAGTGGTCGTCCACGCTGCAGGTGGCCAACACAGCAGTGTTCGACTGGTCGTCAGCGGGAGAAGGCGCGAAGCCCGGCATCCGCCTCTATAACACGGACGTGGATGGCATCAGACACGCTTTTGGCCACGCCTTCGACCAGCAACGCTCAGATTCCAAACAAACAGGTGGCAGCGAAGAAAAAACCACCCACGCAAGGCATCGCCGTAAGGGTTTCAAGGCGGTGATCCTGGGCAACGGCAACACCGCGCTGTCCGCACTGGCGGCCTTCACCGAACTTCAGATGCCCGGATTGGGCGGCCTCTCCTCGGTGACCGTCTGCGCCCGCAACGAGTCCAAGAACACGGCGTTGCAAGAGCTCGCCGGCAAATATGCCGACCGATTCTCCTTCGAAACCGCACCGTTGACGGAGGCTTGGAGTTACCTGCCGGAGGCCGATGTCGCCGTCAACACCATTCCCGGCCTCGGCGCCGACGACGCGGCCCAAAAGCTCGAAGATGCGTTGCGGGGGAGCGGCGCCCACATCTCAGGCACCCTGCTCGACGTGGTCTACGATCCGCGGCCAACCAAGCTGATGAAGACATGGAATGCCTTCGGTGGCACCATCATTGGTGGCGAGGAGATGCTGCTTTACCAGGCCATCGACCAGGTGCTCTTGATGACAGGCATCCGTGCACCGGGCGAACCCTATGACGCCAACTCGAGCCAGAAAAACCAGCGAATCACGGCTTCCACCGGCGCTCACTCTCTATTCGCCGCAGGTACGGCCGAGAGTAGTATGGCAGACAGATGGAAAACGGATACGGCGGGTTCGTTCAAGGGTTTGGAACAAGCCATGAGAACGGCCCTGCGGGAGGCATTGTGAGTTCAAACGAGAGTGGTTCCGCCAAGAAGGCGACACCGTCGAATCAAGCCCCCGAGGCGATCCGCCCCGAGCCCGCCAGCCAGTTCGAGGTGCTGCTGATCACCGGCATGAGCGGCGCCGGCCGGTCGCATGCGGCCGATTGCGTGGAGGACATGGGCTGGTACGTCGTCGACAACCTGCCCCCGAAGCTCCTGATTCCCTTGGTCGACATGATGACCTCCTCGGGTTCCAAGGTTCATCGTCTGGCCGCCGTCATCGACGTACGCTCCCGCACGTATTTCGACGACCTTTCGGCCGTCCTGAGCCACTTGGACGACTTGGGCGTGCGCACGCGCATCCTCTTCCTCGACGCCAACGACCGCGAGCTCGTGCGCCGCTACGAGTCCGTCCGTCGCCCGCATCCGCTCCAGCGCGGCAACCGCCTGATCGACGGTATCCGCGAGGAACGCGAGCTGCTCTCAAACCTCAAGGCGCGAGCCGACACTGTCATTGACACCTCGTCGCTGAGCATCCACCAGCTTTCCACGAAACTCTATGAGGCCATGCTGGGCGCGGGCCCCTCGACGGTCTCCGTGCACATCTTCAGCTTCGGTTTCAAATACGGCCTTCCGCTCGACGCCGATTTCGTCGCCGACGTCCGCTTTCTGCCGAACCCCTATTGGGTGCCGAGCCTGCGCGAGCTCAACGGCTCGGACAAGCCGGTGAGCGACTACGTGCTGGGCAGCGACGGGGCGCAGGACTTCCTGGACGCCTACGAAAAAGTGATCCTCATCGCCTTGAAAGGATACGCCCAGGAAGATAAGCATTATGTTACTATTGCTGTCGGTTGCACGGGTGGTCAACATCGTTCGGTGGCAATGAGCGAAGCGTTGGCTCAACGGCTTCAATCTCATGGTCTTTCGGTCACGGTCTCGGCCCGCGAACTTGAACACCACAAGAGGCATTGAGTCGAAATTTTTCGATCTTAGCTATAAATAGTCAATCGGCTTCGATTTGTTGCATCTTGTCCAAGTCGTTCGATATGACAGATAGCCGTAGACTTGAAAGATTTATCTGCCGACGGTTTCATTGGACTTTAGGAAGAACGGGAAGTAGGAGGTTGGGCTTTGGCTCTTCTCAACGACGTCAAAAGCGAGCTGGCAAGTTTTGATTCGGATCTTCCGGCCGCGAAAATGGCGCAGGCGGCCACCATGATGCGATTCGGCGGCGGGCTCCGTCCGGTGAACCACAAGGCCGTCATCCACGCCCAGTTCGACTCGTTGGAAGCCACGGAATGGCTTCGTTCCACCATCGCCCACTATTTCCAGCGCGAGGCCAAGGTCAGCAAGGTAACTCGCCAAACCCCCACCGGCATCATCCAGCGCTATGACCTTCTGGTCGAGCATGGCGCCACGGCCCTCGCCCTGCAGACCGGTCTGCTCGACCGTCGCATGCGCCTGGTTCCCGGCCTGCCCGCCGAGGTGATCAGCGGCAACATCGCCCAGATCAAGGCCGCATGGCGCGGCGCTTTCCTGGCCCGTGGCATCATCTCCGACCCGGGCAAAGCGAGCTATCTCGAGATCATCTGTCCGACCCACGAGACCGCGACAGCCCTGCAGGGAGCGGCCCGCAGGCTCGGCATCACCGCCCAGACCCGCAAGGTCCGCAGCTCCGAGCGCATCACGCTCCGTGACGCCGACGCCATCGAGCGCATGCTCAACCTCATGGGCGCCCCGCGTTCCGCCCGCGAATGGACCGGCAAGCGTTCTGACGGCGAGGCCCGCGGCAAAGCCAACCGTCTGGCCAACTTCGACGACGCCAACATGCGCCGCAGCGCCAAGGCCGCGGCCGAGGCCACGCAGAAGGTGCACCACGCCTTCGAAATCCTCGGCGACGACATCCCGCCGAACCTCAAAGCCGCCGGCGACCTGCGCCTCAAGCACACCGACGCCAGCCTCGAGGAGCTTGGCCGTCTGGCCGATCCGCCCATCACCAAGGACGCCATCGCCGGCCGCATCCGCAGGCTGCTCCAGCTGGCCACCAAGACCGAGAAGGCCCGGAAGGCAAAGTCCGAAGAGGACGCCTGAGCGGCTGTTCCCATGTATGAATATGCCGGCAAAAGACCGGTTTCATAGGGCCAGTATTGCTGGAAAAGCTATGTTAACGTTCACATAACGCTTGGAAATCATCCCCGAAATCGAGGTTTTCCAAGCGTTATTGTTAGTCGATGCCTGTAGAATGTGACTTGTTAGACATCATCATTCATCGCGCTTTCCACCCCAAGCAGGTAGTGTGGGGCGGCGAAACAATGAGACGAAAGGAATTCCATGAAGACACTGAAGGATCTTGGAGATCTCAAGGGCAAGAAAGTCTTGGTTCGCGCGGATTTCAACGTTCCGCTCAAGGGAACCACCATCACCGATGACGGCCGCATCCGCGCCGCCCTGCCGACCATCAAGCAGCTGCGCGCCGATGGTGCCAAGGTCATCCTGATGGCCCACCTCGGCCGTCCGAAGGGCAAGGTCGTCCCGGAGCTCTCGCTGGCCCCGGTCGCCAAGCGCCTGGGCGAGCTGCTCGGCATCAACGTTCCGCTGGCCGCCGACACCTACGGCGATGACGCCAAGGCCAAGGTGGCGGCGATGAACGACGGCGACGTCGTCCTGCTGCAGAACGTGCGCTACAACCCCGAAGAGACCAGCAAGGACGACGCCGAGCGCGCCGCCTACGCCAAGAAGATCGCCGCCCTGGGCGACGTCTTCGTCTCCGACGGCTTCGGCGTGGTCCACCGCGCCCAGGGCTCCGACTACGATGTGGCCGCCGACCTGCCCAGCGCCGCCGGCAAGCTCATCGAGAAGGAAGTCAAGGCCCTCTCCCGCGCCACCGAGAACCCGGAGCGTCCGTTCACCGTCGTGCTCGGCGGCTCCAAAGTCTCCGACAAGCTGGGCGTCATCAAGAACCTGCTCGACAAGGCCGACCGTCTGCTCATCGGCGGCGGCATGGCTTACACCTTCCTCGCGGCCAAGGGCTACGAGGTCGGCACCTCGCTGCTCGAGAAGGACCAGATCGAGACCGTCAAGGGCTACATGGACGAGGCCAAGAAGAACGGTGTGGAGCTCATCCTTCCCGTCGACATCGTGGTCAACAAGGACTTCCCCGACGGCACCGCCCCGGTCAACCCCAAGGTCGTGGACGCCGACAAGATCCCGTCCGACATGATGGGCCTCGATATCGGCCCCAAGACCCAGAAGCTCTTCCACGACAAGATCGTCGACTCCAAGACCGTCGTGTGGAACGGCCCCGCCGGCGTCTTCGAGGTCGAGCAGTTCCAGGCCGGCACCAGGGCAGTGGCCCAGGGTCTGGTCGACGCGACCGCCAAGGGCGCCTTCACCATCGTCGGCGGTGGCGACTCCGCCTCGGCCGTGCGCAACCTCGGCTTCCCGGAGGATGGCTTCTCGCACATCTCCACCGGCGGCGGCGCCTCCCTCGAGTTCCTCGAGGGCAAGAAGCTCCCCGGCCTGGCAGTGCTCGAGTAATCGCCTCGTACAATGTCGCGGGTGTGGCGCGGCGAGGGCGCGTAGCCTGAGTACGCTACACTGGTAGTAGGAATGTTCGCGGACATGCCGTTTGGTATGTCCGCGTTTTTCATGAAAAGCCGTCGCCGACGCCGAGCCAAGGCCGTCGCGGCGGCTTGACGCGGGTAAACCTCGATTCCGGGTTGGGAAGGAAAGCAATGTCCTCTGCACGTATTCCGTTGGTGGCAGGCAATTGGAAGATGAACTTCGATCATCTCGAGGCCACGTATTTCGTGCAAAAACTCGCATGGCTCCTGCGCGACGCGCATTTCGACTACAAAAAAGTCGAAGTGGCGCTTATGCCCACCTTCACCTCGATCCGCAGCGTTCAGGTGCTCATCGAGGCCGACAAGCTCAAGATCAACTACGGCGCCCAGACCGTCTCGGTGACCAACCAGGGCGCGTTCACCGGCGACGTCAACGCCGATATGCTCGCCCAACTTGGCTGCAAATATGTGATCGTCGGCCATTCCGAGCGCCGCAAATACCATCCCGAGGACGACGCCAACATCGTTGACCAGGTGCGCGCCGTGCTCACCGCCGGCATGCAGCCGATTCTGTGCGTCGGCGAAAGCATGGAGGAGCGCCGCAAGGGCATCGAGCTGGATTTCGCCGTCGGGCAAGTCCACGACGTCACGCGCGATCTTTCCGACGAGGAGGCCTCGAAACTCATCATTGCCTACGAGCCCGTCTGGGCCATCGGCACCGGCCTGGTGGCCACCCCGCAGACCGCGCAGGACGCGGCCAACGCCGTGCGCAGCGACCTCACCAAGACCTTCGATAGCAAGGTGGGGGAGAGCGTGCGCATCCTCTACGGCGGCTCCGTATCGTCCAAGAACGCCGTCGAGCTCATCAGCCAGCCGGATGTCGACGGGTTCCTCATCGGTGGCGCCTCGCTCGACGCCGACGAGCTGGCCAAGATCTGCAGGCTCACGCTCAAGACCGTCACGTCCCGGCGATAAATTTGGGCTGAAGCGGTTGTGCCAACTGGCATTGAATCCACGAGTGGATGTGCGATTGAATGCGAGACGTTCGTCCTGGTTTGGCAATCGCTTGATGGTCGAACGCGAACGTCGGCAAAGTGTCACGGAAGCACTATTCTTTCGGGCGTTGAATATTATTGGCGTTCGTCGTATTCATCCCTGATTTGTCACCAGTGAATGGTGTAGGACGCTTGGAAAGCCAACGGCAAACGTACCGTTCCGTTCTCGGCACCTTACGCTAGACTAATTCCAGAAAGTTTTTCATTGGAGGTTCAACTGTGTCGACTATGGCAATCGTTAAGCTGGTTCTGCAAATCATTCTGGTCATTTTCAGTGTCCTCCTGACGCTGCTCATCCTCATGCACAAGGGCAAGGGCGGCGGCCTCTCCGACATGTTCGGCGGCGGCCTCACCCAGAACGCCGGCACCTCGGGCGTCGCGGAAAAGAACCTGAACCGCTGGACGGTCATCATCGCGCTGCTCTGGGTCGCCATCATCATCGCCCTCGGTCTGATGACCAAGTTCAACCTCATCAAGTGAGTATCTAGTCTTTCAAAGAATGCGTTTCATGCCGGTTCATGAAGCGCATTTTTTTCATGTCGTTTGATATTTGCAAAAATTATTCACCAACGGATGCGGTATCGGTCGAATACCAATAATCCACGGCCTTTATTCTTCGACATTGAATGGACGCGAAGATCTTATAGAGGCATCAGGTGAGTTTCCGACTTGGCCAAAACACACGATTGACACCGTCCACCACATAAACTCAAAACATATATTAAAGGAAGTACAACATGACGCAGCCTGAAGCGTACACGGTCGTCAAAGGGGAGGGGCTGCCCATCATCATCGCCCACGGCATGGGCGTCGACCACCGTTCGCTGATGATGCTCGACGACGCTTTCCCCGACGGCACGCAGCGTATCTACATGGACCTGCCCGGCTACGGCCGCACACCCGCGCTCAACGGCGTCGGTGGTTTGCAGGAGCTCGCCGACTGGTTCTACGACGAGGTGAACCGCCTGGCCGACGGCAACCGTTTCGCCCTGCTCGGCAATTCGATGGGCGGCGCGCTAGTCCGCGATACGTTGTCCCGTGAACCGAAGCGCGTCGCCGGCATGGCGTTGATCGCGCCCGTGGTCGATCCGGTCATGTCGCATCGCCACTTGGCCGATCATATCGTAAGTGAGCCCAATCCCGATTTCACCCACAGTCTTCCGCAAGACAAGGTCATCGATTTCGTCACGATGGGCGTCAACCAGTCCTTCGACGCCTGGCGCCGCTACCAGCGCTACATCCTCCCCGGCACCAAGCTCTGCGACCGCGAGGCCAACGCCAGGCTGGGCCAGCGCTATTGGCTTGACAACGACCCCGAAGAACGTCTGGGAACCTACACCGGGCCCACCCTGATCGTCACCGGCAAAGAGGACCAAATCGTCGGTTACGAGGACCAGCGTGCACTCCTCCCGCACTACCCAAACGCCACCTACAAGGTCATCGACCCCGCCGGCCACAACATCCACATCGACAACCCCACATCCCTAAAGCCCCTCCTAACAGCCTGGGCCACCCAGCTCCTCTAACCCCCGCACGTTTTCTATCGCTGAATTGAATTCAGCGATAGAAAACGCACACCTCCACATTAGGATCCCGCTAGCACCAACAACCTCATTGTTGTTAAAGCCCTTGTGAGAAAGAGTCTCCTTTGGCATGAGTAGACCCCTGGAATTTGCGTTGTTGCGGCGTAAGACATGGCCGAGCGGCCAAGGAGCGTCCGCAACAACGCAAATTCCAGGGGTCTACGACTACCCGTTAAAGGGAATCAGCCATTGACTCGGTCGATTCCGGCCTGGGTGTCGGCGAGCACCGAATCCCAGGAGGCGATGAACTTGGCCACGCCGTCGGCTTCGAGCTGGTCGGTGACATCCTTGATGTTGATGCCGAGGGCGGCGAGCTTGTCCATGACGGCCTGGCTCTCCTCATAGGTGCCTTCGATGCTAGGCTTGCCGTCACCGTGGGCGGCGAGGGCGTTCAGCGTCTTTTCCGGCATGGTGTTGACGACGTCGGGGGCGACGAGTTCGTCGACGTACTTGCAGTCGGAGTAGGCGGCGTTCTTGGTGCCGGTGGAGGCCCACAGCGGACGCTGCTTCTTGGCGCCCTTGGCCTCGAGCGCGGGCCAGCGGGGATCGGAAGCGAACTTGTCTTGCCACATCTTGTAGGCGAGGCGGGCGTTGGCCACGGCGGCCTTGCCCTCGAGCGCTTTGGCCTCGCTGGAGCCGTTCTGCTCGAGCAGCTTGTCGACCGCGGTGTCGACGCGGGAGACGAAGAAGGAGCCGACGGAGCCGATGTGCTTCAGGTCGTGGCCGTTCTTGTCGGCCTGGACCATGCCCTCGATGAAGGCGTCCATGACCTGCTCGTAGCGCTCGAGCGAGAAGATGAGCGTGACGTTGACGGAGATGCCCTTCGCCAGGGTGGCGGTGATGGCCGGCAGACCCTCGAGGGTCGCCGGAATCTTGATCATCGCGTTGGGGCGGTTGACCTTGTTCCACAGGATCTCCGCCTGCTTCTCGGTGTTCTCGGTGTCGTGCGCCAGACGGGGGTCGACCTCGATGGAGACACGGCCGTCGACGTAGTCGCTCTTCTCGGCGACGTCGCGGAAGATGTCGGTGGCGTTGCGCACGTCGGTGGTGGTGAGCTCGCGCACGGCGTCATCGACGTTGATGCGGCCCAGCTCCTTGAGCTGCGCGTCGTAGGGGCCGACCTGCGAGAGCGCCTTCTGGAAGATGGAGGGGTTGGTGGTCACGCCGACGACGTTCTTGTTGGCGATGAGATCCTGCAGATTGCCCGACTCGATGCGGGTGCGGTCCAGGTCGTCAAGCCAGATGGACACGCCCGAATCGGTGGTACGCTGTGTTGCTTCAGTCATATTTTTCTCCTTATTCCAAAATCATTGGAAAGCTTGGTATTTGGTGGCGCGGCCCGTGGTGTTCATGTATTCATGAATCCGATCCATGGACCGCGCCAAGTCAGCCTCACGCTCAGGCGCGGGCCTCTTCGATGGATGCTTCGGCGGCCTCGACCACGTGCTCGGCGGTGATGCCAAGGTCGATCATGTTCTGGGCGCCGTCGCCCTGCAGGCCGAAACGCTCGATGGAGATTGGCTTGCCGTAGCTGCCGAGGTACTTGTACCAGGGCTGGGCCACGCCGGCCTCGATGGAGACACGGGCACGAACAGACTTGGGAAGCACGGCCTCCTTGTAGTCGTCGTCCTGCTCCTCGAACCATTCCATGGACGGCACGGAGACCACGCGGGCCTTCACGCCCTTGCCGGCGAGCGTCTTGGCGCCCTCGACGGCCCACTGGACCTCGGAGCCGGAAGCCATGATGATGACATCAGGCTCGCCATCAGTGTCGACGAGCACGTAGGCGCCCTTGCGCACGCCCTCACGCGCCTTCTCGGCGGTCTCGGGGAGCGTCGGCACGCCCTGGCGGGTGAGAATCATCGCGGTGGGCAGCGTGTTCTTCTTCTCGAAGAAGTAGCGGTAGGCCTCGGCGGTCTCGAACTCGTCGGCCGGACGCACGACCTCCATGTCGGGCATGGCGCGGAAGGCCGCGAGGTGCTCGATGGGCTGGTGGGTCGGGCCATCCTCGCCGAGGGCCACGGAATCGTGGGTCCACACGTAGAGGTTCGGGATCTTCATCAGCGCGGCCAGACGCACGGCCGGACGCTCGTAATCCGAGAACTGGAAGAACGTGCCGCCGTAGGGGCGGGTGTCGCTGCCGAGCAGGATGCCATTGGTGATGGCGCCCATGGCGAACTCGCGCACGCCGAAGTGCAGCTGGCGGCCATACTCGCTGGCCTTGGGCCAGGTGCGGGTCTCGTCGGCCTTGGGGCCGAAGGTGGAGGCACCTTCGATGTCGGTCTTGTTGGAGCCGGCGAGGTCGGCGGAGCCGCCCCACATCTCGGGCATCACGGCGGCGATGGCGTTGATCACCTGGCCGGAGGACTTGCGGGTGGCGTTCTTGTCGCCGACGGCGAAGCTTTTCTCGAGCTTGTCGATGGCCTCGTCGAAGCCTTCGGGCAGCTTGTGGGCCTTGATGCGGTCGTAGAGCTTGGCCTTGTCGGGATTGGCGTCGCGCCAGGCGGCGTACTTCTCGTCCCACTCCTTGTGGGCCTCGAGGCCACGGTCGGCGACCTTGCGCGCGTGGGCCAGGGCCTCCTCGTCGATGGGGAAGTCGACCGACGGGTCGAAGCCGACGGCCTTCTTGAGTCCGGCGACGGCCTCGGGGCCGAGCTTGGAGCCGTGGGCCGACTCGTTGTTGGTCTTGCCCGGGGTGGGCCAGGCCATCAGGGTGTCGACCTTGATGAACTTCGGGCGGTCGGTGACCTTGGCGGCCTTGTCGAGCGCCGCGGCGAGGGCCACGGTGTCTTCCTTGTAGGAGCCGTCGGGCTGGATGAAGCTGACCTCGTCGGTGTACCAGCCGTAGGCCTCGTAACGCTTGAGGATGTCCTCGGTGAAGGTGAGCTTGGTGTCGCCCTCGATCTGAATGTGGTTGGCATCGAAGATCACGGTGAGATTGCCGAGATGCTCGTTGCCGGCCAGGGAGCTGGCCTCGGAGGAGACGCCTTCCTCGACGTCGCCCTCACCGCAGATGACCCAGACCTTGTGGTCGAAGGGCGAGGTGCCCTCAGGCGCGTCGGGGTCGAGCAGGCCGCGCTCAAAGCGCTGGCCATAGGCGAAGCCGACGGCGGAGGCGAGACCCTGGCCGAGCGGGCCGGTGGTCATCTCGAGGCCCGGGGTCAGGCCGACCTCGGGGTGGCCCGGCGTGCGGGTGTCGGCGCCGCCGCGGAAGTACTTGAGGTCGTCGAGCGTGAGCCCGTAACCCGAGAAATAGAGCTGCACATACTGTGTCAGCGAGGCATGGCCGCCCGAAAGGATGAACCTGTCGCGGCCAGCCCAATGGGGATCGTTGGGGTCGTGCTTGATGTAATGCTGGTAAAGCGTGTAGGCGATCGGCGCCAAGGAAATGGGGGAGCCCGGGTGGCCACTGCCAGCCCTCTCGACAGCGTCAGCTGAGAGTACCTTCGCCATGTTGACGGCGCGCTCGTCCAAATCCGACCATGTGAAATCGGTCATAGGTTCTTACTTTCCTTCCAATATTTTGGGCATGGAAACCCGTCTTGTGACAGGCCCTAAAATCCCAAACATTGCGCTTTAATCCTAGCTTTTGTAGACGACGAGGAATCATGCTCAAAGCGTTTTTTGAATGCATATGTTCCGTTAACGTTAACAATGATTATCGTCGGATTTCGATGCGCCAAAATCCTCTGAGAGGAAAGTGATTAGCACTCACTTGTGGAGAGTGCTAATACAAGAGTATACTTATATATTCACGGATACATCAAGGGACGTAATCCATTGGCCAGGAAAGGAATCGCATGAGGCAATCACGTCGTATGTTGGTACTGCGTGCGGTGGTGGAGGATTACATCCGCTCTCAGGAGCCGGTCGGCTCGACCGCGCTTACCCGCAACCACAACCTCGGCGTCAGCTCGGCGACCATCCGCGCCGACATGTCGGCTTTGGAGAACGAGGGCTACCTCATCCAACCGCATACCTCGGCCGGCCGCATCCCCACGGAGCGCGGCTACCGCTATTTCGTCGACCGCCTGGCCACCGTCGTCCCGCTCAGCGAGGCGCAGCGCCGCGGCATCATCAGCTTCCTCTCCGGTTCGGTGAGCCTGCAGGACGCCTTGCAGCGCGCCGCCCGCCTGCTGGCCAACATCACCGGCCAGGTCGCCGTGGTCTCCTCGCCAGCGCTTTCCAAATCGAAGCTGCGCCGCATCGAGATCGTGCCCCTGACCTCGACGATGCTGCTGGCCGTGGTCATCACCGACGCTGGCTCGGTGGCCCAGCACACCCTCTCGTCGCCTCTGGTCCCAGATTCTCATACCTTGGCGGATTTCTCAGAGCTCATCAACCGTCAATGCCTTGACCTGCCGCTTTCGCAGGCCGCCAGACGTATCCGCACGATCGTCAACACCCGCGACAGCAAAAGCGTCAAGATGCTCGGCGAAGCGTTGGCCTCCACGCTTGAGCGCATGGCCAACGACGAGCGCTCCAGCCAGATGTACATGGCCGGCACCTCCGGCCTGGCCCGCCAGGAGTCCGTCGACAGCCTGAGGCCGCTCTTTGACGCGCTTGAGGAGCAGGTGGTCATCATGCGCCTGATGAGCGAGCTGAGCGAGGAGAACGCCGAGGTCGGTGTGGCCATCGGCTCCGAGACGCACACGCCCGGCCTGATGAACGCCTCGGTGGTCTCCAGTGGTTATGGCCATAGCGGCGGCACGACGTCGGAAGACGACCAAGACGACAGCGCGAACTCTGACTCGGACAAAGGCGATTCGAACACCAAGCGTGACGCCCCGGTGGCGTTCGTGGGCTCGATCGGGCCGACGCATATGGATTATGCCGCGACGATGACGGCGGTGCGAGCGGTGGCGAGATACCTCACCGAGCTGATCTCGCACGACGAGGCGAAGCCGGACTGACCAGCCTCGATGGAACAATGATTCGCGGAAACCAACTGATACAAAGGATATTCAGTGACAGACTATTATGAGGTGCTCGGCGTAGAACGCTCGGCGAGTGACGAGCAGATCAAGAAGGCTTACCGGAAGATGAGCCGCAAATACCACCCCGACATCGCCGGGCCGGAGTACGAGGACAAGTTCAAAGAGGTCAACAACGCCTACGAGGTGCTCTCCGACCCCGACAAGAAGCGGATGTACGATTCCGGCGTCGATCCCAACGACCCGAACGCCTCGGCCGGTTTCTCCTCGGCTGGATTCGGCGATATGGGCGACATCTTCGGCCAGTTCTTCGGCAACGCCTTCGGTGGTGGCAACCAGGGGCCGATCCCGCGCACGCAGCCGGGCCGCGACTCGCTGGCCACCGCATCCATCGACCTGAAGACCACCGTGTTCGGCGGCACCGCGCAGGTGACGATCAACACCTTCGGACTGTGCCCGGAGTGCGGTGGCACCGGCACGGCCAACGACGAAAAGCCCGTGACCTGCCCGGATTGCCAAGGGCGCGGCATGCGCCAGAAGGTCGTGCGCTCCATGCTCGGCCAGATGATGACCACCGCCCCGTGCGAGCGGTGCGAGGGCCACGGCACCATCATCGAGCATCCGTGCCCCAAGTGCCAGGGCCACGGCCGCATCCGCACCTCGCGCAAGGTCGGGGTGAGCGTGCCCGCCGGCATCGACGACAACACGCGTCTGCGTCTGGCCCACCAGGGCGAGGTCGGCGAGGGCGGCGGCGCGGCCGGCGACCTGTATGTCGACATCCGCGTCAAGCGTGACAAGCAGTTCACCCGCGAGGGCGACGACCTGCATTGCTGGATCCAGATCCCCATGAGCTGGGCCGTCCTCGGCCATCAGCTCGACATCGAGACCTTCGACGGCAAGCAGGAGATCGATATCCCCGAAGGCTGCCAGCCTGAGCAGACCGTCTCGCTCAAGGGCCTCGGTGTCGCGAAGGTGAAGAGGCCGCAGGAGCGTGGCGACCTGGTCGCGCACTTCAGCGTGCACATCCCCACCAAGCTCAGCAACGACGAGCGTGAGCTGATCACCAAGTTCGGCAAGAGCCACGACAAGGGCAAGGCGCAGGTCAAGCAGAGCTCGCGGCCGGCCGGCGAGCGCAAGGGCTTCTTCAGCAAGTTGAAGGACGCGCTTGGCTGAGTTCGGTTTCTGCGGCGCCTGTGTCTTGGTGAAATCGCAAATGGCGGTCTCTGAATGAGACTGATTACACCCGCGATATAGCAGTGTGGGTCTGGCACGGAGTAATTCCTGCCAGACCCACACTGCTATTGAATTCTATATATTCTATTGATTCTCGCTCTGCTATTCGGAGCATCGAACCACTGTTATATAACTGTTATATTCAATGACGAACAGTTGTTATCAGTCCACTGAACAGATGTGCATCCGTGTCTAATGCACATGTATTTTCAAAGACAAACCATGCCTCAAACGCGCTCACCCAAGCAGCGAACGGCACATGGCGCGGTATTCGCTCACGTACCCGCCACCGAAGAAGACGCAGTGGCCAGCGATGGGGTAGAGCTGCCAGATGGTGATCCGCTCCTCGAAGCCTTTCTTGAGGGGATGAACGCTCTGGTAGCCGTCGATGATCTCGTCGAGGTAGGGCATGCCGAAGAGGTTCAGCATGGCCAAGTCCTCCTCTCGGTGGCCACCGTGGGCGGCAGGATCAATGAGCACGGCCTGCGGGTCGCCGAAGTCGGCGGACCACATCACGTTGCCGCTCCACAGGTCGCCGTGCACGCGGGCGGGCTTGTCGTCCGCGGCCGGGCCCAGCAGCTTGGGCAGCGCGTCGATGACTTCCTGAGTCAACTCAAGGTCACTCTTGTCGAGCGACCCGCGTTCGATGCCAAGCTTGACCATCGGAATGAGCCGCCCTTCGGCGAGGTAATCGACGACGCTCGTCCATGTGCTGGTCGCCATCGGCACCGGGTCCTGCAAGGGGCCGAAATAGCAGGTGCCCTCGTAACCCGCCGGTGCCGAACCGAAGTAATCGGCGCCCGCATCATGCATATGCGCCAGAGCAGCCCCGAAATCATGCGCGGCCTTAGGCGTGGGGGAGCAGGAGTTCACGCGTTCGATGTCGAGCCAGCCGTCGCTCCATCCGTAGACGTCGACGACCTTTGGGCCGCCCTGCTCCTGCGCCTCGCCGAGCCACTGAAGTCCCCTGCCCTCGCATTCGAAGAATCCCTTGGGCGCGAAGGCCCTGCTTTTGCGATATGTTGCCATGTTGTATCTCCTTGAAGCCGAAATAACGAACAATGCACAAACGAGCCATGGCCCACCCACAAGGCGTAACCCAACCACCAACGTACCACGCCATGTTTTCCATCGCCCGCCAGCGCGCATAATCATCCAGTTCACATCCAGACTGGATATTTCGAGTTGTTTATCGCCATCCGGCATATGGAATCGCCCAGTGCCATCCCGAACCGGATAATCTAAAACGCTCATTACCAGTGAGCGCATGCAACCGTCCAGTTCAAGTCCGAAGTGGATACTTTGTTACCCTCGTTACCTGCCAGCGTACGAAAACATCCAGTTCAAACCTGCAGTGGACGCTTTGCCACCTTTGTTATCTGTCAGCGTACGGAATTATCCACTCCAAGCTTGAACCGGATGTTTTGCTGCTCTCGTTATCTGTCAGGCGTACGGAATTATCCAGTAACTCGCGTATTCACACCGACCATATCGTCGTTTTCCGTCGGCCATGACGTTGGTTGCCGAAATCACAGTGGCACCGCACGATTCTCGCGCGCCAGGCCTGCCGGCGCAACCCGGGGTATGTGTAAGGTGCTGTGAAGACAAGAAACGATAAAGAGGGGTTATGAATTTCTTCCAAGCCATCATCCTGGGGCTGGTGCAGGCGCTGACCGAATACCTGCCCGTCTCCTCGAGCGCCCACATCCGCATCGTCGGCGAGCTGATGCTCAAAAGCGACCCCGGCTCGGCGTTCACGGCCATCATCCAGCTGGGCACGGAGCTCGCGGTGATCCTCTATTTTCGCCATGACATCGCGCGCATACTCTCGCACTGGTTCTCCTGCCTGGCTGGCCACAATGGCCCAGATTGGCGTTCTCGTATGGGCCGCAAGGATCCGGACGCGACCTTCGGCTGGTACATCATCATCGGAACCCTGCCGATCCTCGTCGCCGGCCTGCTTTTCCAGAAGACCATCGAGACCACGCTGCGCAACCTGTGGATCACGGTGACGGTGCTGCTGCTCTTCGGCATCCTGCTGTGGATCGTCGACGAGCGCTCCCCGCAACGCAAGACCATCCGCGAGATGAACTGGAAAGACGCCCTGCTTTTCGGCGTCGGCCAGATGCTCGCCCTCATTCCCGGCGTCTCGCGTTCCGGCGGCACCATCACCTTCGGCCGCGCGATGGGCTATACGCGCGAATCGGCCGTGCGGGTGAGCTTCATCATGGCCATCCCCGCGGTCTTCGGCTCCGGCCTGCTTGAGGCGTTCAAGGCGTTCACCGACTACCGGTCCGAGCCGGAATTCCCCGGCTGGGGCGCGACGCTGGCGGCCAGCGTGGTGAGCTTCGTGGTCGGATACCTGGTCATCATCGCGTTCCTGAAGTTCGTGTCGACCTTCTCCTACAAGGCCTTCGCCATCTATCGCATCGGTTTGGCAGTGGTGGTGGCGATCCTGCTTATCGTTGGAGCGCTGCCCGCTACACCTGAGGCGGCGCAAGCTGTCGCGCAGGCGACGGTCGCGGCAGTGTAAATAGCGACATAACTGACTGCTTGCTGGAAAAGGCGTCTATATAGGTACGTCTTTCTATGTATTGATACGCATAGAAAAACAGGCAAATAAATTGATGGCGGCGCGTCACCTATCGTAAGGGTGACGCGCCGCCACTAGTTTATTCAACCTAATCCGTAATCCGTAATCCGCGGTTCGATATCAGCTATTCAGGATTCGCAATCCGCGATATCACGCGACCTCAGTCGTCCATATGCTCCAGGAACTCCTCAGCCTCCCGCGCGAGCTGTTCGGACTGCGGTTCGTCGGAACTCCTGAGGCATTCCATCTGCTGGTTCAGGTCGTACTGGTTCTCGAGCCTGGTGACATATTCGGCCAGGTCGTCGTTGCACGAGGTGAGCACGGAGGCCTGCGCCTTCCAATGCTCGGCTTTCACGGGCAAATCACCCTCGTCGAGCTCGACGCCGAGCAGGTCGGAAAGCCGGCGCAAGATCTCCAGCGTTCCTTGCGCGCACTCGTCACCGCCAAGGTATTGCGGCACGGAGACCCACATGGCCGTGGTGTCGAAGCCCTCCTCGTTGGCCACGGTGTCGATGACGGTGGGGATGCCGACCGGGCCGTCGTAGGGGTTCGAACCGCATGCCGTGTCCTTCTTCACGCCAGCGCCGCGGATGCTGCTCTCGTGCCGGCGCAACGCGGACTGGTCGATGGGCAGCGGCCGGGTATGCGGGCAATCGGCGTACATCGAGCCCAGGGTGACGATCTCGTCGACCTCAAGCTCGTCGGCGATGCTCAGGCTGCGCCGCGTGTACTCCATCCAGCGATAGTTGGGCTCCGGGCCGATCTGCGCGTAGACGCGGAGGTCGGGGGCCACGGAAATCTCGTAGAAACGAGTCTGCGGCCACACGATTCTGGCCGAGCCCGTCACATGACAGATCATCGGCCTCGCCAGCTGGTAATCATAAAAACCGTCTGACCGAATATGGCGCACCTCGCGGTACTCATAATGCGAGGCAAGATGGCGTATCACGTTCGTGGCTGCCTGGCACGCGTCGTTCCATCCTTCAAAGGCGCAAATCATCATAGATTTACTGCTGGTAGATTCATCAGTCATGTTCCCTAATCTAGCCTGAGAAAACACGATGATTCGAGGGCTTCGCCATTGGTGAAGCAGTTTCCACTCTCAGGGGAACCCGCCAAAGAACACGACAGCCCCGGTATTACTGTCGTATTAACGCCTCATTAACCCGCCGTAGCAACACCTATTCACGACACGCAGGATTTGCGAAATGGGGGTCGGGCATGTATAGTTATCTCTCGTGCTTCGGTGGTGTTCACGCCACAGACTGCACAGCAGTTTTACTGCGGACATAGCTTAGTTGGTAAAGCGCGACCTTGCCAAGGTCGAGAGCGCGGGTCCGAGTCCCGTTGTCCGCTCTAGGTCCGAGGAGTTGTACACGACCTTACGGTGGGTTAGCCAATCGGTTAGGCAGCGGCCTGCAAAGCCGTATAGACGAGTTCGACTCTCGTACCCACCTCGGAAGAGAGACTAAGGTCTCGATTCCCAAGCAACCTGGGCGGTTGGCGCAGAGGCTAGCGCACTTCCCTGACACGGAAGGGGTCACAAGTTCGAATCTTGTATCGCCCACAAGGACCGGAGGAGACTCCGGTTTTTGTTTCATAATTGAATATCTCGGGTGATTAGCGCAGCGGTTAGCGCACTTCCCTCACACGGAAGGGGTCACTGGTTCGATTCCAGTATCACCCACGGTTTTGGTTTTTATTTCTGTTTGTTTTCTTTTTCTTACTATGTGATTTTTCATATCTATTATTCGTTTCGTATCGCTTGACGGCGGCGACCCATAGAATGATGGCGATATCATGTTCGCCGAGCAATGCCCGCGAACACCTCGTTTCGCAACGAACGTCAATAACGTCAATATAGTATTGCACCAACATTTAGTGGCTCAATACGCATTGGGCCCAGCGACAACATCCGATAATAGGGGAGTGGCAACCATGGCAAACAATTCGGTGAAGACCGCACTGCTGGCGAACGTCGGGGTGGCCGTGGCCAAGGGGCTCGCGGCCGCGTTCACGGGCTCGTCGGCGATGCTCTCCGAATCGGTGCACTCCGTGGCCGACTGCGCCAACGAGCTGGTGCTGATGGTCGGCGACAAGGTGGCCCGCCGCTTCGACACCCGCCACCCCTTCGGCCTCTACCGCGCCAAATACCTCGCCTCCTTCCTCGTGGCCACGCTCCTCTTCTTCGTCGGCGGCTGGTTCTCGGCCTCGCAAAGCGTCGAGAAACTGACGGGCCTGGCCAACGGCAGCGTGGCACACACCATCGAACCGGTCGAGCTGCTGGCCTCCCTGGCGGTGATCATCGTCTCCGCCCTCATGGAGGGCTACGGCCTGCACACCTCGATCCGTGAGGCGCGAGAACGCATGAAGCGGCTTGACCTGAACATCAGCAACCTCTTCGTCTTCTGGCGGCGCACCAAAAGCGCCGAGCTCGCCTCGGTGATGATGGAGGACACCCTGGCGCTGGTCGGCCTGGTGTTCGCCGGCGCAGGCATCGGTGTGGCGCTGCTGACCGGCGATGAGCTCTGGGACGCGGTGGGCGGCTTGTGCGTCGGTGTGGTGCTGATCGTCGGCGCGCTGGCACTGGGCTTCAAGTCCGGCTCGCTGCTCATCGGCGAATCGTTGGATCAGCAGATGGTCGACCGCATTCGTTCGGCTGTGGAAGGCACCCCGGGCGTCGAGCGGCTCATCAACATGCAGGCGATGCACATGGCCGAGGACGACATCCTGCTGTGCCTGAAAGTGCAGACCTCGAAGCTCGACCGCGACTTTGACGTGGAGACGGTCAACAAGATCGAGGCCGCCGTCCGCGCAGCCCTCCCGTTCTACCGTTTCGAAATCTACGTAGAACCCGACCTCTATCGCCCCGCCAAGCAACCCGAAGCCTTAACCGACAACCAGGAATAAAGGCATCTGGGTTTCGTAATTGAAACCACAATCAGAAACCCACACCAAAGCGACAAGTGGGTTACCGGCTAAACAAATACCAATAATCCATACTGGTCACGCGGGCGCAGCCCGTCGTGGCAAGCCAGATTCTGACCGTCGTGCCGAGCGGGTGAAACCCGCAATGGCACGCGCAACCCGCCGTGAGTTGCGTAAATCCCGACCGTCCTGTATATTCTCACATTGTTGTCTTCGCGGACATAGCTTAGTTGGTAAAGCGCGACCTTGCCAAGGTCGAGAGCGCGGGTTCGAGTCCCGTTGTCCGCTCCATTATTTTTCTCAGATTTTTTTTCTTTATCTCCGCTTAAAAATCCCCTAACAGTGCCAACGATTCCCACTGCGTCCCTGAAAACTTACCGACCTTCTTTATCAATCCTGATTGGGCTTGGAAAATATGCTTTGCTCGGGCGTAAGACACGGCCGAGCGGCCAAGGAGCGTCCCGAGCAAAGCATATTTTCCAAGCCCCGCCACACGAGCGCACACCAGTAAGCTCCCATGTCGGCCATAGCCCATATCGTTGGCACTGTTGATTTACCTACCGTCCATGGCCTGCCCCTAGTAACGCGGGCCCTGAAAGCAAAGGACACATATACCATGGCTGAAAAGACCATCTCCATAACACTCAACGGCGAAGCGAAGGAGGTGCCAGCCACGCAGACCGGCACCGAACTCTTCTCGGATGACAAGAACATCATCGCCGTCCGTCTCAACGGCAAGCCGCGCGACCTCTACACCCCGCTCAATGACGGAGACACCGTGGAATCCATCACCCTCGACAGCGAGGACGGCCTGGCGATCATGCGCCATTCGGCCACCCACGTCATGGCGCAGGCCGTACAGGAGATTCGTCCCGACGCCAAGCTCGGCATCGGCCCGGTCATCGACAATGGCTTCTATTACGATTTCGACGTCGACCAGCCCTTCACGCCCGACGATCTCAAGGAGATCGAGAAGCGCATGAAGCGCATCGTCAAGTCCTCCCAGGCCTTCCGCCGCCGTGTGGTGAGCAAGGAAGAGGCCAAGAAGGAGGAGGCCGACCAGCCGTACAAGCTCGAGCTGATCGACAAGAAGAAGGCCGCCATCGACGAGACCATCGGCACCGAGGTCCCCAACCAGGGCGAGCTGACCTTCTACGACAACGTGGACCGCGAGGGCAATGTGCTCTGGAAGGACCTCTGCCAGGGTCCGCACCTGCCGAACACCCGGTATATCAAGGCGTTCAAGGTGGAGCGCGCCGCCGCCGCGTATTGGCTGGGCGACGAGCACAACCCTTCGATGCAGCGCATCTATGGCACCGCCTGGGCCACCAAGGATGATCTCAAGGCCTATCAGGCTCGCATGGAGGAGGCCGCCAAGCGTGACCACCGCAAGCTCGGCGCCGAGATGGACCTCTTCTCCTTCCCGGAGGAGATCGGACCCGGCCTGCCCGTCTTCCACCCGAAGGGCGGCGCGATCATCAACGCGATGGAGGACTACTCCCGCGAAATGCACCGCAAGGCCGGCTACAGCTTCGTGCAGACCCCGCACATCACCAAGGGCGGCCTTTACGAGACCAGCGGCCACCTGCAGTGGTACAAGGACGGCATGTTCCCGCCGATGCACCTCGATGAGGAGCAGGACGAGAACGGCAACATCACCAAGCAGGGCTTCGACTATTACCTGAAGCCGATGAACTGCCCGATGCACAACTTGATCTTCAAGTCCCGCCAGCGCTCCTACAAGGAGCTGCCGCTGCGTCTCTTCGAGTTCGGCACCGTCTACCGCTATGAGAAGAGCGGCGAGGTCCACGGCCTCACCCGTGTGCGCGGCTTGACGCAGGATGATTCCCATATCTACTGCACCCGTGACCAGATGAAGGGCGAGCTGACCTCCATTCTCCAGTTCGTGCTGAAGGTGCTGAAGGACTTCGGCCTCAACGACTTCTACCTCGAGCTTTCCACCAAGGACGAGAAGAAGTTCGTGGGCTCCGACGAGATCTGGACGGAGGCGACGGACACGCTGCGCGAGGTGGCCGAGGATTCCGGCCTCGACCTCGTGGCCGATCCGGGCGGGGCCGCGTTCTATGGCCCGAAGATCTCGGTGCAGGCGCGCGACGCCATCGGCCGCACATGGCAGGTCTCGACCATCCAGCTCGACTTCAACCTGCCCGAGCGTTTCAAGCTCGAGTACATCGCCAAGGATGGCACGCACCAGCGCCCGGTGATGATTCACCGCGCCCTGTTCGGCTCCATCGAGCGCTTCTTCGCGATCCTGCTCGAGCACTATGCCGGTGCCTTCCCGGTCTGGCTGGCCCCCGTGCAGGTCACGGGCATCCCGGTGGCCGATGAGTTCGCCCCGCATCTGCAGAAGTTCATCGACTCCCTCAACCAGGAGACGGTGCGCTGCGAGATGGACATGTCGGACGACCGCTTCGGCAAGAAGATTCGCAACGCCTCCAAGTCGAAGGTGCCGTTCACGCTGATCGTCGGCCAGGACGACGTCTCCAAGAACGCCGTGAGCTTCCGCTTCCGCGACGGCAGCCAGTTGAATGGCGTGCCGGTGGACGAGGCGAAGGCCGACATCCTCAAGGTCATCAAGTCCCGCGCCCAGGTCAACAACGCCGACGATTTCGCCGCCGCGACCAAGTGACGCGGCCAACAGACAGGTTTTGAGAATCCAGCATGCTTGAGAAACTACGCCCGCCGTTCAAACGACTGATAGCGCCGATTGCCAGGGCCCTGGTGGCTTTGGGACTCAGCGCGAACGCGGTCACCATCATCGGGGCGGTGGGCACCATTCTGGCAGCCATCGCCACCGGCATCACCGGCTGGCTGATTCCCGGCGCCGTGGTGCTGGCCGTGCTGGCCGCCTTCGACTCGCTCGACGGCTCCGTGGCCGCGCTGACGACGGGAGGCACCAAGTTCGGCGCCTTTCTCGACTCGACGCTCGACCGCATAGCCGACTGGGCGGTGCTCTTCGCCGTCGTGCTCTACTTCCTGCTGCACGGTGGCATGTCCATCGCCTCCGGGAGCATCTCGAGCGATGACATCGTCGGTTGGATTGGCATCGGCGCCTCGCTTTACGCGATGATGACCTCGTTCGTCACCTCGTACGCCAGGGCACGCGCCGAATCGGTGGGATATGAGGCCAAGAACGGCATCGCCACCCGCAGCGACCGCCTGGTGATCATCCTCGTCGGCATGCTCTTCGCGGGAATCTTCCACGATTCACGCTGGATGATGGCCTTTGTGGTCATCCTGGCCGTGCTCGGCACCATCACCGTCTTCCAGCGCATCTTCGAGGTGCGCCGCCAGATGAAGGCCGACGGCGCCATCTGATTGTCGCGAAAGCCTGTCTCGTATTTTCCCATTGAGAAAGCGAGACAGGCTTTCGTATATCATGTTGCTGTAACTTGTATATAAAACCTTAAATTTAAAAACCATAAAGCCTTCACTATTTGACGATTCATCGCTCACGAAAGTCCGATTATCTCCATGTTCGACAATGTCCTGATATTCCTCGCCAAACATCCCCGGATAATCCCCGAACCATTGCTGCGGGGCCTCTTTCTGCTCGCCGCCGACGTCTGCTGGCTCTTCCGTATCGGGGGAGTGAAGCAGCTCGAGCGTAATCTTCACCACGTTCTCGAAGCGAGGGATGGCGAGGTGGCGCGCAAGACGCTTCGCAAGACGAGCCATCGCGGCATGCGCTCGTATTTCACCTATTTCGCCGAGGCGATGACGGTCGGCGGACAATCAGACGAACGGCTGCTCGCCCGCGCCAGGCCCATCGGCCCGGGGCTGCCCATCTGCAAGGAACTCGTGCACGACAATCCAGGCAGCGCACCCATGGCCATCAGCCACCAAGGCAACTGGGATTACGAGGGATTCCTGGCGGCCAAGGTCCTCGCGCCGGTGACCGTGACCGCGGAACGGCTGGCCAACAAGAAACTGCTCGACACATTCATCGCCATCCGCAAGCGCATGGACATCACCGTTTTCCTGACCGGCCAGCCGAACCTTGTGGAGAAGCTGGAGAAGGTTCTAGAGGAGCCGCACGTTCTCGTGCCGTTGCTGGCCGACAGGGACCTGAGCCGCCACGGCGAGTTCGTGCATGCGTTCGGCTCCATCATCCGTGTGGCCCGCGGCCCGGCCACGCTCGCTCTCGACACCGGCAAACCGCTGTTCGTCGTCAATATGTACCGCGAACGTCTGCATGGCGAGGCCCGCCACAGGGCTGGTGTGCCGTACGGCTACGTGGTCGATATCAGCGCGCCGGTTGACATCGACAGGTTCCGCTCGCTACCCCGCGAGGAGGCGATCCACGAGATCAGCCAGGCCTGGGTCGACGTGTGGAGCCGCGACATCACTGCGCACCCCGAGGACTGGCACATGCTCCAGCCGATCTTCGCCGAGGACCTCGATCTCAGCCGCCTCAAGGACGTGCCCGACGAGGTGATTGACGAATTGCGAAATATACAGTCCATGCGACAATAGGTCATCATGTCTGAAATGGAACCCACCAACCCCGCCAACGCAACCACCGAACCTTCCATACGCAAGGACCCGCTGAACGGCCGCAAGCTCAACGTCGGCATCATCGCGCCCTATTCGTTCGAGACGCCTGGCGGCGTGCAATTCCATATCCGAGATTTCGCCGAGGAGCTGATGAGGCGCGGCCACCACGTGGCAGTGCTGGCCCCGGGCCGCCGCACGCGCGACATGCCGCTGTGGGTGACCACGAACGACTCCTCGTTCTCCATTCCCTACAACGGCTCCATTGCCCGGCTGAGCTATTTCGGCTTCGTGGGCCCGCGCACCCGCCGCTGGGTCAAGCAAGGGCATTTCGACATCGTCCACCTGCACGAGCCGGAGACGCCGTCGCTGAGCCACAAACCGTTGACGATGCTCCATCATCCGCCCTTCGTCGGCACGTTCCACGCCTCGTTCGACCCGTACCCGCTGGCGTTGCGCATATTCCAGGATTATCTGCGGCACTACATCTCGCCGCTCAAGGCGATCATCGGCGTCTCGCCGGCCGCCATGGAGACGGTGGACCATTACGCCCCGCGCGACATCGAACGCGACATCATCCCCAACGGCATCAACCGTCCGTTCTTCGCCGACGCCAAGCCGAGGCCGGAATGGCAGGGCACGCCGGATGCGCCGACCATAGGCTATCTGGGCCGCATGGGGGAGAGCCGCAAGGGCTTCGCGGTCTTCGCCAAGGCCGCCTCCCGTGTGCTCTCGAGCTACCCGGGCGCCCGGTTCCTATGCGCCGGCGATGGCGAGGCCGACGGCAGGAAAATCCTCGAATCGATCGACAGGACCGGCGCCCTGGCCAGCCATTTCGAGTTCCTCGGGCGCATCAGCGACCGCGAGAAGGCACGGTTCTACCAGTCCCTTGACCTCTATGTCGCCCCGCAGACCGGCGGCGAGAGCTTCGGCATCGTGCTGGTGGAGGCCATGGCCGCCTCATGCGCCGTCGTCGCCAGTGATCTCAAGGCCTTCCGGGATGTGGCGGAGGACGGCAGGGACGCGGCCCTCTTCGGCAACGAGGACGCCGCCGACTGCGCCGCACGCATCGTCGAACTGCTTGGCGACACCGAACGCCTGGAGCGTCTGCGCGTCGCCGGATTCAAGCGTTCCAGCCAGTACGATTGGTCCGTCGTGGCCGACCGTGTGCTCGAGGTCTACGCGCGCGTTTTGTCGTGAAAGTGCTTTAGAATTGCTTCGTTTAACGTATTCGTATACCTACTAGGAGCATTATGTCAGGGCATTCCAAGTGGGCGACCACCAAAAACAAGAAGGCCGCCATCGACGCGAAGCGCGGCAAGCTGTTCGCCAAACTCATCAAGAACATCGAGATCGCGGCCCGTCTGGGCGGCGGTGATCCAGACGGCAATCCGACGCTGTATGACGCCATCGTCAAGGCCAAGAAGGCCTCCATGCCGGCCGACAACATCAAGCGCGCGGTCAAGCGTGGCAGCGGAGCCGAGGCCGGCGCCGCCGACTACGAGACCATCAACTACGAGGGCTACGCCCCCGCGGGCGTGGGCCTGATCATCGAGTGCCTCACCGACAACCGCAACCGCGCGGCCGCCGAGGTACGTTCGGCGCTGACCAAGGGCAACGGCTCGCTGGCCACTTCCGGCGCCGTGAGCTTCAACTTCGAGCGCAAGGGCCAGATCGAGGTTCCCTCCGAGGGCCTTGACTACGACAAGCTCTTCGAGATCGCCGCTGAAGCTGGCGCCGAGGACGTCTCGGACGATGGCGATGTCTACACCGTCATCACCGCGCCGACCGACCTGGTCACTGTGCGTGAGGCGCTGCAGAAGGCCAACATCGACTACAATTCGGCCGATCTGGTCATGAATCCGAAGAACGAGATCGACCTGAGCCTCGAGGACGCGCAGAAGGTCACCAAGCTCATCGACAACCTCGACGACCTGGACGATGTGCAGAACATCTACAGCAATTGGACCGCCTCGGACGAGGTGATGGCCCAGCTCGCCGAACAGGAGTGACCAAGTGATCATCCTTGGAGTCGACCCCGGGCTCACCCGCTGCGGGGTCGGCGTCATAGAAGCCGACGCATCCCGTCGGCTTTCTTTTGTTCATGTGGACGTGATCCGCTCGGACCCGCACACCTCGCAGGACTTGCGTTTGCTCACCATCTACAACGGTCTGGCCGAGAAGATCGACAGGTTCGCCCCCGACACCGTCTCCATCGAGCGGGTCTTCGCCCAGGAGAACCGCAACACCGTGCTGGGCACCGCGCAGGCGGCGGGACTGGCCATGCTGGCCGCCGCGCAACGCAACATCCCCGTGGCGCTGCACACCCCGACCGAGGCGAAGATGGCGGTCACCGGCAACGGACGCGCCGAGAAGATCCAAGTGGAGCGCATGGTCGCCCACATTCTCAACCTCAACAAGCTGCCCCAACCCGCCGACGCGGCCGACGCGCTGGCGCAGGCCATCTGCCACGCGCTGAGGCCCTCCGGGGCGCTGCAGGGCGGGGAACGCGAGCAGCATCTCACCACGGCGCAACGCCAATGGGCGCAGGCAGCCCAACGCGCGAAGAGGCACGGCGGCGTCGATAGGGGCATGTAGGCTATCGAACAGATGTTCGAATATTGTCACGAGGCCGGATTCACTCGAATTCGTTGGAATTTGCTGGATTCCGCACTTGTGACGACATTCGTTTTTATCGTTAGCATGTAAGGGCCGCACGAGAGTGGAGGAGAGACAATGATCGGAATGCTCCAGGGCCAGGTGGAGTCGATCGAGCAAAGCTCGGCGCTCATCATGGTCTCAGGCGTCGGCTACGAGGTGCGCATGCCCTCCGCCGAACTGTCCTCCATGCACGCCGGTCAAGACGCCAAAATATACACGTATCTCAACGTCTCGCAAGACGCGATCACCTTGTACGGATTCCTTTCGCAGGCCTCGAGGCGCATGTTCCTGCAGTTGCAGAAGGTCAGCGGCATCGGCCCCAAGGTCGCCCTCTCGCTGCTTTCCACCTTGCCGCCCGACAGGCTGGCCAAGACGGTGATGGACGGCGACGCGGCCGCGCTGGCCAAGGCTCCCGGACTCGGCAAGAAGGGCGCGCAGAAGATCATCCTCGAGCTGCGCGGATCGATCAACCTCGACGAGATCGAGGGCCGGCAGACCTCCGACGAGCCACGTTACGACCAAGGCACCACGCAGGTCATCGAAGGCCTGGTCTCGCTGGGCTGGCGCGAGAACGACGCCGCCCATGCCGTCACCAAGGTGTGCAAGGCCAACGACATCGCCACGCCGTTGAGCGACACCGACATCCCCAAGGTGCTCAGGCTCGCCCTGACCTCGCTGGATCGGGGGCGCTGAGATGGCACAGGAAACCCCGGACTTCCAAGCCAACCAAGGAGCCAACGAGGAGTCGCTGCGCATGGTCTCCTCCGAACCGATCGGCAACGAGCCGGTCAGCGACGAGGAGCTGCGCCCGCAGACGCTCGCCAACTTCATCGGTCAACCACGCCTCAAGGCCCAGCTGCAACTCTTCCTCGACGCCGCCAAGAAGCGTGCCGTTCCTCCAGACCACATCCTGTTGGCCGGCCCTCCTGGACTGGGCAAGACCACGCTGGCGATGATCGTGGCCAACGAGCTGCAGGTGCCGATCCGCGTGACTTCCGGCCCCGCCATCCAGCACGCCGGAGACCTGGCCTCGATCCTGAGCTCGCTTGATTCCGGCGAGGTGCTCTTCATCGACGAGATTCATCGCCTGCCCCGGGCCGCGGAGGAGCTGCTCTACATCGCCATGGAGGATTTCCGCGTGGACGTGATGGTGGGCAAGGGTCCGGGAGCCACCTCGATTCCGCTGACCCTTCCGCGCTTCACCGTCATCGGCGCGACCACCCGTGAGGGTATGCTGCCCTCGCCATTGCGCGCGAGGTTCGGCTTCACCGCACATCTCGACTTCTACCCGCATGAGGAGCTTGAGCGGCTCATCGAGCGCAGCGCCGTGGTGCTCGACATCAAACTCGCCGAGGGGAGTGCCAAGCAGCTCTCCCTGCGCAGCCGCGGCACACCGCGTATCGCCAACCGTCTACTGCGCCGTGTGCGCGACTGGGCCATCGTCCACGAGCTCGACCAGGTCGAACCCAACGACGTGGAGCAGGCGCTGGCGCTCTACCAGGTCGATTCCGAGGGCTTGGACAGGCTTGACCTGGCCGTGCTCGACGCCATCGTCAAACGCTTTGACGGCGGCCCGGTCGGCCTCAACAACCTTTCGGCGATGATCGGCGAGGAAGCGGAGACCGTGGAGACGGTCTGCGAGCCGTATCTGGTGCGCGAGGGCTTCCTCGTGCGCACCCCGCGCGGCCGCGTCGCCACCGAAAAGGCATGGCGTCACTTGGGGCTTGAACCCAAGGATGATGTCAACAAGTTATTCTAAAATCCCATACGTTGGGCATTATCATGGTCCACCGTAAAACATACGTCCGTTAGGAGTTTCAAAGTGGGCAATAATGGCAATCTGATTTTCATCGTCATCCTCGTGCTGATGGTCGCATTGATGTGGTGGCAGTCCCGCAAGAGCAAGCAACAGCAGCAGAAGGTCAAGGATTTCCGCCAGTCCCTGCAGCCCGGTGAGTTGGTGCAGACCATCGGCGGTGTCATCGGCAAGGTCGTCTCCGTCGATACCAAGTATGAGGAGATCGTCATCGATTCCGACGGCTCCCTGATGCGTTTCTCCTTCCCCGCGATCAGCAAGAAGTACGAGCGTCCGGCCTTCATCGACGATGAGGACGTGGACGAGGACGGCAACCCCATCAAGAAGGACGACGAGGACTCGCAGCAGCCCACCGATGCCGATGACCAGGCCCAGAAGCCGTTCGATAACGCCGATGACGCCGCTCAGAGCACGGAAGATGACGAGAGCACGGAAGATGACGAGAACGCGGAAGATGACGCGCAGGAGGATGCCAAGCAGACCTCTGAAGCCGAGGACGAGGCGAAGTCTGATTCGGATACCAAGGAGAAGGCGGACAAGTAATCCGCTCCAATCTTCAGCACCGGCAATTGTAGTTATATAGACAGAGGTAAAGCTTTGCACATGGAAGATTCCGATATCACGATCGATCAGCTTGAAAAAGTAGGCGGGGAGGACGCGGATTATCTGGTATCGCTCATCCGCACCATCCCGGATTTTCCCAAGAAGGGCGTGCTCTTCAGGGATTTCATTCCCGCCGTCGCCGATCATCGGGGATTCTCGATCATGATCAAGGCCCTGCAGCTGGCTTTGCCGGTGCCCGCGGATTCCTTCGACTATGTCGCGGGCCTCGAGGCGCGTGGCTTCCTCATCGGCCCGCCCCTTGCCCAGCAGCTCGGCAAGGGCTTCATCGCCGTGCGCAAGGCGGGCAAGCTGCCGCCGGAGACGCTCAAGGAGACCTATTCGCTCGAATACGGCGAGGCCTGCGTCGAGATTGAGAAAAACTCCATCAAGCCTGGTGGGCGCGTGCTCATCGTCGACGACCTGATGGCCACGGGAGGCACCGCCAAGGCGGCCGCCGACCTCATCACCAAGGCCGGCGGCATGGTCGCTGGCTTCAGCTTCGTCATGGAGCTCAACGGCCTGAGCGGCAGGGATGACCTCAAGGATTACCCCATCAGCTCGCTGACGAGGATGCCCGCCTGAATCAAGCGGTTTCCCCAACAGACCAACGTTTCCAAACATCGATATAGAGGACTTCAATGGATCTGTATGAATACCAGGCAAGAGAACTGCTGAGCGACCAGGGCATCGATACCCCTGACGCCATTTTCGCTCAGAACTCGCATGAGGTCGCCGAGGCTGCCGACAAGATCGGCTACCCCTGCGTCGTCAAGGCGCAGGTGCGCACCGGGCACCGTGGTCAGGCCGGCGGCGTGAAGATCGCCCACGACCAGGACCAAGCCATTCTCGATTCGGAACAGATCCTGCCCATGACCATCAGCGGCCACAAGGTCAACGGCGTGCTGGTGGCCCAGGCCAAGAACGTCCTGCACGAGTATTACGTCTCCATCTCCCTTGACCGTTCGTCGAGGGACTTCGACGTGCTGGCCACCGCCAACGGCGGCACCGAGGTCGAGGAGATCGCCAGGGAGCATCCCGAGTCCGTCAAACGCCTGCATATCAGCGCTCTTGAGGATTTCGACGAGGCCGCGGCCCGCAAGATGGCCGAGTCCATCGGCTTCTACCACGCCGACGTGGACCAGGCGGCCCAGGTGCTGCTGAAGATGTGGAAATGCTTCAAGGAGAACGACGCCACGCTGGTCGAGATCAACCCTCTGGCCAAGATCGGCGACCCTGACGACGAGGCGTCCAAATCACTGTGCGCCCTGGACGCCAAGATCTCGCTGGACGACAACGCCGCCTTCCGCCACGACGATTGGAAGGCGTTCTCGCAGAACTCCCATCCCGACCCCTTCGAGGCCCGTGCCCGGGAGCATGGCCTGCACTATGTGCATCTGAAGGGCGAGGTCGGCGTGATCGGCAACGGCGCGGGACTCGTGATGAGCTCACTCGACGCGGTTTCCGGCGCGGGGGAGAGCTTGGGCACAGGCGTCAAACCGGCGAACTTCCTCGATATCGGCGGTGGAGCTTCGGCCAAGGTGATGAGCGCCAGCCTCTCCATCGTTCTTTCCGACCCACAGGTCGAGTCGGTGTTCATCAACGTCTATGGCGGCATCACCGCGTGTGATCAGGTCGCCCAAGGCATCATCGATTCCCTCAACGAGCTCAACGTCTCGAAGCCGATCGTGGTCCGTTTCGACGGCAACGCCGCCAACGAGGGGCTGCAGATCCTCAAGTCCGCGAACAACCCGAACCTCCACGTCTACGACACGATGGAGGATGCGGCGCAGGCCGCCGCGAAATACGCCTCGAGCAAGAAGGAGGCCACGAAATGACGCTGTTCATCAGGCATTCCGCACAGGTCATCGTCCAAGGCATGACCGGCCATCAGGGCATGACCCACACGCGACGCATGCTCAACGCGGGCACCAACGTGGTCGGCGGGGTCAACCCCCGCAAGGCCGGCACCACCGTCGCCTTCCATATTGACGAGGCCGACACCGATGTGAACCTTCCCGTCTATGCGACCTGCTCCGAGGCCAAAAAGGCCACCGGAGCCGAGGCAAGTGTCATCTTCGTGCCGCCACGCTTCGCCAAAAGCGCGATGCTCGAGGCCATCGAAGCCGACATCAAGCTCATCGTCGTGATCACCGAGGGCATCCCCGTGGCCGACACGGCCTATTGCGTCGAGCTCGCCCTGCGGCGCGGCATCCGCATCATCGGGCCGAACTGCCCGGGTCTGCTCGTGCCTTCGGCCACCGACGGCCATAACGACAACCTCGGCATCATTCCCAACGGCATCGTCGGTCCCGGCCCCGTGGGCCTGGTCTCCAAGTCGGGCACGCTGACCTACCAGCTGATGGGCGAGCTCTCCGACCTCGGCTTCACCGCCTGCATCGGCGTGGGCGGCGACCCCATCGTCGGCACCACGCTGCTCGAGGCGCTCCAGCAGTTCGAGGCCGATGACGCCACGAAGGCCGTCATGATGATTGGCGAGATCGGCGGCAACGCCGAGCAGGACGCGGCGAAGTGGGCCCAGGAGCACATGAGCAAGCCCGTCGTCGCCTACATCGCCGGCTTCACCGCCCCTGAAGGCAAGCAGATGGGCCATGCCGGCGCCATCGTCTCGGGCGGCAAAGGCACCGCGCAAGACAAGAAGGAGGCCCTCGAGGCCGCCGGAATTCCAGTGGGGAAGACTCCCGCGCAAGCGGCGACCCTGCTCAGGAACGCGTTGAACGGCACCAGCCAGGCATGAGCAAAAAAGGACGGCCCTGGCTCAAAGGCGCGGAGATCGCGGGGCTCTCCCTTGCCATCTACACACTGCTGCTTTGGCTGTTCCTTCTGATCGTCTTCTTCGTCGTCTCGATGGAGGAGGGCGGCTCCGGCATCATGGATGCCACCATTCCCATGACCCTCTCGGTCGTGCTGCTGAGCCAAGGAGTGGGCTTCCACGCCGGGTCGATCACCCTGACCATCACGCCGTTGCTGCTCACGATCCTTTTCGTGTGGCTGGTCGCGTGGCTCACCAAACGCTTCGCACAGAACTTCAAATCCTACGTCATGGCGGTGCTGCTCTGGGTGGCGGCCATGTTCCTCTACAGCGTCAACGTCACCGTGGTGCTGGCCGACGCCCTGCCCATCGTCATCGGCAAGACGGCCATCGTCTTCACCATCGGTTATCTGCTCGGCGCGCTGCCCGGCTCCAAAGCCCTCAAAAACGCGATGGGCAAGGTCCAGTCCACCATCTCCGAACGTGTCTACAAGACGTTGTCGCTTGGCATCAAGAACGCCTTGTGGCTGCTGGTGGCCTATCTTGGCGTGGGCCTGGTGACGGTGCTGGTCTGGATCATCCAGAACCACGCCGCGATGTTCAAGGTCTTCCACCTGGCCGGCATGCAGGTCGGCTCGCGCATCGTCACCACGATCTGCACGCTGGCCTGGCTGCCCAACCTGTGCCTGTGGGCCGTCTCGTGGCTGTTCGGCGCTGGCTTCTCCATCGGCGACCTCGCGAGCTTCACCCTCTGGTCCGACCACGCCTCGGGCCTTCCCGCGGTGCCCGTCTTCGGCCTCTTCCCACAGTCGCTCTCCAGCGATGGCGCGCGTGACATCCTCCTGAGCATTCCACTATTGTGCGGGCTGTGCGTGGGCCTCGTCGAGCTCTTCCATCCCCAAGGCTTCGCGCTCAACGCCGGCAAGCCGGGCCAGCGCGTCAAAGTCGGCAAACTGATCGTCAACCTGCTGTATCCGTTGGTCACGTTCGTCATCTCGAGCGTGCTGATGTCGCTGGTCGCCAACCTCGCGTTCGTCTTCTCGTCGGGCGCGTTGGGCCGGTACCGCCTGAGGCATGTGGGCGTGGACGCCGCCGCGGCCACGCAGGCGGCCGTCAAACCGACCACTATCGGCTTGGGCGCGGCCTGGACCGTAGCCGTCGTCCTCATCGCCGCCATCATCGGCGTGCGCATGCTCTCCAAGCACCAGAGAAACATCGCGGCGGCGTCCTCCAGCGAAAGCAAATCCGAAGTAGCCAAGACCAAAACAGGCACCCAAGGCGGCGCCGCCCCCGAAGAACCCTAAGTCAAGATTGTTGTCATATCCCCACAACGGAGGAGGAACATGAACACGAATCGTCCGATACGCCGCGCGTTGGTGTCGGTCTACGACAAAGACGGCATCGAGGTGCTCGCGGAGGCCTTCAAGCGCCAGGGCACGGAGGTCGTGTCAACGGGTTCCACGGCCCGGAGGCTGGGGGAGTTGGGTGTCAAGGTCACGGAAGTCGAGAAGGTGACCGGATTCCCGGAGAGCCTCGGTGGCAGGGTCAAGACGCTCGACCCGCATATCCACGCCGGCATCCTGGCCGATATGACCAATCCCGACCAGGCCAAGGAACTTAAGAGGCTTGGCATCAAGCCGTTCGACATGGTCGTCGTCAATCTCTATCCCTTCGCCGACACCGTACGTTCCGGAGCTGGCGAGTCCGACGTCATCGAGAAGATCGACATCGGCGGGCCTTCCATGATCCGCGCAGCGGCGAAGAACAGCGCGAGTGTCGCCGTGATCACCGACCCGGAGGATTACCAGCTCGCGGCCCAACGCGTCGACTCCGGTGAGGGATTCACGCTTGATGAACGCCGTTGTCTGGCCGCCAAGGCCTTCGCCAGGACGGCCTCGTATGACGCCACAATCACCGAATGGACCAGCAAGCATTGGGCCAAGCCCGGCACCATCAACGTTCCGCCGGTGAATGCCGATGAGAGCAATGACGCGACTAACGCCGCCAAAACAACGGCCCCGGCCGACAATCCTCAATTCCCGCCGACCTTCACGCGCACCTGGGAACGGGCCCACACGCTGCGCTACGGCGAGAACCCGCACCAGCAGGCCTGCCTCTACGCCGACGGTCTTGACCGCGACGGCTTCGCCCATGCCGAGCAGCTCAACGGCAAGCCGATGAGCTACAACAACTATGTGGACGCCGACGCCGCCTGGCGCGCCGTCTGGGATTTCGCGCCACAGATCGCCGTGGCCGTCTGCAAGCACAACAACCCCTGCGGCCTGGCCATCGGCGAGACCGTGGCCGAGGCGCATCTCAAGGCCCACGCCTGCGACCCGATGAGCGCCTACGGCGGCGTCATCGCCGCGAACAGCACGGTCACCCTGGAGATGGCGCAGAACGTGCGCCCGATTTTCACCGAGGTCATCGTCGCCCCCGACTATGAGCCCGAGGCGCTGGAGCTGCTGAAGACCAAGAAGAAGAACCTGAGGATCTTGCGCGTGGCGAACCGACCTCACACCCGGACACAGTTCCGCCAGATCGACGGCGGCGTGCTCGTCCAATCCATCGACCGCATCGACGCCGAGGGCGACGACTCCGCCAACTGGCAGCTGGTCTCCGGCGATCCTGCGGACAGGGCCACGCTCAAGGATCTGGCCTTCGCATGGCGGGCCATTCGCTGCGTCAAGTCGAACGCGATCCTGCTGGCCCACGACCAAGCCACGGTCGGCATCGGCATGGGTCAGGTCAACCGCGTGGATTCCTGCCACTTGGCCGTGGAGCGCGCCAACACACTGGCCGACGGCGAAAACCGGGCCAAGGGTTCGGTGGCGGCCTCGGACGCGTTCTTCCCGTTCGCCGATGGCGCCGAAGCACTGATCGACGCGGGTGTGAAGGCCATCGTGCAACCTGGCGGCTCGATCCGCGACCAGGAGGTCATCGACGCGGCGCAGACGCATGGCACCACCATGTATCTGACGCACACCCGCCATTTCTTCCACTGATAGTCGTCGCGCCACTAGCTCCGTGAGGAGGGCGGCAAAATAAGCCCAAAAAAATAAGTCAACGCCGAAACGAACCAAATACTCAGGCAAGCGGGATACATCCGCCATATTCACGGATATATTCGCAATCCAGATGTGCTCAAACACACGTGTGAAATCCGCCGCCAAGGTTCGTTTCGGTGTTGTTGTATATCCGAATCAATGAGATGAATATCAACTGCGATATTCTCTTCTAGACCGCACGCAACCATCGACCAACCGCGCAAATGGCATGAGTCGAATTAGAATGGGCCGCAGTTCGCAAAACGCGGCCCGGCAACGGGCGGCGCACGAAACATCCGGCGAAAGGCGACGACATGTCAGCACACCATCCCTTTGTCTCCGAGGACAACGAGGGAAAGCCCGCATTCGAGTGGGCCGTGGCCCTCATCGTCGTCGCCTGCGCCGTCATCGCCGCCATGGGACACACGATGGCCGCCACAGTGGTGTTCGCTGTGACGGCCATCGCGACCGGGCTGATCCGCTTGATTCTGCGGAACCGGAGCCCTTGGAAGATTCGTTCCATCGGCTTCGACGCCTTTATCGGCATCGCGCTCGGCATCGGATTGCTTGTTGTTTATTTCAGCATCAGGTTGATGCTCTGAGCGTTACCGCCCAAAACCATTACTGAGGCCATTACTTAGCCTCGGAATCCTCATCGGATTCAGAACCTGACTCGGGAGCGGAAGGCGAGTCGAGCGAAGGCATCTCGAAGTTGCCCTGCGCATCGTCGTTTCCGGGCGCCTCATTGTTCTCCGCGACGTTGATGGCCTCGTCGAACTGGGCCTGCGCCTCGGCGGGAACCTCTTCAGCACCGAAATCGGCGACATCCGCGACCTGCATGTTGGCCTTGTCGGCGAGCTTGTCGGAGATGAGCTGACCCAGAATCAGCACCAGCGCGACCACGGCGGCCGCGAGAATCGGGCAGATCCAGAAGAGCCAGAGCTGGCTGACAGGGTTGACGGCCAGGCCAGATTTCATGGTGAAGAGGGCGATGCCGGTGGAACGCGCCGGGTTGAGCGACGCGCCGGTGATCGGATAGGTGAAGGTGACGCCGAGCGCATAGGCCGCGCCCATGGCGAGAGCCGAGGCGGAAGTGGCCTTGCCGTCCTCATCGAGCGTACGCATGGCGACCGCGACGATGATGGCCACGGCGATCACCTCGACGGCAATGGCGAGCCAGACGCCGAAGGTCACCTTGGCGTTGGCCAGCTGCGTGTCGGAAATCGAGCCCTTAGCGAAGCCGTTGACGGCGTTGGCGAACCACATCTTCGCCGTGGCGGTCTGGGAGGTGGGGATGATGAGCTTGACGACGCCACCGGCGGCGATGCCACCGAGGATCTGGGCGACGATGTAGAGGACGCCATCAAGGAACTTGGTCTTGTAGGTCAGCATCGCGGCCAGCGTGACGGCCGGGTTGAACTGGCCGCCCGAAAGCTTGCCGAAGACCACGGTCATGACCGCGTAGGCCAGGCCTGTGGCGATGGCGATCAGGAAGATGCTCGGGCCATAGAGCGCCGGGCTCAACGCCGAGACCATGTAGATGGCCACGAAGATGAAGAAGCTGCCGACGAACTCACCGCCCGCTGCGGAAAACATCTTGGGCACATTCCTGCCCTTGCCACCATTATGCTGTGATTGCGCTTGTGTCATATTGCATTCCTTTTCACATTATGTTCCCGGCGTCAGGACGCCGCGCAAATACCAATGCTAGCAGGAGGCGCGTAAGTCCTGTATAATAGTTTCGTTATCGTGTTCAACACCGCGACGCGTGTCTTATGCCGCCCGGCTGATATCATGATTTTTCATTTCTGTACGCGACGGAACCGGCCATATAAGGCCGATAATTCCGCATGGCCACGTTGGGAGAACGATGCCACACGCATATTCCCGCGCCGAGAAGGCGCATCAAGATAATAACGAGGGCGTCCGCCTTCAAAAGGTGCTGGCGCAAGCCGGTTTCGGCTCGCGGCGCAAGTGCGAGCAGATCATCACCGACGGCCGCGTTGAGGTCGACGGCGAGCTGACCACCGAGCTGGGCACCCGCGTCGACCCGCACAAGCAGCAGATCCGTGTGGACGGCTCTCGCATCCGGCTTGACACCCGCCACATCACCCTGGCGCTCAACAAGCCCAAGAAGGTGCTTTCGACCATGGACGACCCCAAGGGCCGCTTCACGTTGCGCGACATCGTCGGCGACAGGTACGAGCGCATCTTCCACATGGGCCGCCTCGATTACGATTCCGAGGGTCTGATCCTGATGACCAACGACGGCGAGCTGAGCCAGCACGTGATGCACCCGCGTTACGAGGTCAAGAAGACCTATATCGCCACGCTTGAGGGGCGTATCAGCGGCAACGTGTGCCGTCGCCTGGTCACCCAGGGCGTGAACCTTGACGACGGGCTCATTCGCCTCGACCACTGCGCCATCATCGACTCCAAGCGCGACGAGACGATGGTCAAGGTCGTGCTGCATTCGGGCAAGAACCGCATCGTCCGCCGCATCTTCGGCGCCATCGGCTTCCCGGTGCGCCGCCTGGTGCGCACGCAGATCGGACCCATCAAGCTCGGCGAGATCAAGCCGGGCTCCTACCGTGTGCTTTCGCAGACCGAGGTGCGCACGCTTTCCAAGGAGGTCGGACTGTGATACGAGTAGCCATCGACGGGCCCGCGGGCGTGGGCAAATCCTCGACCTCCAAGGCGCTGGCCAAATACTTCGACTACGCCTATCTCGACACCGGCGCGATGTACCGGGCCGCGGCCTGGTGGTGCATGAGCCAGGGCGCCGATCTGGACGCCGAACAAGTGGACGAGCAGACCATCACCGAAATGGTGGGGGAGCTCTTCACCGGCGATCACTTCGATATCGGCGTCGACCCGGACGACCCGTTCGTCTCGGTGGACGGCGAGGACATCAGCGAGGCGATCCGCGATTCGGCCGTCTCCACGCATGTCTCGAAGGTCTCCAACATCATCCCCGTACGCCATCTGCTTATCGCGGCGCAGCAGGCCTATATCAACCGCGAGGCCGACGCCGACTCCTTCTCCAAGGGGGCGGGCGTGGTGGCCGAGGGGCGTGACATCACCACCGTGGTGGCTCCCGACGCCGAGGTGCGCGTGCTGTTGACCGCGCGTCCGGAAGTGCGCCAGGCACGACGCACCGGGCAGGCTCAGGAAGGGGTGGGCGCCGAGAACGTCGCCGCTCGCGACAAGGCCGACGCCAAGACCACGAGCTTCCTCAAGGCCGCCGACGGCGTGACCACCGTCGACAACTCCGACCTCACCTTCGAGCAGACGCTTGACCAACTGGTGCAGCTGGTCGACGATGCCGTGGAGGAACAGGAATACGCGCGTTACGCCGCCAACCTCGAGGGCTATGACCTCGACGAGGAGGACCAGGCGCTGCTCGCGGGAACCGGCGACGAAGGCCGCTCGGCCGCCCGTGAGAAGGCCGTGGGCGTGCTCGCGGTGGTCGGACGGCCGAACGTCGGCAAGTCGACGCTGGTCAACCGTATCCTCGGCCGTCGCGCCGCCGTCGTGGAGGACACTCCCGGCGTCACCCGCGACCGCGTGAGCTATGACGCGGAATGGGCCGGCACCGAGTTCAAGCTGGTCGACACGGGCGGCTGGGAGAGCGACGTGGAGGGCATCGAATCCGCCATCGCCTCGCAGGCCCAGGTGGCCGTGGGGCTTTCGGACGCGGTGATCTTCGTGGTCGACGGGCAGGTGGGCATCACCTCCACCGACCAGCGCATCGTCCAGATGCTGCGCGAATCCGGCAAGCCCGTGATACTCGCGGTCAACAAGGTCGACGACGGTTCCAACGAATACCTGACCGCCGAATTCTGGAAGCTCGGCATGGGGGAGCCCTACGGCATCTCGGCCATGCACGGCAGGGGAGTCGGCGATTTGCTCGACGTGGCGGTCGACACCCTGGCGAAGGCCAAGAAGACCTCCGGATTCCTCACGCCCACCGACCTGCGTCGCGTGGCGCTGATCGGACGGCCGAACGTCGGCAAGTCCTCGCTGCTCAACGAGCTGGCCCACGAGGAACGCGCCGTGGTCAACGATCTGGCCGGAACGACGCGCGACCCGGTGGACGAGGTCATCACCATCGACGGGCAGAAATGGCTCTTCATCGACACCGCCGGCATCAAGCGCAGGCTGCACAAGCTCTCCGGAGCCGAGTACTACTCGTCGCTGCGCACCCAGGCCGCCATCGAGCGCTCCGAGCTCGCCCTGGTGCTCTTCGACGCCTCGCAACCCATCGCCGACCAGGACCTCAAGGTGATGAGCCAGGCCGTGGACGCCGGACGCGCCATCGTGCTGGTCTTCAACAAGTGGGACCTGATGGACGACTTCGACCGCCAGCGCCTCGAGCGGCTGTGGCAGACCGAATTTGACCGCGTCACCTGGGCGCAGCGAGTGAACCTCTCGGCGAAGACCGGCTGGCACACCAACCGCCTGCTTTCCGCGATGAACGGCGCGCTCGAGTCGTGGGACCAGCGCATACCCACCGGCAAGCTCAACTCATTCCTCGGACGCATCCAGTCGGCGCACCCGCATCCGCTGCGTGGTGGCAAGCAGCCGCGCATCCTCTTCGCCACCCAGGCGTCGACCAGGCCACCGCGCTTCGTCATCTTCGCCACCGGGTTCTTGGAGCACGGCTACCGCCGTTACATCGAGCGCCAGCTGCGCGAGGAGTATGGCTTCGAAGGCACCCCGATCCAGATCTCGGTGCACATCCGCGAGCGCAAGGCCAATAAAAAGAAGAAGTAGGGCCGTCTGTCCGAGGCGTTGGTGAAGTGGGTTGATTGGTTTGCTGATCGGCCCACTTCTCTTATTTTCCTTGACACCCCCTCTGACACCTCTGAAAAAGAATCATCCGCGCCACGCCGTCTAGACGGTCGGGGCGAACAGTGCTAAACTAACAACTCGGTGCTTTTAGCACTGTTCGGGTCGTAGCGCAGTTTGGTAGCGCACTTGACTGGGGGTCAAGGGGTCGCGGGTTCAAATCCCGCCGACCCGACGAATAGAGCCTGGAATTCTCATGTTTTTGCTAACGTAAGAATTCCAGGCTTTGCTGAATCCGGACGGGAAGCCTACGAACCTTGAACGAACAAGAGCGCGGCAGGTGGCTACGATGAAGTATTACAAAAATTGGCGAGAAGCGGAAGCCATCGAGCCGTTGCTGCGAGAATATGGCTGGCATGCCTCATCCAGTGAGGATAATCTGCTGAACTTGGAGACATGGCATGATGCGCAACTGCCTTCTTCGCTCAAAAAGCCTTCTTGCACCGTGACGATACTGGACGACGGTTCTTTCAAGGTGCAAATGCTTAATGAGTCATATCGTCGCATGGCGGGCAGGAGAATGACGTCCCTGGTGCGTTCCCTGCCGGCTTTGCAAGTCGACTTGGCACTGCGTTTGACGTCTTTTTACGGTCCGGGCGAGGACGCCTCGGATTGGGTGCGTGATGAGTGTTTGAAAAACCTGCGTTGGAAATCCGACTTGCAGGGGCTCTTGGACTATTGGGACGGCAGGCCTGGAGAGTTGCCGGACGTGCAGGGAATGGTCGATCCTCGATGGTTTTCGGTTGGCCGCTGGGAAACGGGCAAAATATGCCTGGTCGACACAGGAAGCGACGAGCTGTATCGGCTCGCTTATGTCGCCAATGAAGGAATGAAACGCCGGTTTTCACAAGGTGAGTTTCTCGATGAGGATCTATGCTCGTGCCTGCCGTATGCGGAGGCCACGCGCAGGATGTTCGAGGCCGCGAGGAACCTGCAATGGGTGTGGTCCGTCGTTGATGGCCTCGATGTGGAAGTGGACGACGCCGTGCGTGAGGTGGTGACGTGGTGGTCGCAGGTGGACGAATTGACGGCGCGCCCATTCGAGCAGAAGGACAGAAGCCCGAAGAGGCTTTTCACGAAGACATCCAAGCCATCGACCCCACCTCACCAAGCGAACGTGCGAATAGAGTCAGAGGCCGACCAGAATGTCGAAAGAATCCTGAACCCCCAGCTATATCGATATGGATGGCACACGCAATGGAAAGGCAGCGGCGTCATAGATCTGAATCCAACCCATTATCACGGGCACGCCTTGTCAGTGCGAGCGCGTGAGGACGGGTCGTTCGAAATTCATAGCAAGGATGAGGATCATGGGCATATCGACAGGCAGATTGCCGTGGTGCATTCTCTGCCGGCCTTGCAATTGAGAATAGAGCTGTTGATGGCCTATGACGAAGATGGCACGGGCCGGGCTGTCACCGACGCCATTCGAAAGGAACGCAGAAAACAGTATGTGACGGGACGTTGGCTGCATGAATTGCTGTATGACTGGGAGGGCCTGCCGTGGAACATACCAGACACCTATGGCCTGGTCGGGTCCTGCTGGTTTTCGGCCGGCAAGTGGGTGACAGGCGCGGTATGCCTGGTGGAGACCACACAGCGAGCGCCAAATGGTTTCCGGCTATATCGCTTGGGATACGTGCCCGATGACGCAACGAGGGACCGATATCTGACGAACGGGTTCCAAAAGGACGATGAGTGCAAGGACCTTACCTACATCGATGGCGTGCGCGCGATGCTCAACCTTGCGTCGGATCTGCAACGGGTATGGTCGATTGTCGATGACCTGGGCATTGAGCTGAACGATGAGGCGCGTGCGCTCGTGACCGCACACGTACGTAGAGAACTGCATTGACGTAGCCATATTCGGGTTCCGGCACACCGTCATCCGCTAACACGATTCATATCGTCTCTAAAAGATAGAAAGGTGCAAGGCAAAGTTCCGATTGAAACGAGGCGAAACAGCATTCCGATCTGATCAGGCCAACGATTTTGGGTCATTTACTTTGTGCGTAGTTGAGAAGGATGACTTGGACCTTAGGCATGAGTTTGTGGATGAGCATAAGATTCGCGGCAAACACCAAGAGCGCGGCGACCTGCCAGAGCAAATAAACTGGCATTCCCGACCGATCGATGCGCCAGTAGCTGATGATGAGCCAGATCATGAACGGCATCTCAATCAGCGAGGTGATGGCGCCGGGGATATAGCCGAACACTAGTGGGCAGGTGAAGATGTGTACGGAAAGATGGAAGGTATAGGCCACGCAGCTTGCCAGATACAGAGTCGTGTTGCCGGCGAGTTCACAAACAATAGAGACAACGACAAGCACCACCATCTCCTCAGCCACACCGGAGCAAAGCGCCGGACCGTCCGTGGTGACGCCGAAAGCCCGTCGCTCGATAAGGCTCGCGCTGCCCGACTCCCGCCGTTTCCACGCGGGCACCAAGATCATCTCCTCGAAGTCGTGAAGAATGAAGACAATGGGCAGGATCCAATAGCTTAAGAATATCGACACGATATCGGCCTTTCCGTCAAGGGTGACATTTGTTACCCTAAGAAGGTAGGTCTCTCGTGAAGCGAACGTCCAACGGATGACACAGATTCATGCGAATTGTCACCTTGGCGTGGAGGAATATTGAGGTTGATATGACTGGTAATGGAACCGGAGCCGAGGATCGTGTCATTGATGCGCTGTTTGCCAAGTTGGAGACGAACACCTTCGCGTCCCTGACCGTCTCTGAAATCGCCGCCGCAGCTGGAATCTCACGCAAGACGTTCTATCGGCATTTCAGCGACAAGACAAATGTGGTACGTCGATATCTTGAGGGACTGATGTCGGAGTTGGTCGATGAGGACGAACAAATGGACGACATGTCGTTCGCCCAAGGAATCCGGCATTATTTCATGTATTTCCAGGATCAGGCGCCGCGTCTCCGACTGTTACGGAACAATGGGCTGTTGGACTTGGCCCTGCCGATTCAAAACGAGGTGTTCGCCCGACGCTTCCCACAGTTGAACCTGCCCTGGCACGAGCCCGAATTGGGCGAGGAGCGCCTGGCGGACCTCTTCGTCGTAGGCGGCCTATGGAACGTCCTCACCGACAGTCTAGATGCCAATCCACCAATCGCCCCAACCCATTTAGCCGCCACGCTCATGTCACAGGTCTCCAAGCGCGCAGCCAAACTGAGCTAAAATGCGGTTGACGATGACAAATAAAGCTGAAGCAACTGCCAAGAAATAATTATTTAGGTGATTACACTTTTCGCACAGAACAATTTGTCAATACAATCAAGACTCAAAACCAAAGTTCGCAACAAACTGAAAGTTATCAAAAACGAAATGTATGACTTTGCCGTTACTGATTTCAGAAGTATACTTCTATTTAATAATATATTTTATTGAATGGAGAATTAAATATGCGTCATTTACAAGTAGAATTCCAGAATTGTCATGGCATCGGAAAGCTGAACGCGACTTTTAATTTTAGGCGATATTCTTCTTACGCAATTTACGCTCCAAATGGCACAATGAAAACTTCTTTCGCGCAAACCTTTGAGGATTTGAAAAATAATCAAGATACACAAGATGTTGTTTTTCCTTTAAGACAAAGTGTTCGCCGAATAGAAGATGAGTCCGGAAGCCCGATTGAAAGTTCTTCTGTGGTAGTTATTAATTCCTATGATGAAACTTTGGGCTTAACCGATGATGTATCAACTTTGCTAGTAGACGCAAATTTAAGAACTGAATACGGAAAAATCGAGTCCATACTTAACGAGAAACAAAATGAGTTACTTAAGAGTATTAAAGATACAGCTCATACCAATCTGCATCTAGATCAGATTTCTGAAGAAATTACTAATCTCTTTTCTTGTGAAAGTTTTATCGAAGCATGTACCATAATTGAGAGCCAACTGAATAATTCTGATTCATCTTTCTCTGATATACAATTTGACGTAATTTTCAATGCGAAAGTTAAAAAATTGTTCGAAGCGGAAGATTTTCAAAGATTGTTGGATGAATATATAACTAAGTTAAATTCTTTGTTAGTTGACTCTGATTTTTTCGGTCAAAACCATTTTAATTATTATAATGCGGAAAAAATTACCGAGTCACTATCTGCAAATCGTTTTTTTGATGCTCAACATGCTCTTTTATTGAGAAATAAAAATTCTGACGAAGAAAAAAGAGTGACGAGCAGTCAAAGCTTTCAAGAATTGATTGACTCTGAGAAGGAAAGAATTTCCTCAGATAAAGAATTGAAAAAAAGATTGAATAAAATGGGGAAAATTATTAATAAAAATATCGATACGAGAGATTTTTATGATTTTATTTCTTCACATGTGGAGTATATGCCAGAATTAGCAGATATTAAACAATTTGAAAAGAAAGTTTGGATATCTTACTTCCAGAAAAATGAAGAGCTTCTAAATGAATTGATGTGTTCGGTCGCTAATTCAAATGATGAAAAGGCTAGAATTGAAGAGACTGCGCGTCAACAAAAAACTACTTGGGAAAATATAATCAATCTTTTTAATGCACGATTTTATGTGCCTTTTAAAGTTTCGATAAAAAATAGAACAGAAATGATAGTCGGAAAGGAAACAATTCCGCAGTTGTCCTTTGATTTCGTTGACAATGAACAACTTGAACCCATCCAAAGAGACTCCCTACTTAGAGTACTTAGTAACGGAGAGAAGAAGGCTCTCTATATCCTAGATATTCTTTTTGAAGTAGAAGAACGGAAGAAACTTGGAAAAGAAACTCTGTTCATCATTGATGATATTGCAGATTCCTTTGATTATAAGAACAAATATGCAATTATTCAATATTTAAAAGAGATGTCGGAAGAGAGTATATTTCATCTTATTATATTGACTCATAATTTTGATTTCTTTAGAACGATCGAATTAAGGCATGTAGTTAGTTATGGGTCTTGCCTTATTGCTTATAAGAATGATACCGGAATAGAACTTAAACAGGCTACTGGCATTAAAAATCCTTTTGTTGCTGATTTTAAATTGCATCTGTATGATGACGCCACAAAACGAATTGCATCAATTCCTTTTGTCAGAAACCTTATTGAATACACTCGCGGCACAGATGATAAGGATTACATGACACTTACGTCTCTTTTACATTGGAAAGGTGATACCCAAAAAATTAACCAAACTGATTTAGATAACATCTTCAATAGCTTTTTTATGGAAGAAGGTTCGTTTAACGTCAGTGGGCAGCCAGAATCTGTTGTTGCACTAATTTTCAAACAGGCTAATCGACTCTTGGAATCTCCAGAAAGCCCTAATCTTGAGAATAAGCTTGTTCTTACAATAGCGGTTCGTCTCGAAGCCGAAAGATATATGATCTCGAAAATCGACGATGATGATTTTGTGTCCAATATTTCCTCTGATCAAACTGGGGTTTTGTATGGACGATTTAAGACTCTCAATAATGGAAATCCTGAAAATAGAGAAATAGTAGACGAAGCTGTATTAATGACTCCCGAAAGTATTCACGTAAACGCATTTATGTATGAACCTATTATCGATTTATCTGATTCGCATCTTAAAGAGTCTTACAGGAGGCTAACGGAACTTCTTGATGAAGAGAACAGTCATGAAGAATAGCGTTTAAACTTGTAAAATTTAAGAAAAATATTGGACTTGTTCTACTGAGTGTTTATTTTGTAATGCAAGTTTTTTAATTGCTAATACGCTACTAACTTTTTAGAATTCATCAAGGAGAATTCGATGGCGGAGATTAAATGCCCGAATTGTGGGAAAGTGTTCACGGTTGACGAGGCCGGGTATGCGGATATCGTCAAGCAGGTGCGGGACAAGGAGTTCGACAAGCAGCTTGGCGAGCGGCTTGAGGCGGCTGGGCGCGAGCAGGAGAAGGCTCTTGAGCTCGAGCGCAGCAGGGCCAAAGCGGAGTTGCAGAAGGCTGAGTCGAGCAAGGATGCGCAGATTCAGGACTTGCAGGCAAAGCTGGACGCCAGCGGCTCGGCCAAGGATATGGCGGTCAACGAGGCGGTGCGCCCCATCGAGAAGCAACGTGACGAGCTAAAGGCCCAGTTGGACCAGGCCAAGCTGGAGCAGGAGAAGGCGTTGGAGGTGGCTAAGGCCCAGTCTCAGACGGAGTTGCAGAAGAGCGTCTCCGAAAAGGAGGCCGAGGCAGCGAAGCTCAGAAACGAGCTTGACGCTTTGAAGGCCTCGCGCAAACATGATCTGGAGTCCGCCATCGCCAAGGTGGAGAAAGAGCGCGACGGGCTGAAAAGCGACCTGGACAAGGCCTGTCTTGAGAGAGAGTCGGCCGACAGGCTCGCCAAGTCCACGTTGGAGTCGGAACGTCAGAAAATCACCGCCGAGAAGGACAAGGAGATCGCCGAGCTTCAGAGCAGCCTCAAACAGACAAGCCTCAAGCGGGAATTGGATCAGAAGTCGATGAAGGATCGTTACGAGGTGCAGCTCAAGGACCGGGATGACGAGATCGAGCGTCTGCGGGACTTCCAGACGAGGCAGTCGACGAAGATGGTCGGGGAGTCGTTGGAGCGTTTTTGCCAGGACGAGTTCAACAAGATCCGTCCGACCGCGTTCCCGACGGCGTATTTCGAGAAGGACAACGACGCGCGAACAGGTAGCAAGGGCGATTTCATCTTCCGTGAGACGGACTCGGACGGCACCGAACTGGTGTCGATCATGTTCGAGATGAAGAACGAGACCGACAGCGCATCCAGGAAGCGCAGGAACGAGGACTTCTTCAAGGAGCTGGACAAGGACCGCAGGGAGAAGAACTGCGAGTACGCGGTCCTGGTGACGATGCTGGAGCCGGACAGCGACCTGTACAACACCGGCATCGTGGATGTCTCCTACCGGTATCCGAAGATGTACGTGATCCGCCCGCAGTTCTTCATCCCCATGATCACGCTGCTGCGCAACGCCGCCCAGGACGCGTTGAAGTACAAGGTAGAGCTGAACGAGGTCAAGGCCCAGAACCTCGACATCACGCATTTCGAGGAGCAGCTCGATGACTTCAAGGGCGCGTTCGGCCGCAACTACGAGCTCGCCTCGAAGAAATTCACGACCGCGATATCCGAGATCGACAAGTCCATCGACCACCTCAAGAAGATCAAGGAGAACCTGCTCGGATCGGAACGCAATCTGCGCCTCGCCAACGACAAGGCGCAGAAAGTGACCATACGCAGACTCACCCGGGGCAACGAGACCATGAAAAACAAATTCGCAGAAATCGAGGCGAATGGCAATGGTGACTGAACACGATTCAAAAGCCGTCACGCTTTCCTTTGACTTGAGAATTCAAGCAACGTAAGGAATTAAGCATTCTAGATCCGAAACTCAGTACTCACCACGAAAGGGACAATGGCGGCAGGAATCTCAACCTATCAATCACAAGAAACCACATGAATGTTTAACGTGACAAGACTTCTGTTTTATTCTTTATTAGGAGAGAAGCGAAACATCTTCGTAGATGGTGTAGCGGAGGTCGATTTCAGTACTGTCCATAGCCCGCAGCTTACGCTGGTGAGTTAGGTAGGTGGGGAGGAGGGCGATTCCTTTGCGCTGCTCGACCATGGTGATGATGGTTTCCAGCGAGTCGACCTCCATCGTCTTTCGGGGCGCGTCTTTGGAGTCTATTCCCGCCGAGGTTCTGAGGTCCTGCAGCGTTTGCTTGCGGAACGCGCATTCGCGGTCGCTGTTGATCAGTATGGGAAGCGTCTCATTCTCGCCAACATTGTTTTCGCCAGTTCGGTTAGCACCAGCCGTCGTTTCGCTTGTCGCACTTTCGTCATCCAATCCAACAAGATATGCGGCTTTGAGCGTCAACGTTCCGGCTTTGCGATAGTTGGTCAAGGTGGAGAGGTCCATAAACGAGATGACCGCGGCGTATTGGTGGCGCCGCGCCTCGGGGATGATTTCGCTCTGGCGGCGCACGGCCACAGTGTCGAACCGGCCGGGAGAGAAGGTGGGGTCGTTGGTCATCAGATGGTGCAGCAGGGTTTCGGTGACAAGCAGGTCGCCGGGCGTGCCGGCCGCCACACGACGCACCTCGCCGAGCTCCGCGTTGATGCGCACGGACGCGTCGTAGAGACGCCTGCCCACGGCGGTCGGCGTGACACCCCGCGTTTGGCGGACCAGCAGGGTGGTTTGGAATTCGTGTTCGAGGGTCTTGAGGCGCGCGCTGACGTTGGATTGCGCGTAACCGAGCGCCTTCGCGGCCTTGTTGAGCGAGCCTTCGTCGATGATGGCGCAGAAAATGTCCAGATCGTTGAGATTCATAGCGGCCGCTCCTTGTGATTATCTAATTGCCGGATTACCTGATTGCTAAATTGCTTGAATGTTCAATATATCATTAATCACGATGTATCTGAAAAGAAATCAACGCTAGAATAACTTAAGCAATAAGCATTTTACTAGAACCTCGAAGTTCTATATATCATCAAAACTGATATATCTGTCATTTTCAGGTACTATGCACGCACCCCATTTCTCGTTATCTTCGTAACCATAACCAAGAAGCGTTCGAAGCATTCCAGAAGCGCTCCGGCACGGAAAGGATACCAAGATGACAGTGAAAATCGGCATCAACGGATTCGGCCGCATCGGCCGGCTGACGTTCCGCAGGCTCTTCGAGCTGGGCGGCGACGAGGTGGAGGTAGCGGCCATCAACGACCTCACCGACCCGGCCATGCTCGCCTACCTCCTGCAGCACGACACCGTGCAGGGCAGGTTCCCAACGGAGGTCTCCAGCGACGAGACCGGCATCATCGTGGGCGGCAAACACTACGACGTCTACGCCGAGCGCGACGCCTCAAAGATTCCTTGGGCGCGCAACAACGGCGTCGAGCTCGTGGTCGAATCGACAGGCTTCTACACCAGCGACGCCAAGTCACAGGCGCATCTGGACGCCGGCGTGGCAAAGGTGCTTATCTCCGCGCCAGCCGGCGACGTGCCTACCGTGGTCTACGGCGTCAACCAAGACATCCTCGCAGCCAACGACACAATCATTTCGCCCGGCTCGTGCACCACGCAGTCCGTGGCGCTGCTGGCCAAACCGATGAACGACCGGTACGGCATCCGCGCCGGCTCCCTGACCACGACTCACGCCTACACCGCCTCGCAAAGCCTGACCGATGGTCCCAAAAGCGGCAAGCCACGTGTCAACCGAGCCGCCGGGGAAAACATCATCCCGCATTCCAGCGGCGCGGCCAAGGCCATTGGCTTGGTCATCCCCGAGCTCGACGGCAAGATGAAAGGCAAGGCGCAGCGCGTCCCGGTCCGCTCCGGCTCGCTCACCGAGCTGGCGCTGGTGTTGGAGCAGTCGCCAAGCGCCGAGGAGATCAACGATATGTTCCGTTCGATTACCGCAGGCAACGAGTCGTTCGGCTACGACGACAGCGGCCTGGTCTCCTCGGACGTAATCGGCGACACCCACGGCGCGATCTTCGACCCGACGATGACCGAGGTGATCGGCCTCGGCAAGGGCGAGGGCGAGGGCGAGCTCGCCAAAGTGCACGCCTGGTACGACAACGAATACGGCTTCACCTGCAACATGGTCCGCACCCTCCTGCACTACGCGAAGCTCTGAGAAGCCATTGCACAAACACTCGTATACCGACTCGGCGCCGAATCACCACCCTCACATAAAGGTCTTGTTTCGGCGGTGTTTTATGCTCGGTATCCTGCTCACTCCCGCGTGATTCTGTGAACTGAGTACATGTCGTCCGTGAAGAAATTCAAGTCGTCAGGACTCGACGTGGCATAAATAGCCACAAGACATATCGCCGTAGCATGCATTATGCTGGATATAGCTGAAATATCTGTCGTCTTCCTTGGAGGGATGCCACTCATGACCATTGTGGAGAAACGCGCGCAGGATGTGTACCAGGCCGTTCATTCCTCTGAAATGGAAGGACAGTATGTCGATGAAGAGTTTATGGTCGACGCCAAGGAATACATCTTTGGCAATATCGATATTGATGAATGGGGGCAGCGCGTCAGAGATCGCGTTCGACGAAAGCTAGCACATGCCTGACGAGAACGGATTCATCGACCCATATCTCATCAGAGGCAACAACGTCCTGGTAAACCTCGTGAACGCGCAAACGCAGGAAGAGTTGCTGTATGCCGAATGCCTGCTTGTCACTTACTCGAGCGCGCAGTTACGTGGCGAACATCTGGAAGCTGATGGAACAATCAGCCAATTATGCTCGATTCATCATGCTTTATTTCAAGAAGTCTATCCGTGGGCTGGCAAATTCCGAACCGTCGATATCTCAAAAGGCGGTCAGACATTCCTGCCAGTCGCGTTCCTGGAGACCGGATCGCGATATGTCGAGTCTATTCTGCGGCAAGACAACATGCTCAAAGATATGGACCGAGAGACTTTCATCAAACGACTGAGCGTCAACTACGACAACCTTAACAACCTACATCCGTTTCGCGAGGACAATGGCCGCGCCCAACGAATCTTTTGGGAGCTCATCGCACACGATGCCGGTTGGCATTTCGATTGGGGATTGGTGACGAAGAGTTTCAACGATCAAGCTTCAATCACCGCTATGCGTGACGACAATCTGACATTGCTGATCCAAATGTTCGACACCATCGTCAAACCGTTGGACGAACCGCTCGTCGCAGGTCCTAATCCCAAGGCACTAAGCAATGGCGAATATGTACCAACCCAAACCATCGGTATCATGCTCGACCCAGCGGAGTATCCCTCGCTCTTCGAACGTTATGCGGGTAAAAACGCGAAGTCCTAACGAAAAAGAACCGCTGCAATTGACCATATTTCTCGAGCAGGGACTGAACGCAGCTGGAAAGTAAAAGGTAAGGTTCAAAATAAAGTGGAGGCAGAGCTCGCCCCAACCTGCGACCTGTGAGAATCACCACCTGGGCACGCCGCATCCCGCAAACATTCAGCAAGCTTTGAGATAAGCGGCTACACTTGTATGGAGTTATCGCCGTTGGCCGAGTGCCGATGGCATGTGAACAGGCAAGCGACAACGACGAAAGGGGTGCGGCGTGGAAGACGCATTCGAGGCTTCGGAACGAAAGATGCGCGAGCACGGCATGAGCGAGATGGCCGTCTCGCAGTTCAAGCGTCTCTATGAGGACTGGATTGGCAACGACGAGGCCGGCTGGATCCGCGAGGACGACATCGAGCCGGTGCACGACGTCCCGAGCTTCCACGACGTCTACAAGACCATCGACCACGACAAGGCCGTCCACGCCTTCGCCAAGACCGCCTTCCTCAAGCTCAACGGCGGCCTGGGCACCTCGATGGGCCTCGACCAGGCCAAGTCCCTGCTGCCCGTGCGCCGCCACAAGGCCCGCCGCATGCGCTTCATCGACATCATCCTGGGCCAGGTGGTCACGGCCCGCGAGCGCCTGAACGTCCCGCTGCCGCTAACCCTGATGAACTCGTTCCGCACCTCGGCCGACACGATGCGCGTGCTCAAGCACAGCAAGAAGTTCAAGCAGACCGACGTGCCCATGGAGATTGTGCAGCACCAGGAGCCGAAGATCGACCTCGAGACCGGCGAGCCCGTGAGTTTCCCCGACGATCCGAATATGGAATGGTGCCCGCCGGGGCACGGCGACCTCTTCTCGACGATCTGGGAGTCCGGCCTGCTCGACACGCTGGAGGAGCAGGGCTTCAAGTATCTGTTCATCTCGAATTCCGACAACCTCGGCGCACGCCCCTCGCGCACGCTGGCGCAGTATTTCGAGAACACCGGCGCGCCCTTCATGATGGAGGTCGCCAACCGCACCTACGCGGACCGCAAAGGCGGCCATTTCGTGCGTGACAGGAAGACCGGCCAGCTCATGCTGCGCGAGATGACGCAGGTGCATCCCGACGACGAGGAGATGGCCCAGGACATCGAACGCCATCCCTACTTCAACACCAACAGCATCTGGGTGCGCATCGACGCCTTGCGCGACAAGCTCGCCGAATACGACGGCGTGCTGCCCCTGCCGGTCATCCGCAACTACAAGACCGTCGACCCCACCGACCCGAGCACCACCAAGGTCGTGCAGCTCGAGACGGCCATGGGCGCGGCTGTCGGCCTGTTCGAGGGCGCGATCTGCGTGCAGGTGGACCGCATGCGCTTCCTGCCGGTGAAGACCACCGACGACCTGTTCATCATGCGCTCCGACCGCTTCCATCTCACGGACTCCTACGAGATGGAGGATGGCAACTACATCTTCCCCGACATCAAGCTCAACCCCGAGTACTACAAGAACATCGAGGACTTCAACGAGCGCTTCCCGTATTCGGTGCCGTCGCTGGCGGCCGCCAACTCGGTGACGATCGAGGGGGACTGGACCTTCGGGCAGAACGTCGTCTTCTATGGCGACGCGCTGCTGAAGGACGAGGGCAAGCCAAGCTACGTGCCCAACGGCGAGTTCGTGGGACCGCAGGGCGTCGAGCCCGACGAGTGGAGATAGCCCTGCCTCAAGGCGTCGCCGGCAGCGCTATCAAATTCGATGTCACGGTCGGCGACGGCAATCGTTACCACAAACGAACCAAGCGTCGAAAAGGCCGGGATTATACCACAGTCAGGTGAAGAGGCAAAAAGTGAGAGGAATACGTCAAATTTGAAAAATCGCGCAATTCTCCCAGAAAAACATCTAATATAGTAACGGTGCGTTAAAAGACGCACGACATACTTGCACACTAACGATACGTGAGGACTAATGGCAGAAGGAAGCAACGGGAGACGACGTTTTTCCGACAAGTGGGGCAAACATGAGCTGGACGTGTTGGCTGTATTGTCATCCGCGTTTCCACAATGGCTCACCTCACGCCAGATAGCGCAACGCGTCAAGGCCTACGCCGATTCCTACGGGGAGCTGGCCGACCAGGCCGCCAAGGCCGCGTTCGCCAAACAGTTCCAGCGCGACCGCGCCAAGCTCGCGGCGATGGGCATCGCCATCGAATCACGCCAGCCAGAATACTCATCGAAATCCGAAGGCCAGGATTTCGCATCGTACCGTCTGCAGCTCGGCGACGAGCCTCGCGTGCGCCTGCGCTTTCGCCAGGAGGACCTGCCGGTTCTGGCCGCCGCGAATTATCTGGCCCGTTCCATGTCGATTTCTTCGCTCTCAGCCAAGCATGAGGAGGAGCAGCAACAGCACACCTCCCGCACCGCGCCGCGCGTCCCGCAGACCCCGACGCCGGGACTCGGTCTTGATTCCATCGCCCCGGGCCTGGGCACGCAGCCGATTCCCGACACGCTGGTGAAGGTCATCGATTCACGTCGCTTCGCGGCCACCGTGGATGTGGACGGCGAGCAGATGAACGTCGCCTACAGCGATTCCGACGATCTGGCCATGTTCGTCCTCGAGCATCCCGGCGCGTGCGTGCTCTCCCCACAGGAGGCCGTGGACGCCCTGAACCGCAGGCTCAACGCCGCCTCGAACTTCACGCTGGCCGACGAGTCGCAGAACGAGGTGAAGGAGACCATCGTCTCCAACTCGATCAGCAAGGCGAGCGCCGACAGCGACATGGAGGAATCCAAGAACCACCAGAAGCACGGCAACTCCTTCCAAACCGGCAGCGAGGTGGACCGCAGGCTGCGCCTCATGCTCTTCCTCTCCGCCCACCTGGGCGAGGAGTATTCGCTCGAGGAGCTGGCCGACCGTTTCATCGGAGAGCCCAAGAACGACGACGAGAAGCGCAAGTCGATCGCGGTGATCCGCAAGGACATCAACACGCTGACCACCGTCTCGGACGACGGGGAGATGGCCGGCAGCCAGTTCTTCGACATCGATTGGTCACTGCTCGACGAAGAGGGCATCGTCTCGGCCACCAACTCGCTGGGCCTCGAGCGCCTAGCCGGCATCTCGCAGCAATACCTGAGCATGCTGACCGCCTCGGTGAGCTATCTCGCCCATTCCTCCCTGCTGCCAGACCAGCAGCGTGAGCAGGCCGAGCAACTTTACGAGCGCCTGCAGCAGCATGTCAAGCCGGGGGAGACCCCATGGCTGAGCCTCACCGGCTACGAGGTGGAGCCGCGCAGCTTCGGCATCATCAAGCGCGCCATCTCCACCGACTCCCTGCTCGACATGGAATACACCGACGGCACCGGCCGCACGCGCCGCAAGCTGGTGGCACCCTCCAAGATTTTCGTGGACGAAGGCGTGTACTACGTCGCCGTCTGGACGGATGTGGCCAAGGCCGCGCCGAAGGACGAGAAGCAGTTCGTCGCCAAAGACACGACCATCAACAAGGCCAACGGCCTGCCGCGCATCTGGCAGGTGCTGCGCCTCTCGCGCATCGAGAAGGCCACGCTGGTCGAGCCGACCGCCAAGCTCGACATCCCCAACGTTCCGGTCGCCGAGCTGCGCAAGTGGAGCTTCGACAACGGCACGCCGGCCGTCTTCATCACCGACAAGCCTGGCCTCTCCTTCATCAAGACCCTGCCCGGCGCCACATTGGAGCCTTGCGGCGAGGGTGAAAAGGTGCACCTTACGGTCTCCTCGGATTCCTGGTTCGTGGCCTTCTGCATCGCGCACGCCCGCCATATCGTCGCCGTGGCCCCCGAGACGCTTCGCCTGATGATCGTGGCCAGGGCCCACCGCGAGCTCAGCCTCGAGCAGAAGTAAAGTAAGGAATCGTCTATGCCTTGGTGGGGTTGGATCATAGTGGCGGTCGTCGTGCTCGCCGTCTTCGCGTGCGGCGTGGCCTACGCTGGGATTCATGCGGTGCGCGCCGCGAAAAGCGCCTCCGGCACGGTCAACAACATCCAACATTATCTTGGCGCCATGCAAGGCGACGACAATCACCACGGTTCGAAGGTTCCGCGCCCGTCGTTCACGGAACCATTGGAGACGGCCTCACGCCGGTATAGCAAGGCGCATGAGGGCGTCGTGACGCGTGACGCGAGGAAACGTCAGCGCCATGAGGGCAAGTGGGCGCTGTGGCGCGACAACCCCGTGCCCGGAAGCGTGGCGGCAGACAAGACTGGGGCGAGTTCGTCGAACGGGACCACCCAATCCTCGAACGCCGGTAGCGACGCCAGCCAAGCGAACGGTGTTGTCAATAGCAACAGCAATAGCGGAGCCGGGACCGGCGCTGGTAGCAATGGCAACAGCGGCCAACCGACGAACAGCCTCGCCGATACCATCTAAGAACCATAGAGACATTATTTTTTGGAGCGACAAACCAATACAGTCATGACCCATTCGCATCATTCCCACCGTTCACATCGCATTCCCGGCACCTCCATCGAACGCATCATCAATGACGGGCAGGAGGAGAGCGCCGAGGAGTCCTCTCCCTCGCCGGCCGAACGCTACGCCTCGTTCAAGCGCCAGCAGACCTACAATGCCTCCCAGGCCGCGCGTTTCGCCTCCACACTGCCCTTCGAACTTGACCGGTTCCAGATCGAGGCCAACGAGGCGCTCGAGGCGGGCGACAACGTGTTGGTGGCGGCACCCACGGGCGCGGGCAAGACGGTGGCCGCCGATTTCGCGATCTACCTGGCCCAGCAGCACAACGTCAAGGCCTTCTACACCACGCCGATCAAGGCGCTGAGCAACCAGAAATACCATGACCTCGTCGCGCTCTACGGCGAGAAGAACGTGGGCCTTTTGACTGGCGACACCTCCATCAACTCCGAGGCCAACATCGTGGTGATGACCACCGAGGTGCTGCGCAACATGCTCTACGAGCGTTCCGAGACCCTGCGCGCGCTGCGCTACGTGGTGCTCGACGAGGTGCATTACCTGGCCGACAAGTTCCGCGGGCCCGTGTGGGAGGAGGTCATCATCCACCTGCCGAAATCGGTGAAGGTGATCGGCCTTTCCGCCACCGTCTCGAACGTGGAAGATTTCTGCGCGTGGATGGAGTCGGTGCGCGGCACCACCAAGCTCGTGGTCTCCGAAAAGCGGCCGGTGCCGTTGGAGCAGCAGGTGATGGTGCAGTCCGACGAACGCCACGAGCCGCAGCTGATCGACCTGTATCGTCACAACAAGGAGGGGGAACAGACCACCAAGCTCAACGCCAAGTTGATCGAGCGTATCGACCAGCTCGACCGGCAGGCAGCGCGACGCCAAGCCGCCGAGCACCGCGACGATCGGCGACGCCGTCATGGCAAGCGCAACCACCGCTCGTCCTACCAGATCCAGCGTTATGCGCCGCGCCGCTGGGCCGTGGTCGACGAGCTCAACTACCTTGGCCTCTTGCCGGGCATCTATTTCATCTTCTCGCGCAATGGCTGCGACCAGGCCGTCGAGCAGTGCCTCAACGCCGGACTTGAACTCACCACCGAGGACGAGGTGGCGCGCATTCGCAAGATCGTCGACGAGATGGTCGAGGGGCAATTAAGCCACACCGATCTCAAGGCGCTGGACTTCGCGCGTTTCCGTTACGCGCTTGAGGAGGGATTCGCGCCGCACCACGCCGGCATGGTGGCGCTGTTCCGCCAAATCGTCGAACGGCTCTTTGAGGAGGGGCTGGTCAAGATGGTCTTCGCCACGGAGACGCTGGCGCTGGGCATCAACATGCCCGCACGCTGCGTGGTGGTGGAGAAGCTGCAGAAATTCAACGGCACCGACCATGTCACGTTGACGCCGGGAGAGTTCACCCAGCTCACCGGACGCGCCGGCCGCCGTGGCATCGACACCGTGGGGCACGCCGTGGTGGTGGACCATCGCGGCTTCGAGCCGGCCACGCTCGCCTCCCTTTCCAGCAAACGCGTTTATCCCTTGCACTCGAGCTTCAAACCGACCTTCAACATGGCCGTCAACCTGCTCAATTCCAGCGATTACGACGTGGCCCGCGACACGCTCGACCATTCCTTCGCGCAGTGGGAGGCCAACGAGTCCGCCGGCGACCTGGAATCACGCATCGTCACCTTGCGTGGCGCCGTCGAGGGTTATGAGAAGGCCTTCGCCTGCTCGCACGGCGATTTCAAATCGTTGATGGAGATCCGCCGCAAGCTCTCATACCTGCAGAAGGATGAGCGTCGCCATCTCAAGCGCCGGCAGTACCACAACCAGAAGGAGCGCACCGCGGCCTTCCGTGACCTTGACCAGCGCATCGCGCAGCTCAAAAACGAGGAATCTGACCACCCGTGCAAGTCCTGCCCGGACTTCCAGAAGCACCTCAAGTGGGGCAACCGCTGGCTGCGCGAGTCCAAGGAGCTGCGCCGCGCCCAAAGCCGCTATGACTCCAGGACGGGCTCGGTGGCCCGTCAGTTCGACCGTATATGCTCCATCCTCGAGTCGCTGGGGTATCTGAGCACGCAACAGCGTGGTGCAACTGCGGATAGCGATAATGTCAATCACCTCGAAACGATTGACGACGATACCATCAAACGGCAAGACGCGAATAACAAGAAGGCCTATCACCTGACCGAAAGCGGCCAGCTGCTGCGTCATCTCTACAGCGAGTACGACCTGGTGCTCGCCGAGGCGATCGGTTCTCAGATCTTCGACGACCTCGAGCCCGAGGAGCTGGCGGCCGTGCTCTCCTCGCTGGTCTATCAGGCCCGCAGGGGAGGGGACAACGAGCCCAAGCGCTACCCTGGAGGCCCGGACGGCCAGGTGGCCCAGGTGTGCGGCGACCTGCGCGAGATCTTCGCCGACGTCGAGGGCATGAAGGACGACGCCGACCTGGAGGAATCCGAGCCGCTGGACTTCGGCATCGTCGACGTGATGTACGACTGGTCCAGGGGAGAGGACCTGGCGCAGATTCTGCACGGCACCGAGATGACCGGCGGCGACTTCGTACGCAACGCCAAGCGCGTGGCCGACATCCTGCAGCAGATAGCCATGGCCTACCCTTATTACGAGAAGGGCAACCCGAACCTCGCCGAATCGGCGCGGGCGGCGGTCAAGATGGTCAACCGCGGCATCGTCGCCTATTCGGGCGTCGACTAGGCATGGCGTTCGCCGCTATATGCGCCCTGCGCTTCACGGCGCTTCGGATGCGGCGAATTCATTGGCTTTTCGTGGATTGATGGAATAAGATGCTCGTCCAAACTGTTTTGTAGCTTGGATGAAGCAATGTTTTAAGGAGGCATATCTATGGCCGAACGTAGCCTGCGCGGCATGAGCATCGGGGCGAAATCGCTGGAATCGGACGACAACGTGGATTTCGCGGCACGAAGCGATGTGGCGTACGTCTGCCCGAAAGGGCACCGCACGATCCTGCCATTCGCCGAGGGCGCTGAGCCTCCCGCCGAATGGGAATGCCGTTGCGGCGAGGTCGCCAAGCGCGAGAACGCCGACGACGCCGAGGTGGACGAAATCAAGAAGCCGACCCGCACGCACTGGGACATGCTCATGGAGCGCCGCACCGAGGACGAGCTCAAGGAGCTGCTCGCCAAGCGCCTGAAGATGCACAACGAGGGCTGGTTCCCGGATTACGAGTGAGGCCAGGGGAGTAGGCCGCAGGCCATTCTTTGGGTTCGCCACGAACGTCATCAGGGGAAAGTCATGAAAACGAACGACGGGAAGCAATCAACGCTTGCCCGTCGTTTTGCATATAAGCTCCAACGTCAATCGTTATACTAAATATACGAATCATATATATTCCAATCAACACCAGAGGAAGCATCGGCACAGCATGAACGTCGTCCTACTTGACCTTGACGGTACACTCACACGCTCGGAGCAAGGCATCATCGCGGCCTTGAAGAAGTCCTACGAGGCCATGGAACTACCGGTACCGGATCAGACCGAGCTGCGTCGGTTCATCGGCCCGCCGATCTCCGAATCGTTCAGGCGCAACGACGTGCCCGAGGAACTGGTCGCCGTCGGCGTGAAGGCGTTCAGGGATTATTATGGCGATCTGGCGGTTTTCGATGACCCGAATAACCCTGGACACAAAGTGCCCGGAAAATACTGCAGCACGCTGTATCCGGGCATCATGGACGAGCTCCAGAAGCTACACGACGCCGGCTACAGGCTCTCCGTGGCCAGCTGCAAGCCCGAATATCAGGCCATTCCGGTCTGCGAGCATTTCGGCCTCAGCCCGGTCTTGGACGACGTTTTTGGCGCCAGCCGCGACGGCAAGGTCAAAAGCAAGGAACAGGTCATCCTGCACGGCTTCGACGAGCTTGGATTCAGCAAGGCGCATGGCGACCAGGCTTTGATGGTCGGTGACCGCTGGACCGACGCCGATGGCGCCAAAGCCGCCGGACTCGATTGCCTGGGCTGCGGCTGGGGCTACGCAGAGCCTGGCGAGCTGCAGGAACACGGTGTGTACCGGGTTATCGATCACGTCGATGAGCTGGCTGATGCTGTTGAGGAGTATTTTTTGCGGCGGTAAGTGACGGAAATGCGGGCTGATGTTAACTGGCGAGCGCTGGAATGTTCAGTGACACTTTGTCGACGATGACAGACAATGCGAATAAGTCAACAGTCAACAACAGAAAAACTATAAACGTGACTGTAAAATAGCTGAGGCAACCCAGCAGTAAGCGCAGCTGCAGGAAATAACTAATATCAGCGGCACCAAACTCCTGACCTAACTGGCCAAATCCCGATAATGTACGTTATGTCAGATTTCGAAGAAATCTCGACATAACGTCGCTACGTTATATACCCAAGCTGCGCTTGGCTTACATAACGTAGCGACGCCCCTACTGATGTTAATGCATAGGAATCTGTACATAACGTCTCCACGTTATGTACCAAACAAGCTTGCTTACATAACGTGGAGACGCCCCTACTGATGATAATGTTCAGGAATCTTGGCATAACGTTTCGTAGACTACCTGCATAAACGCATTCGTCCACGGAGCTGCTTACAGCGCCGCTAATTCTATTTTGCGTGGTGACGCTTGGTGAGGACGTCGTCGATGATGTCGCGCTGGGCACGATTGGCCTGCAGATACATCAGGACCAGCTCGGCCACGAAAAAGACGCCTAGAACGACGGCGGACGGGATGCCCAACATGGCGTAGACGTGACGGGCCGCGCCTTGGATTTGGTCGTATAGCAGCTTGTAGATGCCGTAGGGCGCACAGCACATGAACATCGAGACGATCTGCATGGCGATGACCGACCATTGCACCGTCTCGACCTGGCGATGGTCGTCCTTCTTGCGCAAGGCTCCATTCACCAGGCAGATCGCGCAGATTCCCAGCGCCCACAACAAGGCGAACACCCAGAGGAATCCGGGAAGTATAGCGGCCATGTGTTCGATTCCTTTGCGTTGTGTCGATGTCGGTTGATGTCTCTAAATCCTAGAATCTAGCCAATAAATAAACTAATAACAAGAACTATAATTTGCTGCAAACAAATGTTCGAAACCATCATCAATGCTGCAAGGCGCGCTCACGATGCTGGGTCTCGAGCTTCTGGCGCATGCGCTCGGCGGCGATGTCATCGATGGGCGGCAAGGGCGACGCCATGGCGGAGGAATCGGCGGGCGTGAGGTCCACGTGCTTTTCCTGCTCAAGCTGGGACTCGACGCGATGCCACAACTTCCCCACCGAGACCGCGAACACCGCCGTGCCCTGGTCGATCAGCCTCAGCACCTCATCGCCGTTCTCGCATTCCCTGACATCCTGGCCGTCGCAGATGATGGTCATATGCTCGAGCTCGCTGGTGCGGTGGCGCGAGAGGAAGCCGATGGCGGCGGTGACGTTCTGCAGATTGACGCCCGTGTCCAGCAGCTTCTTCGAGACGGCCAAGATCAGCACGTCCTTGAACGAATACAGACGGCGCGAGCCAGAGCCATGCGACGGCGTGATGGACGGGACGACGATCTGCTTGCGGGCCCAGTAATCGAGCTGGCGGTAGGTGATGCCGGCCACCTTGGAGGCGACGGTGCCGCGATAGCCGCGTGTGGCGTCGTCATCCGAGGATTCGGTGAACAACTCCCCCTGCACCAGGTCCCCGCCGCTTGTCGCGCCGCGTTGAGGTTTCGATGCCGACGCTGAAGAAACAGAGGAAACGGAAGAAACGGAAGCGACAGTAGAACCAGCAGAAGGAGGGACAGATGTTGGCCTAGACACCGATGGTTGACGAGTGTCCATGCTCATATGTCGCCTCCCTCTCCTAGCGAATCCAGAATCAGAGCAAATGTATTACATTCACGCGGTGGCGCCAGTCGGCGAGAAGAACACCAGACGGAACTTGCCGATCATGATCTCGTCACCGTTCTTGAGCACGGCGCTGTCGACGCGCTGCCGGTTGACGTACGTGCCGTTGAGGCTACCGGCGTCCTCCACCTGGAAAAGCGTGCCGATACGCTTGAAGATCGCATGGTTCCTGGAGACGGTGGAATCATCGAGCAGGATGTCGGCGTGCGGGTCGCGCCCGACGGTCACCTCGTCCTCATCCAGCAAATACCTTGAGCCCGAAACCGCTCCCCTGGTCGAAATGAGCAAGGCGGAGCCCGGACTCAGCTTGGTGATGGTGTCGAGGTCGTCCTGCGTGAGCGGACGGTCGCCGGTGGCGGTCACGGGAATATTGACGGCGGGCAGACCGATGATCGTGGTCTCCCCCGCGCTTGGAATCGGATTAGTCATAGCTCTATTCTACCGTCTTCGCGTACTTATATTGGCCGACATCCCGGGTCTGACTGATATCCACACTATCCGACGGGGTCACGTTGACCTGCGCGCCGAACTTGACCTTGAGGCGCGAGCCCACGCCGCCGGCGATGTTGACGGCGTTCTGCAGGTTTTGCGGGTCGCCGATCGCCTTCAACGTGTAGGGCGCGTGAATCTTCGTGCCGTCGCAATCGAGGCCGGTCTTCGTGTCGAAGACGTAGGACGAGGTGATGATGCGCACGTCGTTGAGCTCCATGACCTCCACGCCGGCATTGCGCAGCTCCTCAAGCAGCTGGAACATCGTGGAGGCGTCGATGCGGTCCTTCGAGCCCTCGGAGATGGTGATGACCACGCCCTTGCCGGTGGCCGGCAGACGCCCGGAGAGGATGCCGCTGGTCTCCTCGTTCTCCTTGGCGATGCGCTCGGCCTCCTGCTGCTTGTTGGCCGCGGCCTTCAGGGAGTTGAGCTGGCCGGTGAGCTCGGCCTTGCGCTGCTGGAGGTTCTGCACCTGGGTGCTGGTCTCGCTGATCAGACGGGTGAGCTCCTCCTCGCTCATCGTCTCGTAGGTGGAGGATTTGTTGTTGAGCTGGATGGCGTAGCCGAAGCCGAGCAGCGCGCACAGCACGACGATCAGAATGCTCGTCATGAGCCTGGTCAGCTTGCCGTTGGCGCGCAGGTTGGGCTTGCGCCGCACCACCGGGAACGAGCCCGTGTCGGTGCTGTCGTTGCGCTCGTCCTGCGCGTGCTGGACGTGCAGTTTGCTGACCAGATCCCTTGTCGTCTTGTTTTTCGCCATCAGCGATCAGCCCTTGAAGATGAAGCGACGAATCGCCGAAACGTTGGAGAAGATGCGGATGCCGAGCACGACGATGACGGCGGTCTGCAGCTGGGAGCCGACGCCGAGCTGGTTGCCGAGCAGCACCAGGAGCGTGGCGGTGAGCACGTTGGAGATGAAGGAGATGACGAAGACCTTGTCGGAGAACGAGCGTTCGAAGTACGAGCGCGCGGCCCCGAGCAGGGCATCGAGCGCGGCCACCACCATGATCGGCAGGTAAGGCTGCAGCATGATCGGGATGTCCGGTTTGACGAAGATGCCGATGATCACGCCTATGATGAGGCCCAAAACAGCTGCCATCACTTGCTCCTTTTCGCTTGCGTGAGATTCGTGGTCTCGGCGGCGTCCAATGTCAACGAGGAGGACGTCGAGACCTGCGGATGGATGCCCATCTGCTCGAACTGGCTGTATAGCTCCGGTTGCGCGCGTTTGCTCAGCCCGTTCGACAATGCCCTACGATCCCCTATCGCCTCTATCTTATACGGGCTTGACACCTGGTTGACGCCGATGAGGATGGTCTGCCCCGCGGTGCGCACCGAGGTTGAGGCGCCGATGCGGTATCCGTTGACCGAGATCGCCTCGGCCTTGAGGCTCCATAACAGGGAGACCATGGTCTGGATGTCGGCGTCGGTGACCACGCGGATGTGCTCGCCGTTGGTCTCCCGCGGGGTGGCGCCCGAGTTCTTCTGGCCGTTGGTGGCGATGGGGTCGGCCATGGTGATGACCACGCCGGGGCCCTTGACCTTGAGCACGCCGTTGACCATCTCGTCGTTGGCCAGCGTGGGGTCGAGCGCCGTGGAGGGCATGGAGTCGGAGCGTTTGGTGACCTGGGAGTGCAGGTCGGTGACTTGGGAGCTCAGCTTGTTGAGCTCGGTGTTCTGCTGCTGGAGCTCGGCGATGAGGCTTTTGCGCACCTGCTTGCGCGGGTCGGTGTTGAGCTGGCGCACGAAGACGCTGCCGGAAAGGCCCACGGCCACGCAGATCAGGAATACGACCACACGCGTGGCCCAGATGGTGAAGGCGGAGCGGGGTTTGCGCTGGGTGAGCCTCGCATCGGAGAAAAGCGGGTCGAGCGGCCTGTTGGTGAGGTCGTCGATGAGGCGCAGGCTGTCGTCGTCAACTTTGCGGCGGTGCCGGTTCTCGAGCGTGTTGGTCTCGTCCTCGGTCAGGGCGTGGCGGGTGCCGAGCTGGCGGGCGAGCTTGGAGAAGGCCGCCCTGCGTCTGATGGGCGTCTCGTCCGGGCTGACCGGGAAGGAGGTGGGGGTTGGTGTGTCGGAAAGGCTTGCCATAGGCCGCTACCCGCGCTCGACGTCGTGGGTGGTGTCGCCGTCATGGTCGTGGCGGATCAGGGTGACGCCCTGGCGGATGTAGATGTAGCCGGCGAGCCAATAGAGCACGATGCCCCAGATGCCGGCGGCCAACGCCGCGAGATGCAGGATCTGGGTGAAGAGGTTCTGCCACAGGTCCGCGAAGATAAGCGCGGTGATGGCGATCATGAGCAGCGCCGTGCCGGCCTTGCCGACGAAGTGGACGGGCAGCGGGCCGTAGTCGTGCTGGGCGAGCACGACGATGAGCACCAGCAGTATCAGGTCTCGGATGCCCACGATGATGAGCATCCACCATGGGATGATGCCCGCCAGCCCCAGGGCGAGGATACTGCAGAAGATAAGGAGCCTGTCGGCCACCGGGTCGAGGATCTGGCCGATCTTGCTGACCTGGTTGAACTTCCTGGCGATGATGCCGTCAAGCCCGTCGCTGGCCGCCGAAAGGGCGAGGACGATAAGCGCCGGGATCATCTTGCGCTCGGCGGTGAACATCGCGATGAAGGGTATGGAAACGATGCGCAGCAGGCTGATGAGGTTGGGGACGGTGAAGTAGATGTCCCTGGCGTCGGGGCTGTATCGGCTTGGTATTCTGGGGATTCTCATTGGTGTACGGCTGCCTCAGATTCTCGAGGCCTGCAGGGCGGTGACGATGATGGCCCGGGCTCCGACGTCGTAGAGACGATCCATGATCTGGTTGACCTCGCTGCGGGGCACCATCACGCGCACGGCGCACCACTCGTGGTCATGCAGCGGCGAGATGGTCGGGCTTTCGAGCCCTCCGGCGATGTTGACGGCGGCGGAGACCTTGGCGATGGGCACGTCGTAGTCCATCATCACGTAGCGGCGGGCGGTGAGCACGCCTTCGAGCCTTCGTCGGAAGGTGATGAGCCGCTTGTCGTCCTCGGCGATGTGGGGCGAACGGATGAGCACAGCCTCGGAGTGCAGCAGCGGCTCGCCGAAAGTCCGCAGGCCCGCGTTGCGCAGCGTGGTGCCGGTGGAGACGACGTCGGCGATGAGATCGGCCACCCCGAGCTGCACCGACGATTCGACGGCGCCGTCCAGGTGGGTGATGTCGGCCTTGAGGCCGTGGGCGGCCAGGTAGTCGGCCACGAGCTTGTCGAAGGAGCTGGCGATGCGCTTGCCGTCGACGTCCTCGAGCTTGGTGATTGGCGAGTCTTTGGGCGCGGCGAAGCGGAAGGTGGAGGCGCCGAAACCAAGCGGGATGTCCTCGCTGGCCTCGGTGGTGGTGTTGAGCAGCATGTCACGGCCGGTGATGCCGACGTCGATGGCGCCCTGGCCCACGTAAATCGCGATGTCGAGCGGACGCAGGTAGAAGAGCTCCACGTCGTTGTCGTGGTCCTCGACGACCAGCTGGCGCGGTTGGGTGCGCAGCTGGTAGCCCGACTCGCCGAGCAGGTTCCACGCCGGTTCTGAAAGCATGCCTTTGTTGGGCACCGCGATTCGTAACATGGGCCGTTGCCTCCTTTGCTGCCCTAAAGGTTCTTGTAGATGTCGTCGAGGGTGATGCCGCGGTCGATCATCATGACCTGGAGATGGTAGATGAGCTGGCTCATCTCCTCGGCCGTGCGGTCGGCGCCCTCGTATTCGGCGGCGATCCACGTCTCGCCGGCCTCCTCGGTGATCTTCTTGCCGATGAAATGGGTACCTCGGTCGAGCTCGTCGACGGTCTTTGAGCCCGCCGGTCTGGTCTTGGCCTTCTCCTCAAGCTCCTTGAAGAGCGATTCGAATGTCTTCATCTGTCTTCCGTCTTCCTTGTCTTCTTTTTTTACGCGTTACTCATCGTCCGTCACGCATACGCCACAGCGCAGGCTCACCGACGACACCACATGGCTCTCCGTGTTTCGAGCCCCGCCATTCCCAGCCGTTCAGGCGCGGTAGGCGGCCTCGGCCTTGGAGCGGATGTCGTCGATCGCCTGGGCACGGTCCTCGGCGCCATAGACGGCGGAACCGGCCACGAGCACGTCGGCGCCGGCCTCGGCGACGATATGCGCGGTCTTGGAGCTCACGCCGCCATCGACCTGGATGTGGGTGCCGAGCCCGCGGCGGGTGATCTCGTCACGCAGGCGGCGCACCTTGGCCATCTGGTTGTCGAGGAACTTCTGGCCGCCAAATCCGGGCTCGACGGTCATGACGAGAATCATGTCGAACTCGTCGAGGATGTCGAAAATCGGCTCGACCGGCTCGGCGGGGCGCACGGCGAAGCAGGCCTTGCAGCCCATCTCGTGCAGCTGGCGCGCCAGACGCACCGGGGCGTGCGCGGCACCCATATGGAAAGTCACCGAGGCGGCGCCCAGCTTGGCGTACTCCGGGGCCCAACGGTCCGGATCCTCGATCATCAGATGTACGTCGACCGGCAGGTCGGTCACCTCGCAGATGCGCTTGACCACAGGCTCGCCCAAGGTGAGGTTGGGCACGAAATGGTGGTCCATCACGTCGACGTGGACGAGGTCGGCATGGCTGATGGCCTCGAGGTCACGTTGGAGATTGCAGAAATCGGCTGAAAGAATGCTTGGTGCGATTTGAATGGTCATAGCCTTCTATCTTATGCGATATGAACGACTTGAAGGGCCCTGCGCCGCCGTTGTGAGCGTCGCCTCACCAGGTCAGGCGAATAGATGGACACTTGCGATACCATGTGTCTATTTTTGCCCGTGTTTCTTGTCGTTCGAGCCTCCCACAGACCGTGATTCGGCCTTCGATTCAGCCTTGCGCCTGGACTGCTCGCGCTCCTGCTCGGCTTCGGCGCGCTCCTCCACCTCGGTCAGGGTGCGCAGCCGTTCGGCCAGCTCCGGGGTGTGGCCGCCGACGCGTTGCAGCACGACGAAGGTGATGACTCCGAGAATGAAGACGACCATCGAGACCCACACGTTGATGCGCACGCCGAGGAACTCGTGGGCGAAGTCGATGCGCAGCGCCTCGATCCAGGTGCGGCCGGCCGTGTACCACATGATGTAGATGGCGAAGAGGCTGCCGGCCTTGAGCCAGTGCGCGAGCTTGGCGCCGATCCAGACGATGAGCGCGGCGCCGATGAGGTTCCAGATCATCTCGTAGAGGAACGTGGGTTGGAAGAGGGTGCCTGTGGGGCAGCTGGCGCCGTCGTAGCATTGCTCGCCGTGGCCGATGGCCGTGCCCACCGTGTTGAGCTTGAGGCCCCAGGGAAGTTTCGTCGGGGCGCCGTAGAGCTCCTGGTTGAACCAGTTGCCGAGCCTGCCGACCGCCTGGGCCACCAGGAGCGCCGGGGCCACTGCGTCGGCCAATAGGGCCATCGGGTAATGCTTGTGGCGGCACCACACCCAGGCCGCCAGCGCACCGAGGAGCACGCCGCCCCAGATGCCGAGCCCGCCGTGCCAGATACGCACGATCTCCATCGGGTCGCCGTTCGGGCCGAAGAAGCGCTCGGGGGTGGTCACCACGTGGTAGAGGCGCGCGCCGATGATGCCGGCGGGCACGGCGCACAGGGTGATGTCGAGGATCTGGTCGAAGTCGCCGCCGTAGCGCTTCCAGCGACGGTTGGTGATCCAGACGGCCAGGATGATGCCCACGAGGATGCACAGCGCGTAGAAGCGTATGGTCACCGGGCCTATGGAGAACTGCGAGATCGTCGGCGACGGGATATAGCTCAGTAACATGGCACCTCATTGATGGGAAATATGCAACTGCAAGCCATCATACGCCATCGCCTTGCAAATGGCTTGTATAAAGGAATCCGCGATGGTCCACTTTCTGAAATACAGAAGCGGACCACCGCGGATGTCTATTTTGGATTTGACGATTTCGGCGATTGCCGGCTACTTGCGGGCGGTGCGCACGCCTTCGGTCAGTTCCTCGGTCTTGGCGGCCAGCGCCTTGAGGCCTTGTTCGGGGTCGCAGATGGCCTCGCCGCTTTCGTCGAGCAGCGTGTGGACGAGGGCCGAGCCGACGATGACGCCGTCCGCGTAGGAGCCGACCTCGCGGGCCTGCTCGGGCGTGGAGACGCCGATGCCGACGCACACGTGCTCGGCTCCGGCCTTGCGCACGCGCTCGACCAGGTGTTCGGGTGTGGCCGAGATGGACTCGCGCTCGCCGGTGACGCCCATGCGGCTAGCCGCGTAGACGAAGCCACGGTAGTTCCGGGCGACCGCCTTCAGACGCTCGTCGGTGGAGTCGGGGGCGACCAGGTAGACGCGGTCGAGGCCGTGGCGGTCGGAGGATTCGATCCATTCGCCGGATTCGTCGGGGATGAGGTCGGGGGTGATGATGCCCGCGCCGCCGGCATTGGCCAGGTCGGTGGCGAAGCGCTCGACGCCATAATGGAAGATGAGGTTCCAATAGCCCATCAACAGCGGCACGCCGCCGGCGTTGGCCACCGCCTCGACGGCCTCGAAGGTGTCGGCGATACGCTCGCCGGCCTCAAGCGCCAGACGGGACGCGGCCTGGATGACCGGGCCATCCATCACCGGGTCGGTGTAGGGCAGACCGACCTCGACGATGTCGACGCCGTGCTTAACCAGCGTCTCGAAGGCGCGTGGCGAGTATTCCGGGTTCGGGAAGCCGAGCGGCAGATAGCCGATGAAGGCCGGACGGCCCTCGGCCTTGCACTTGTCGAGGCGTTGCGCGGTCTTGCTGGGCGTGTGGCTGATGCCGAGGGGCTGGCCTGAAGGCGTGTTCACTGTGGTTGTGTTGCTCATTTCACTCTCCGTCCTTCTTGGCGTCATCCAGGGTCATGCCGGGCGCGCCGTTGGCGTCGAGCGCGCGGCTCTGCTCGTCGGTCAGGAAGCCGAACCACTTGCCGGCGGTGGCCACATCCTTGTCTCCTCGACCGGAGATGTTGACCACGATGACAGGGTTCTTGTAACCCTTGGCCTTGAGGTCGGCGGCGGCCTTGTAGGCACCGGCGACGGCGTGGGAGCTTTCGAGCGCGGGAATGATGCCCTCGGTCTCGCACAGGTCCTTGAAGGCGTCCATGGCCTCGTCGTCGGTCGCATACGAGTAGTTGACGCGGCCGATCTCCTGGAGCCAGGCGTGTTCGGGGCCCACCGAGGCGTAGTCGAGGCCGGCGGAGATGGAGTAGGTGTCGAGGGTCTGGCCCTCGTCGTTCTCCAGCAGGTAGGACTTGGCGCCTTGGAACATGCCGAGCTGGCCGGTTCCGGGGGTCAGGCGGATGGCGTGGTGGCCGGACTTGGGCCCGTGGCCGCCCGCCTCGTAAGCATAGAGGTTCACGCGGTCGTCGTCGAGGAACGCGTTCATCGCGCCGATGGCGTTGGATCCGCCGCCGACACACGCGCACACGGCGTCGGGATGGTCGATGCCGTAGTCCTCGTTCAGCTGGCGGGCGATCTCCTCGCCGATGATCTTCTGGAAATCACGGACCATCGAGGGGAAGGGATGCGGGCCGGCGACCGTGCCCAGCATATAGTGCGTGTCCTCCACATTGGTGACCCAGTCGCGCAGCGCCTCGTTGATGGCGTCCTTCAGAATCCTGGTGCCTTGCGTGATCTCCACGACCTCGGCGCCGAGCATCCTCATGCGGGCGACGTTCAGCGCCTGGCGACGCGCGTCGATCTGGCCCATGTAGACCCGGCATTTGAGGCCGAACTTGGCGCAGACGGTGGCGCAGGCCACGCCGTGCTGCCCGGCTCCGGTCTCGGCGATGACGCGCTTCTTGCCCATGCGCTTGACCAGTAGTGCCTGGCCCAGCGCGTTGTTGATCTTGTGGGCGCCGGTGTGGTTCAGGTCCTCACGTTTGAGGAACACACGGGCATTGAGGCCGGTGCGCTCGTTCAACCGTTGGGCGAAGCGCGGCGCTTCGGTGAGCGGCGAGGGACGACCGACATATTCACGGCTCAACGTGGCGAACTCGTTTTGGAATTCCGGATCGGCCTTGGCCTTGGTGTAGATGTCGTTCAGCTCGTCCAACGCGCCGATCAGCGCCTCGGGCACATAGCGGCCACCGAAACGGCCGAAATACGGCCCTTGGTGCTCACTCAACGGCAGGGTGCTGGAGGCCTTGAAGCGCTCACCCTCCACGACCAGACGGTGCACGACCTGTGCGTGGTCGCTCGCGGTGGCGACGCCCTCACCGACCAGCACGGCATCCGCGCCGGCCTCGGCGTAATCGTTCAATTCGACGGAACCGAAGACTCCGGACTCGGCCACCTTGATGACGTCGTCGGGCAGATCCTTCGCCAATTCGGCGTACCTGCTCACGTCGACCTTGAGGTCCTTCAGGTTCCGGGCGTTGATGCCGATGACCTTCGCTCCGGCCTTCACGGCGCGGTCGATCTCCTCGCGGCTGTGGGTCTCGACCAAAGTGGTCATGCCAAGATGGGTCGCCAGATTCAACAACGAGGCCAGCTTGTCGTCGTCAAGCGCGGCGACGATCAGCAGGATGATGTCGGCGCCGTGGACCCGGGACTCCCAGACCTGGTATTCGTCGACCACGAAATCCTTGCGCAACAGCGGGATGTGGACCGCGGCACGCACCTTGTCGAAGTCATCGAGCGAGCCCAGGAAGCAACGTCCCTCCGTCAGCACGGAGATGGCGTTGGCTCCCCCACGCTCGTATTCGCGGGCGAGGGCGGCCGGGTCGTCGATGTCGGCCAGATGACCCTTGGAGGGCGAGGCGCGCTTGATCTCGGCGATGACGGGTATGCCGTCCGACGAACGGAGCCATCGCGTGGCGTCGATGGCCTGGGGCGCGTCCTGCGCCATCCGCTGCAGTTGCTTGAGCGACACCAATCGCTCGCGTTGTTGCATGTCTTCGGTGGCTCCCGCCACCAGTTCGTCGAGTACCGACATTTTTGCCTCCGTTATCCGCCGCTATACGCCGGAATCCCCTCGGGTCACGCCACTGCTTTGACCCCGGAATCCCCGCTTTCGGCAGGTAATCGTCTTGTTGTTTTCCTGTGGTTGTTGAACTGGTTATCTTGCCTTGCCGTCTTCGGTCGAGTTTGCCTCCTTCACCTGATTTCCGATATAAAAACAATCATCCGTTATGGTCTATCCAAGATATGAAAGGATGGGCGAGACGGATACTTCGTAGTGTAGCGAGGAGGCTCACACGCCGCGTAGCTGGGCCGCAATCTGGACAGCCTCGACGCTCGCCGCGGCCTTGTTGCGGGTCTCCTGCCACTCGTTGGCGGGCACGGAATCGAGCACGATGCCCGCGCCGGCCTGCACGTAGGCCTTGTGGTCGCGCAGGAAGGCGGTGCGGATGGTGATGGCCATGTCCATGTTGCCGGAGAAGTCGAAGTAGCCGACGGTGCCGCCGTAGATGCCGCGGTCGGCCGGCTCCAGCTCGTCGATGATCTCGATGGCGCGGGGCTTCGGGGCGCCCGACAACGTGCCTGCCGGGAACGCCGAGGTGAAGACGTCGAAGGTGCTGAGCTCCGGGTCGACCTGGCCGGTGACCGTCGAGCAGATGTGCATGATATGGCTGAAACGCTTGATGTCCATCAGCGAGACCACGGCCACCGTCTCGGGTTTGCAGACACGACTCAGGTCGTTGCGCGAGAGGTCGACCAGCATGATGTGCTCGCTGCGTTCCTTGGGGTCGGCAAGCAGCTCCTTGGCCAGGCTCTCGTCCTCCTCGGGGGTGGCGCCGCGCGGGCGTGATCCGGCGATCGGGAAGGTCATCGCGTGGCCGTCCTCCACCTTGATCAGCGTCTCGGGGCTTGAGCCGATGACGTTGAAGAGACGGCCCTGCGGGTCGGTGAGGGCGAAGAAATACATGTAGGGGCTCGGGTTGAGCGTGCGCAGGACGCGGTAGACGTCGAAGGGGTCGGCCGGCGAATCGACCTCGAGGCGCTGCGAGACGACGATCTGGAAGGCGTCGCCGTCGACGATATGACGCTTGGCCTCCTCGACCGCATGCTCGTATTCGCCTTTCGGGGTGCGGAAGCGCAGCTCAGGCTGGGACCGGTTCGAATCGAGGACATTGACGCGCGACTCCCCCGCCACCGGCGTGGCCGCGGCACGCTGCATCTTCTCAAGCCTTGATATCGCGGCGTCGTAGGCCTCGCTCTCGCGGGTCGGCTTGTCGTCGACGTTCACGGCGTTGGCGATGAGCCATACTGATCCGTTGACGTGGTCGACCACGGCGATGTCGGTGGCCAGGGCCAGCACCATCTCGGGCTGCCCCGTCTCATCAGGCGCGTTGCCGCGAAGCTTCGGCTCCCAATGGCGCAGGGAGTCCCAGCCCACGGAGCCGACGAGACCGCTGGTGAGGCTCGGCAGGCCTTCGACCTTGGGCGCCTTGAGCACCTCAAGGGCACGGCGGGCAACTTCAATCGCGTCGCCCTCGCGCGGCACGCCCGCGGGCACCTGGCCGAGCCAATCCGCCTGGCCACCGTTGGAGCGTAACTGCGCCATGGCATTGACGCCGATGAAGCTGTAACGGCTCCACTGGCCGCCATATTCCGCCGATTCGAGGATGAAGGTACCGCTCCGACCCTGGGCCAGGCGTTCGTAAAGGCCTACCGGAGTGAGCGAATCCGCCAGAAGGCGACGCACGACGGGCACCACGCGATAGCCCTCTTCGGCGAGATGATGGAATTGCTCGCGGCTCGGCCAGGTGCCGCCCCACTCGAGGTGCTCAACGCTTGCTGTTTCCATCATCAACCTCCTCTGGTTTTCTGTGGCCCACGACCACCGGAATCTGGCCGCCGGCCTCGAAGCATGAACGGGCACCGGTGTGGCACGCGGCCCCCACCTGGTCCACCTCGACGAGCAGCGCGTCGCCGTCGCAATCGATCGAAAGCGCCTTCACATATTGCACGTGGCCGGAGGTGTCGCCTTTGCGCCAATACTCCTGCCGGGAACGCGACCAGAATGTGACGCGGCCGGTGCTCAGGGTGCGCCGCAACGCCTCGTCGTTCATGTAGCCGACCATCAGCACCTGGCCGGAATCATATTGCTGGATGACGGCGGCCACGAGGCCTTTGGCGTCGCGCTTGAGCCGTGCGGCAATGCGGGGATCGAGGGAGACCGTGTTGTCGTATTGCGTCTCGTCTTGTGCCATGCCTTGTCTATCCCCTTGTGATTAAAAGTCTTTGCAGGCCAGCCTAGCCGAGAAACGGCTTTAAAACAGGCATCATTCCGCATGCCGAAACGCGGCGGGGGGACGCCAGGACTATCGAACCGTTATGCCGTGGGCGCGCATGGTCTCTTTGACCTGGCTGATCGTGAGCTTGCCGAAATGAAAGACCGAGGCGGCGAGCACCGCGTCGGCACCGGCCTCGATGGCCGGCGGGAAATCCTCAAGCTTCCCGGCCCCGCCACTGGCGATCAACGGCAAATCGACGATGCCACGCACCGCGCGAATCATCTCAAGATCAAAGCCGTCGCCGGTGCCATCGGCGTCCATGGAGTTGAGCAGGATCTCGCCGACGCCCAGCTGCTCGGCGCGTTTCACCCACCACAGCGCGTCGATGCCCGTGGAATGACGGCCGCCCATCGTGGTGACCTCGTAGCCGGACTTGGTGTGCTGCTCCCCACGTTCGCGCCGCGCGTCGACAGAGAGGACGAGCACCTGGTTGCCGAAGCGCTTGGCGACCTTGCTGATCAGCGTGGGGTCGTTGATGGCGGCGGTGTTGACGCTCACCTTGTCGGCGCCAGAACGCAGCAACGCGTCCACGTCGTCGGCGGTGCGGACTCCCCCGCCAACGGTCAGCGGGATGAAGAGCTGTCCGGCGGTGCGGGTGACGACGTCCATCATGGTGCGGCGGTGGCCGCTTGAGGCGGTGACGTCGAGGAAGGTGAGCTCGTCGGCGCCCTCGGCGTAGTAGCGGGCCGCGAGCTCCACGGGGTCGCCGGCGTCCTTGAGGTTCTCGAAATGCACGCCCTTGACCACGCGCCCGTCGTCCACGTCCAGACACGGGATGACCCGAACCGCCAATGCCATTGCTCGCCTCCAAGCCTTGTGAGGGCAGCCTTTCAGCCGTTGATTATTGTTCCAAGACTAACCGGAATGAGGATTGGCGTGGCTTCCCGTCTCATTTGGCAAGCGCGATAGGCGGTGAATATCGATATACGAAACTGGGCAAACATAGCGAAAGAGGTATCTGGGACTCCCTCAGATACCTCGAGTACGACATTACGCTAAACTCGCGCGAGAAGCGTTTCAGCCTTTGATGGCCTTGGCCGCGAGCTGGCCGCAGGCGCCGTCGATGTCGGAGCCGCGGGTGTCGCGAAGGGTGGCGGTGATGCCGGCGCTGTGCAGGATCTCCAGGAAACGCCGCTCGTCCTCGGGCTCGGAGGCGGTCCATTTCGAGCCCTCGATGGGGTTCAACGGGATGGGGTTGACGTGCACCCAGTCGCTGCCGTAGCGGTTGAGGCGGTGGGCCAGCTGGCGGGCATGCTCGGCCTGGTCGTTGATGCCGCGCATGAGGGCGTATTCGATGCTCACGCGGCGGTGCGAGGCCAGATAATAGTCGTGGGCGGCGTCAAGGACCTGCTCGGAATTGAAGCGTTTGTTCATCGGCACCAGCTCGTCGCGCAGCTCGTCGTTGGGCGCGTGCAGCGAGACGGCCAGGCGCACCGGGATGCCCTCGGCGGTCAGTTTCTTGATGCCCGGCACCACGCCGACGGTGGAGACGGTGATGTTGCGCGCGGAGATGCCGAAGCCCTCGGGAGGCATGGCACTGATCTGGCGGACGGCGGAGAGCACGGACTTGTAGTTGCCCATCGGCTCGCCCTCGCCCATGAACACAACGTTGCTCAGACGGCCCGGCCCTCCGGCCATCCTGCCTTCCTCCATGGCTTTCGCGGCGACGCGCACCTGCTCCAGAATCTCGGCGGTGGAGAGGTTGCGGGTCAGGCCCAGCTGCCCGGTGGCGCAGAAGGGGCAGCCCATGCCGCAGCCGACCTGGCTGGATATGCAGAGCGTGGCGCGGTTCGGGTAGCGCATGAGCACGGACTCGATATGCGAGCCGTCAAAAAGCTCCCAGAGGGTCTTGACCGTCATGCCGTCGTCGGCGACCTGATGGGTCACTTCGGTGATGAGCGTTGGGAAGAACGCTTCCTTGGCCTTGCCGCGCATGGCCTCCGGAAAGTCGGTGAACGATTCGACATCGGTGTCGAAATGCGCGAAATAGTGGTTGGCGAGCTGCTTGACGCGGAACTTGGGCATGCCGAGCGCCTTGGCGGTCTCGATGCGCTGGTCCTCGCTCATGTCGGCGAAATGCAGCGGCGGCTTGCCGCGACGGGCGTGGTTCTTGGCGAGCACGTCGCGGAACGCGCCGGATTTGCCGCCCTGGGTGATGCCCGATTCGGGGGCGTCGTCACGAGTGGTTTGCGTGGGCGCGGAGGCGGTTTGCGGTTGTGCGTCAGTCATTGTGAATATCACCAATCATTATTCAAATAAGCACGTTAACAATCGTCATCAATATCAAAACCAATATTGGCGATTCACGACCATAATATTCAAGTACGGTCAACGGCCCAAAGCCGAATCGTTACCAACCACGAAGATGTAAAACCTATCGCTCACATGCCGGTGGCCCAGAGCAAGAGCGTGAAGAACGGGGCGCACAGCAGGATCGAATCGACGCGGTCCATCACGCCGCCGTGGCCCTTGAGCAGGTGGCCCATGTCTTTGATGCCCATGTCACGCTTGAGCATGGAGGCGCACAGGTCGCCGAACGTGCCGACGACGCCGACCATCACGCCCATGACCACCGGCACCCACCAGCGGCTGGCCCACAGGCCCGGGTAGGTGATCGCGAAGATGACGAACGCGCCGACCATGGCGAAGAGGATGGAGCCGATCAGGCCCTCGACGGATTTCTTCGGCGAGATGCGCGGCGAGAGCTTGTGTTTGCCGAGCCATGCGCCCGCGAAGAGGCCGCCCGTGTCGGAGAGCGCCGGCAGGAAGATGACCATGATGGCATGCGCGACGGGATGGCCGTTGAACGTCTCGGGCAGGATGATGCAGCTGGCGAGCACCAAGATATAGAGGACGATGAACATCGAGACCGCCACGTTGCCGATGCTGGTCTCGGGCTGCGAGGCCTTGTCGGACTTGGCCCCATCCCCAGCACCGGACTGCACACCGGCGGCGGTTTTCTTACCCTCGACGGCGGTGGCCAGGCGATCGCCGACCTGATGGCGCAGGCTGCCCATGATGGCCACGGCCACCAGCGAGACGGCCACGCCCACAGCCCCGGCCATGACGTGGTTGGGCGCGTAGTAGACGCCCAGCAGCGTGCCGGCGCAGCACAGCACGAGCGTGACGGCCGGTATGTGCAGGCCGACCGTGGCGAAGTCGACGCGAAGCTCGATCAGCGCCAGCGTGAGGAAGACGACGATGAGCAGGATATAGAGGTCGATCCTCACCAGCAGGCAGGCCACGATGATGGCTATCAGCAGGACCGCGGTCGCCACCGCCTGGGGCATGTTGCGCCCGGTCTTCTTGTTGATGTCGTCAATCGCGGTCTCGGCCTCGCCGAGCGCCTCACCTTGGTTGTGCTGTGTCATCGTCCCGTCTTTCGCGCTGTTTCCGCTGCTTTCCGGCTTGTGGCCGCGAAAGGCTCAGACCTCCATGATCTCCTGCTGCTTGGCCTCGAGCAGCTTGTCGATCGTCTCGGTGGTCTCGCGGGTGACCTTGTCGAGGTCCTTGAGCTGACGGTCGCCCTGATCCTCGCCCATGTCGCCGTCCTTGACGGCCTTGTCGATGGTCTCCTTGGCCTTGCGGCGGATGTTGCGCACCGCGACCTTGCCGTCCTCGGCCTTGGTCTTGGCGAGCTTGACGTATTCCTTGCGGCGGTCCTCGGTGAGCTCGGGCATGGTCAGGTGGATGACGTTGCCGTCACGTCGGGTGCTGCCACCCAGGTCGGAGTCACGGATGGCCTTCTCGACGGCGTTGGCCTGGGAGCCGTCGAACGGGGTGATCGACAGGGTGCGGGGCTCCGGCACGCCGATGGAGGCGACGGACTTGATCGGCGTGGGCGCGCCATAATAGTCGACCACGATGCCGTTCAAGAGGGCCGGGTTAGCGCGGCCGGTGCGGATGCCGGAGAAGTTCTCCTTGGTGGCCTCCACAGACTTGTTCATCTGCGCCTTGGCTTGTTCTACGGCGTTTGCCATGTTGTGCTCCTTTGTATACGGTGAAATTGTTGGTTGCCTTGTCGTGTTTTGCTCGTGGACCGTCGCTCGAAAGCTTGGGCCAAGCGGATCAGTCTGCGAGTTGCGAATCGATGTTCGACACCAGGGTGCCGATGGGCTCGCCGGTCAGCGCGCGCGTGACGTTGCCGGCCTGCTCGAGGCCGAAGACGCGGATGTGCTTGTTGTTGTCGCGGGCCATCGAAAGCGCCGCGGAATCCATGACGCCCAGGTCGTCGACCAGCGCGCGACGGTAGCTCAAGGTGTTGAAACGCTTGGCGTTCGGGTCTTTCTCAGGGTCGGCGGTGTAGACGCCATCGACGCCGTTCTTGCCCATGAGCACCTCGTCGCACTGGATCTCGAGGGAACGCTGGATGGAGACGGTGTCGGTGGAGAAGTACGGCATGCCCGCGCCCGCGCCGAAGATGACGACGCGCCCCTTTTCGAGGTGGCGGATGGCCTTCAGCGGGATGTAGGGCTCGGCGACCTGGCCCATGGTGATGGCGGTCTGCACGCGCGTGGCCTGGCCCTCCTGCTCGAGGAAGTCCTGCAGCGCCAGGCAGTTCATGACGGTGCCGAGCATGCCCATGTAATCGCCGCGGCTGCGCTCGATGCCGGCCTGCTGCAGCTCGGCGCCACGGAAGAAGTTGCCGCCGCCGACCACGATGGCGGTCTGCACGCCCTGCAGCTGCGCCTTGTGGATCTCCTGGGCGATGCGACGGATGACGTGGGTGTCGATGCCGACCTTGCCTCCGCCAAACGCCTCGCCGGAGAGTTTCAGAAGCACTCGTCGAACTTTGTTGCCTTGGTCATCGTCTGTCATCTGCGGCCTCTCCGTCCTGTTTGGTGGGCATATCACTGGTACTCTAGGGTATCCGTTCACAGCGACAGGCGCGCTGGCCTTCATGACGTGTCGACCATCAGTCGGCAACGCATGTAATACACCAAAATCCGCCCCATTACACGAAACGGGGACGGCATCGTGATGATGCCATCCCCATTTGTATTTAAGAACATATGCCCGTCACCCGGCGCGTTCACCATGAACCGCGCAGGCGAGGGACGAACGTCCGGACGGGACTACTCCTCGTCGCCCTTGCCGACCTCGATGCGCGCGAAGGCGAGCAGCTGGCCGCCGACCTCCTTGAAGAGGTCGCCGACGCGCTTGGAGGTGTCCTTGACATACTCCTGCTCGAGCAGCACGTTCTCCTTGTAGAAGGCGTTCATGCGGCCCTCGACAATCTTCGGGATGATCTTCTCGGGCTTGCCCTCGGCCTGCGACTTCTCGGTGGCCACGCGGCGCTCGGACTCGACGACCTCGGCCGGCACGTCCTCGCGGGTGAGCCACTTGGCGCCCATCGCGGAGATCTGCAGCGCGGCCTCATGGGCCACGGAAGCGCCCTTCTCGTCGGTGGCGACGATGGCGACGATGCTCGGCGGCATCTCGGCGGACTTCTTGTGCGCGTAGATCTCGACCTTGGGGCCCTCGACCTTGGCGACCTGGCCGACCTTGACGTGCTCGCCGAACAGGGCGGCCGCCTCTTCGACGGACTCCTTGACGGTGCCGTCCTCGGACTTGGCCGCGAGGACCTCGTCGGCGGTGGAGGCGTCGGCGGCGATGGCGTCGTCGAGCACCTTGTCGACGAAGGCGACGAACTTCGGGGTCTTGGCCACGAAGTCGGTCTCCGAGTTGAGCTCGACGGCGTATCCGGCCTGGCCGTTGGCGGTGTCGACGACGCGGGAGGCGATGGTGCCCTCCTGGGCGCTGCGGCCCTCGCGCTTGCCTGCGGCCTGGATGCCCTTGGCGCGGATGATCTCCTTGGCGCGATCGACGTCGCCCTCGGCCTCGGTGAGCGCCTTCTTGACGTCCATCATGCCTGCGCCCGTGTCCTCGCGGACCTTCTTGATCAAAGCTGCGGTAATTGCTGCCATGTGTATCTCCTTTAAAATGCTATTTGCGAATCAATGCACCAAAGGCGGCGCGGAAGCCAGAAGTTTCCGACACCGCCTTTTGCTGGTGTTGACTTCAGGCCTTGGCCTCTTCGACCTTGGTCTCCTCGGCCTTGGCTTCGGCGGGGCTGGTCTCGGCGGTGGCCGTCGCCTCGTCCGCGGGCTTCTCGTTGTCCTTGAGAAGGTCCTTCTCCCAAGCGGCCATCGGCTGCTCGGCCTTGTCCTCGGTCTTCTCGGCCTTGCCGCTGCGCTCGAGCAGACCGTCGGCGACGGCGTCGGCCATGAGGCTGGTCAAGAGCTCGATGCCGCGGATGGCGTCATCGTTGGCCGGAATCGGGTAGTCCACGAGGTCGGGATCGGTGTTGGTGTCGACGATGGCGACGACCGGGATGCTCAGCTTGTGGGCTTCCTGGACGGCCAGCGCCTCCTTGTTGATGTCGACGACGAACATGGCCGACGGGGTGCGGTTCATGTTGCGGATGCCGCCCAGCTGCTTCTCCAGCTTGTTCTTCTCGCGCTCGAGGAGCAGGAGCTCCTTCTTGGTGAGGCCGGAGCCGTGCACGTCGCTGAAGTCCATCTCCTCGAGCTCCTTCAGGCGCGCGACGCGCTTGGAGACCGTCTGGAAGTTGGTGAGCATGCCGCCGAGCCAACGCTCGGAGACATACGGCATGTTGACGCGGGTGGCCTGGGCCTTGATGGCTTCCTGGGCCTGCTTCTTGGTGCCGACGAAGAGCACGGTGCCATTGTGGGCCACGGTCTGCTTGATGAAGTCGTAGGCCTTGTCGATCAGGTCAAGGGACTTGAACAGGTCGATGATGTGGATGCCGTTGCGCTCCATCAGGATGTACTGCTTCATCTTGGGGTTCCAGCGACGGGTCTGATGGCCGAAGTGCAAGCCTGCCTTCAGCATTTCGCTCATAGTGATCTGAGCCATGATAATGCTACCTTTCAGTCGGTTATTGCCTGGTCATGCGAAGCTGAGTGCAACGAACCCGCAAGGCGAATCCGCCGACCGACACAGCCCATCACGTGCATGACGCGATTTTCGCGCGCCTTGGTTGACGATGATTCGTGTGGTTCAGCGACGACGTGACAATCGATGAACCGAATTGGCGCACAGAATTGAGGATAGCATAGGCGAGGTATATGGGTTTCTCTGGCGGCTTCACCGTAACCGGAGGGATTTCGGGGCAGTTTGGTCGGGAATGAACATATGTGTAGTCTGGTATTCTCTTGAATAAGACCGTTGCATTCGAGATACCAACGAGGTGCGAAAGTGACCGATATTCGGCCCGCCCCTATTCATTCCGAAAGACGACGAAGGCCCGGAACGGATATGATTCCGATTCCGGGTCTTCAAACGCTTGTAGCGTCTGGCTCAGCGGGCCTGGCGCATGCGGCGCATGGCTTCGCGGCGCTCTTCCTTCTCGAGGCGGTCGATATAGATGTGGCCGTCGAGATGGTCGGTCTCGTGCTGGAGCATGCGGCCCATGATGCCGCGGCCCTCCACGACGATGGTCTTGCCGTCGAGGTCGATGCCGCGCACGCGGGCGTAGTCGGCGCGGCGGGTCTTGTACCACAGCTGCGGCAGGGAGAGGCAGCCCTCGTCGCCGTACTGCTCGCCGCTGGTCTCCTCGACCACCGGGTTGATGACGTAGCCGAGCTTGCCGTCGATGTTGTAGGAGAAGACGCGCAGGCTCACGCCGATCTGGTTGGCGGAAAGGCCGGCGCGGCCCGGGTCGTCGACGGTGTCGAGCAGGTCCTGCACCAGCTTGCGCACGGCGGGGGTTATCTCCTTGACGGGATCGCACGGGGTGCGGAGCACGGGATCTGGAACGACTCGAATCTCACGAATGGACACTGCTTTACTCCTCCGGGGTCTTGTTTCCATCGACCGGCGACTGAGCCGCGGGCCCATCGTTGCCGGGCTTCTCGTTCCACGGATCGCGGGCACGCTCGGTCTTGCGGGCGTTGGCGCTCTGCTTGGCCTGCTCATAGGCCTTGCGGACCTTGGGGGTGACCGTGTCGGTGGCCTGGCGGACGCTTTCGGCCGTCTTGTCGATGAAACCGGCCGTCGCGGACGGGGCGGCCTTGGTCTTCGACTTCGGAGTATAGATGCGGGTGTTGATGAGGTTGGCGTAGTGCTCGAGCACCTTGGGGCGCACGACCTTCATGCTCGGGGTGAGCATGTCGTTCTCCTGGGTGAACTCGTCGGGGACGATGACGAACTTGCGCACGGACTCGGCGCGGGAGACCGAGCTGTTGGCCTGGTCGATGTATTGCTGGATGCACGAGCGCACGGCGTCGTTGTTGCAAATCTCGTCGATCGGCATGTTGGCGTCCATGCCGTGGTTGCCCAGCCACGAGCGCGTCATCTCGTGATCAAGCTCGATCAGGGCGGCGATGAAAGGCCTGCCGTCGCCGATCACCACGGCGTGGGAGACGAGCGGGCAGGTGCCGATCGTGTCCTCCATCGGGGCGGGGCTCACGTTCTTGCCGCCGGCGGTAATGATGATGTCCTTCTTGCGGCCGGTGATGTAGACGAAGCCGTCGTCGTCGATCTGGGCGATGTCGCCGGAGTGGACCCAGCCGCCGGGCTCGGTGGCCTCGGCAGTGAGCTCGGGCTGCTTGTAGTAGCCGAGGAAGACGTCCTCGCCGTTGATCAGCAGCTCGTCGTCGTCCGCCAGCTTGATGGCGATGCCGTTGCCGGGGCGGCCCACGGAGCCGACTTTGTTGAAGTCCTGGAAGCTGACGATGCAGGGCGCGGCGGTTTCGGTCATGCCATAGCCCTGGATGAAGGTGATGCCGTCCATGCCGTTGAAGAAGTGGGCGAGGTCCGCGTTCATCGGCGCGCCGCCGCAGGCGACGAACTTGAGGTTCGGGCCCAGGGCGCTGCGCACGGAGGCGCCGACGGTCTTCATGTAGAACTTGTGCATGATCCGCTCGCTGCCGGTGTGGCCGCGGCCCTCCTGCTCGTCCTTGCTCCACTTGACGAAGTGGTCGAAGGCCTTGTTGAACACGCGGCCCTGCAGGCCTGCGCCGGCCTTCTGCGAGGCGGCGTTGTAGACCTTCTCGAAGACGCGCGGCACGCCGAGCAGGTAGGTCGGCTTGAAGGTGCGCAGGTCGGTGAGCAGGTGCTTGGCGCTCGAAGTGTAACCCACGACGCCCTGCGCGCCAATGGCCACGTACTGGATGTAGCGGGCGAAGCAGTGGGCCAGCGGCAGGAAGAGCAGCAATCGGCTGGGCTGGTAGAGCATCTCGTCGAGCACGGCCCAACCGATGAAGGTCGTGGAGACGAAATTGCGGTGCGAGAGCATCACGCCCTTGGGCTTGCCGGTGGAGCCGGAGGTGTAGACGATGGTGAGCATGTCGTCGGCCCGCACGCGCGAGATGGCGCGGTCGAGCTCGGCGTCGTCGACGGAGGTGCCGAAATCGGCCACCGCGTCGAGGCCGCCCTCGGCGAAGTCGAAGACGTATTTGAGGCCCTCGCGCTCCTGACGCAGGCGCTCCAAGGTCTGGGCGTGCTGCTCGTCACCGCCGAAGGCGACGATCGGGTCGACGTCGGAGACGATGCCCTCGGCCTGCTTGGGCGAGTCGGTCTCGTAGATAGGCACGCTGACGGCGCCGATCGCGGCGCAGGCGAAGTCGACGACGCCCCACTGGTAGCTGGTGGCCGCATAGATGACGACCATGCTTCCGGCCTTCACGCCGAGGCCCAGAAGTCCCTTGGCGGTCTTGCGCACGCGGGCGAGCATCTGGCCGGCGGTGACCACATGCCATTGTTGTGTCTGTGGGTCCTGCCATTCGGCGATGGCACCGTCGGGATCCTTTTCGGCGCGCTTGGATAGCAATGAGTAAATCGTGTCCTTGTCCGTGGTGGGATGGACGGGCTCAAGATAGAATTCTCGCAACATATCTCCAACTATACGCAACCGTAACCCCAATTCCTACGGTAACGTAACTTTCTCTGCGCCTATTGACCGTCGCGAATCCGAGAGTCAGCCGAGGTCGGCCAGGGTGCAGACCCACCGCGTGCCGACCTGTTTGAGCACGAGGTTGACCCAGTAGCAGATCTCTCCGATGTTGAGGCTCACCACGATCTCGGTGGTCTCGGGGCTCACCAGCGTGCCATAGACCAGCGAAGGGATCGCGGGCAGATAGCACAGGCGTTTCTTGAGGTCCTGGTGGGTGCGCATGTGGTTCTCCAGAAGGTAGGACATGGTCTCCAGGCGTTTGAGGCACGGCGGCGTGACGGCGCGCTGGAGCACCTGCGGAGGCGTGCGGCCGCGCACCACGTCGAGGCTCATGCAGGCGATGCGGCAGGAGAGCATCGCGAAGCGCCGACATTCGTCCTCGTCCATCGAGCCTGGAAAACATCGCGATATGTGGTAGGGAATGGGGTTGTTGGAAAGCTCCACGCGTATCGAACCGTCGTATGCGGGCAGTCCCTCGCGGCGCCCCACCCGCGTGAACGGGTTTTGCTGGGCCAGCTCCATCTGCGGCATGCTCTTCTCCTTTCCTCTGGTTCTTCGGCCCCGGCGACCGGGCCGTGACCCGCGCGACGCCGAAGCGTCGGCCTGATTCAAGGACAACAGAAAAGGAGGATGAGGTCAAACCCTTGTGGACGAATCTTGTGGACATTGGACATTTTTGGACATTTGTCCACAAGATTTCCGCGATTAGGACTGTGCCTCACTCGGATATTGGACATGTCCACAGTCATGACCAATACGGAAATCATGGCATCATAAGCCATGGCATTCGGTCAATAGATCGCGTCTGACCTGACGGGCGTTAGATGTGTCGTCCTGTTGTTTTTCCTCGGGAAAATCTGTAAATCCTGTCGACGGCACTGAACGGTTTTCCGCATTCCCGCTTGCTTATGCCGAAAAACAATCACCGAAAGCCTCTGAATGAACGGTCTTCGGCATGCGTAACGTTCTATGCCGAAAAACAATCGCCGAAGGCTTTCACATGAACGGTCTTCAGCTTCCAGGAACATCCGTGCCGAAAAACGGTCCCTGACGGCTGCTTATGAACATTCCAGCGAACTTTTACCGGCAAGGATTCAGGAACAAGCATCCTGACCTACAGTCAGGAACAACCAATATCAGAAAACAATAAAACTGATAAGAGGTACCCGAAAACTTCTCTGAAAAACGTGTGGCCCGCATGCCATGAACAGACATGCGGGCTACACGGAAGAATGCGAAACTGCGAATCAGCCGCGGTGCAGCGGCGAGACGGCGACGTCGCAATGCTGGAAGCTCTTGAGGTCGACGTACCCGGCGGTGGCCATGGCGCGACGCAGCGCGCCGATGAAGTTGGCGGTGCCGTCGGCGCGGTGGCTTGGCCCGAAGAGGATCTGCTCGAGCGGCGCGACGGTGCCCACGTTGGTGCGGGAACCGCGCGGCAGTGAGGGATGGCGCGCCTCGGCACCCCAATGCATGCCCTCGCCGGGAGCCTCGGTGGCCCGTGCCAGCGGCGCGCCCAGCATGACGGCGTCGGCACCCATGGCCAGCGCCTTGACGAAACTGCCGGAGGTGCCCATGCCACCGTCGGCGATGATCTGCACATAACGGCCGCCCGACTCGTCCATATAATCGCGACGTGCTTCGGCCACGTCCGAGATCGCGGTGGCCAGCGGGGCCTGCACACCGATGGTGGCGCGGGTCGCGGAGACCGCTCCCCCGCCGAAGCCGACCAGCACGCCGGCCGCGCCCGTGCGCATCAGGTGCAGGGCCGCGGTGTAGCTGGCGGCGCCGCCGACGATGACCGGGACGTCGAGGTCGTAGATGAATTTCTTGAGGTTGAGCGGCTCGTGGCCCTGCGAGACGTGCTCGGCCGAGACGGCGGTGCCGCGGATGACAAACAGGTCGACGCCCGCCTCGACCACGGTGGAATAGAACTCCTGCGTGCGCTGCGGGGAGAGCGAGGCGGCGACGGTGACCCCGGCGTCGCGAATCTCGTGCAGGCGCTTGGCGATCAGCTCGGGCTTGATGGGCTCGGCGTAGATCTCCTGGAGACGCTGGGTGGCGTGAGCGTCGTCGAGCGAGGCGATCTCGTCGAACAACGGCTGCGGGTCGTCGTAGCGGGTCCACAGGCCCTCGAGGTCGAGCACCCCGAGCGCGCCGAGCTTGCCCATGGCGATGGCGGTGGCGGGGCTCGTCACCGAGTCCATCGGCGCGCCGATGACGGGCACATCGAACTGGTAGGCGTCGATCTGCCAAGCGGTGGATACATCCTGCGGATCCCTGGTGCGGCGTGAGGGCACGATGGCGATGTCGTCAAGTGAATAGGCCAGACGGCCCTTCTTGCCCAAACCGATTTCAATTTCCTGACTCATAGCTCCAAGACTAATGCGGGCATGTGACGAGGGCGACATGGCCGAGGCGGCGCAGGCCGGGCCGTTCCGAAGTGTGAAAAAGCAATGTGCCCGACACAAAAACGAGTAACAATGGCAGGCGACGAAGCCGAGCGGGCGACCGGGCGGGACGACGGACGAATGACGCCACGCCGCCGCGAACCACGACAGACGCCCCGAAACAAGCCGAAGGAGAACGCATGAGCAAGATCAAGGTCGAAGGCACCGTGGCCGAACTGGACGGCGACGAGATGACGAGGGTGATTTGGAAGGATATCAAGGACCGTCTCATCCTGCCTTATCTCGACATCGACCTTGACTATTACGACCTCGGCATCCAGAATCGCGACGCGACCGACGACCAGGTGACCATCGACGCGGCCAACGCCATCAAGCGGCACCACGTCGGCGTCAAATGCGCCACCATCACGCCTGATGAGGCGCGCGTCAAGGAATTCGGCCTCAAGAAGATGTGGAAGTCCCCCAATGGCACCATCCGCAACATCCTGGGCGGCACGATCTTCCGCGAGCCCATCGTCATCTCCAACATCCCGCGCCTCGTGCCCGGCTGGACGAAGCCAATCATCGTCGCACGCCACGCCTTCGGCGACCAATACAAGGCCACCGATTTCACGGTCGACAGGCCCGGCCGCCTGACCGTCACCTTCACGCCCGAGGACGGCAGTGAGCCGATCGAGCATGTGGTCTACGACTATCCCGGTGCCGGCGTGGCCCAGGTGCAATATAATCTCGACGAATCCATCCGCGGCTTCGCGCGCGCCTGCTTCAACTACGGGCTGCTGCGGCACTATCCGGTGTATCTGTCGACCAAGAACACCATCCTGAAGGCCTACGATGGCCGGTTCAAGGACATCTTCGCCGAGGTCTTCGAGACCGAATACAAGACGCGTTTCGAGGCCGAGGGGCTCACCTACCAGCACCGGCTCATCGACGACATGGTGGCCAGCTCGATGAAGTGGCACGGCGGCTACGTATGGGCCTGCAAGAACTACGACGGTGACGTGCAATCCGATTCGGTGGCGCAGGGCTTCGGATCGCTGGGGCTCATGACTTCGGTGCTGATGACGCCCGATGGCAAGACCGTGGAGGCCGAGGCCGCGCACGGCACCGTGACCCGCCACTACCGCCGCTGGCAGAAGGGGGAGAAGACCTCCACCAACCCCATCGCCTCGATCTACGCGTGGACCGGCGCCCTCAAGCAGCGCGCCAAGCTCGACGAGACCCCTGAGGTCGCGCGGTTCGCCGAGACACTCGAGCAGGTGGTCATCCAGACCGTCGAAGGCGGCCAGATGACCAAGGATCTGGCGACCCTCGTGGGGCCCGACCAGCCATGGCTCGACACCGAGGGGTTCATGGACGCCCTCGAGGACGGGTTGCGGCGCTCGCTGGCTGAGTAGGACGTCGGAAAGGGCGTTGTAGGGCCGAGCCATGCGCCAATCCATGCCAAGCCGGATGGACGTTATGGCGTTTACTTGGATCGGCCCGATAACGCGAATCATGTGAGGTTGTTGGCGCTCCAGACGACCTTCGAAAGGTCTCTTAGCGGCCACGGTCTAGTATTGGCAATGTTGATTTTCCCGGCAGTAAGAAGGATGGGCCTATGGCCGTGCGAGGCATGCACCGATTCACCCGTGTGACAACGTTTCTGACAGCGGCGGCGCTGGTCTTCGGGCTTTCCGCCTGCGGCGACAAGTCCGGCGCTGATTCGACGCCGGCCTCGTCGGACACCGGGGCGAACAGCAAGGAGCTCGCGAGCAGCAACATCGCCATTTTCACGCCCAAGGACGGTTTCTCCATCTCGCAGCACACGCCGCTCAACAAATGGACGAAATTCACGCCACGTTTGACCAAACAGCTGGTGAAGGCCGGTTTCGCGCATGGCAACATCACGACCAAGACCGACGAGGACCTGACCCACCAGAGCAACGACGTGCAGGATTACGTGGTCAACCGCCTCTCCTCGGCCACCGCAAGCCAGAACAAGCACACCACGCTCATCGTCGCCCCGGTGATCGATTCCAACAACGACCTGCGGCAATACGGCGACTATGTGACCACCCCCGACGCCCAGCCCTCCGATGGACAAGCGGATTCGGGTTCCGGTGACGCCTCGAAGAACACGACGAATGAATCCGGGGCACAGGACGGTTCAGGCACAAGCACGGACACAGGGGGCAAGAGCAACGACGCGGCCTCAGCTTCGGCTTCCGCTTCGGCGACCAAGCGTCTGGGCAAGGCGCTGAAACTGGCGCGCAAGGCCGGGGCTCACGTAGTGGTGCTCGCCGACCCGATCGACGGCTTCACCCCCGACGCCTATGTGCAGATGTCGACTCCCGAAGAAGTCGGCGCCCTGCAGGCACAGCAGCTGGCCAGCAAGCTCGCGCTTGACAAGGCCACCAGCAACCATCCGAAGGCCATCGAGGTGCTGCTGCCCATCAATCCCAAGGACGATAGCGGCAAAGGCGGCAAGGACGAGACGGGCAGCGAGGACATGCAGTTCGCCAAGAAGGCCTTCGCGGGCATCTGGGGCGTGCTCGGCCCATACTTCAAGGAGGGCAAGGCGGTGAGTCCCTCGGGCCTCATCACCAAGGAGACCACCGAGAACAGCTGGGGGCAGCTGACCTTCGAGGCCGGCAAGACCAGTGAGATCAGGGACACGCTCGACAAGCGTCTCACCGCCGGCGAGGACAACGCCACCCCGCGCCATATCGACGGCATCATCGCGATGAACGACTTCGTCAGCTCCGGCGTGGTGGACGAGCTCACCAATCTCAAATACACCGGCTCGTCGGCCGACATCAATCCCGAGATCACCGTCTCGGGCATCGTCGGGACCATCACCGGCAAGCAGGACATCGATCGCCTAGCCGTGCCCGCACCAAAGGGCAATACCGACACCAACGACGGCGGCGAGTCCACGGACGGTTCCGCCGGCTCCGAGTCCGGCAAACAGCCCAACAAGGTCGACATGGCATGGCCCATCATCACCGGCTATGGCGCCTACCTCGACATGATCCCGCATATCGTCGATGGCAAGCAGTGGATGACCGGCATGGAGGACAGCCAAGCGTTGTGCGAGGACATCGCCAAGATCACCTCGCGCATGAGCCTCGGCAAGACCTTCACCGACTATACGTTCGTCAAGAAGCAGGGAGCACAAGACTCCTCCGCTCCATTCATCAGCGAGGGGCTGATTCCCATCAGCGCCGACAATCTCAAAGCGCAGCTCATCGAGCCGGGTTACATCTCCATGGCCGACGCCGGTCTCTGATTCGGCGGCTTCACAACCGTTTGGTATCGCTCCGAACAACCGCAGGCGTCGACCCCACGTCTACCCTCGCGGGCGACATGACATGGCATCGGACCGCCATGGTCACCTGGTGTCCTCCGATCATGGATCCAACGGCTTGAGCACGATTTTCTCCTTGCGGACCTTGTGCTCGGGATCGGTGTAGTTCCTTTTGGCGTCCTTCACACCCCAATGCACGCACACGCCGGTGCAATGGTCGGAGACACCCGCGACCGTGGCGAACGGCGCGCCCTTCACCAGTGGTGTTCCTATGGGCAGCTCGGTCTGCGCGGGCTCGAAGGTGAGCGTGAACCGGCCGTGCCTGATGCTGACCACGGATTTGCCCGCCACGAGGCCGACAAAGGAGATGAACCCGCTGGCCGGGGCAGTCAGCGGGGTGCCCTCCACCGCGGCGATATCGACGCCACGATGTCCCGGCTCCCACTTGCGTGCTGGGCCGTTGAACTTCCTGATGACCACCGCCGGATGCACGGGCCAGATGAACTGCGCCTTGCACTCCTTACCGGTTACCAGACCGGCTGGCTCTGCCGACACCGCCGACCCGTCCAACGTGTCTTCCACACAGGTGTCACGCATCTCCTCAAGCGGATCAACTGCTTCAACCGACCCTGCTGACCCAACTGACTCAAGCAAATCCCATTGCTCAACTTTGGACCCTTGCTCAGGCTCCACCATCGGTCTGATTCGCTGTATAGGACTCACTGACGCGCCCGACAAACCCTGATCAAATCGTTGTGATTGACCCATCTGACGCTGACGCATTTGCGTCAATGGCTCCATTGAATTAACCGACTCCACTGGCCTCATCTGCGCAGCAGTTACCGACGGGACCCGGCCTTGCGCCGCCTCTCCCCCGGAATCCGTGCCCACCTCGACCAGCAGCAACGCGAACATCGACAGGACCACCAGCATCACGCATGCCATGGCCGCCCACCGCCGGAACTGCTGCTGTTCCTTTTGTTGTTCACTCCACCGAGCGATCCGCCGCCTCCTGCGCTCTTTGTCATCCCTCATATCCGCTCCTTTCGTCGACGGGATGATTCCAGACTGCCGTGCGGGAGCTGGCGAATCCAGCCCAACAGGGTCATGTGGTCGAACGGTTGGGGTTATCCACATGCTCCGGGCGTGTCGCAAAAGTTATCCACATTACAGGTGATTTCTGCTATATATCTAGCGACGGCACCCATGCGGTCTATATTGGTGGTGATGAGCAAGAAACAACAAAACAAGGCGCGTGACGCCGCCAAAGCCGGCAACGCGAAACAGACGACGACGCCTGCAGCCACACCAAAAGACAACCCGGAAACCGTCGATCGCAGCCTGCCACGCTGCTGGCCGATCGACGTCATATCGCCGCTGATGGCTGAGTACCACGACCACGAATGGGGCGTGCCCTGCCACGATTCCCAACAGCTGTTCGAACGTCTCGGACTGGAGGCCATGCAGGCGGGACTCTCGTGGAACACGGTGCTCAACAAGCGAGAGAGCATTGATAAAGCGTTTTACGACTTCGACATCGAACGGGTGGCGGCGATGACACCCGAGATTCCGGAACTGCTGAAGAACAAGGCGATCATCCGCAACCGGCGCAAGATCGAGGCCATCATCCACAACGCCCAGGTCGTGCTTTCGCTTGACGAGCCGTTCGCCGACTATATCTGGCAATTCGCGCCTGACGGGCCGAAGGTCAACCGGCCGAACAGCTGGGATGACGTGCCGGTGACGACGCCGCAGGCCGAGAAGATGAGCAAGCGTATGAAGAAAGATGGCTTCAAATTCGTGGGGCCGACGATCATCTACGCCTATATGCAGTCGATCGGCATGGTCAACGACCACGCGGCCGGATGTTTCTGCTGCGCGTGACGAATTTGGGATCTTTGAAACGTAAGCAACCTGCTAAAACGTTTCAGCATGCAATCCACTAAAGCGTTTTAGCACTAGAAATCGCAACGATTATACCTAAATGGCAAGTGACAACAATGGACGCGCAGGCCACCACCCCGATACTTACCAACAAGTGTCAAATCTAAGCGCAAGCCCGTGTGCCCACTCACATGGCACGACTAATCACTGCCCACACAGACCTTGGCGCACCATGATGCCGTAGGCCTCGCGACCACCGCCCTCGCCCGGGGTGAGGTGGGTGCCATCGTCATAGAAATACTCGGAATGGCCGTTGCTCAGGGTGTACCAGTCGAGCAGGCCGGCGTTCTTGTGCTTGGCGACCACGGAACGCAGGATGGCGTTGTTGCCGTCCTGCCAGGCGACGGGCGCGCGCACGGTGGTGAAATAGACCGGTCGGCCGCCCACGGCCTTGATGATGTCCTCGACCTCCTGCGGGCTGTTGATAGGCCCGTTGGTGCCCAGCGCCAGGATGAGCACGCCGCCATGGCCTTCGGCGAGATGCTGGTTGTAGAGCCCAAGACCCGCGCTGAATGGCCGGCCGACGAGATTGTCCTGGAAGGCGGCGGGAATGTGGTCCTGCACGTAATCCTGGGCACCCATCTCCACAGAATCACTGATGATGAGCGGGTCGGCGGTGCAGGTGCCGGTGGCCGCGTCATAGGTCCAGCGCGAGGCGTCGAGGTTCTTCGGCACCTTGGCGGCCTTCGGTACCAGTCTTGGCGGCAGGTTCCGAGAGGGCTTGGGCACGGCGTCGCGGCGCAGGGCCAGCACGTCCTTCTTCACCGCTCCCCCAACACCCATGGCGTTGCCGACGGCGATGAACTCATGGCGCAGATTGGCCGAGCGGGTCTGCGCGACGGCGGTCCAATCGCACGGGATGAAGCTGACGACCAGCGTGGCCACGACGCCCAGAACCGCGAGGACTTTGGAGGTGAGCCTGACCTCGCCGAACGGGCCCGGCCTGCGCTTGAGCCCGCGCCGCGCGGCCTCGGCGAGCCAGTAGAACGCTTCGGAAACAGCCCAGACTACCAACAGCTGCAGCACCACTTCCCACCAGGCGGGCTTGGATGTGCGGATCGCGGGGTTCATGAATTCGAGCAGCGGGTAGTGCACCAGGTAGATCGAGAACGACCTGGAGCCGATATAGCGCAGGATCCGCGAGCCGAGAATGCGCGAGCACCAGTTGTTGGTGTCGAGGGCGACGAGCAGCGCCAGGGCGACCATGATGGCCACGAACTGGTAGCCGGCACGGTAGAGCAGCGGTTCGGTGCCGTCACAGAAGATATAAAGCACTACAAGCGCGGCGACGAGACAGAGACCGGCCAGCGCGCGCAGCAGGGAGCCGGAACGTGGTGAGGAGGCCGCCACAGGAGCTACAGACGTGGCCGCGATCGTATCGGCATCAGCGTTCGCAACCTTGACGGACTGCTCGTCCGAAGCCTTGCCGGAAGCAGGTTTCGTCGCTTTATCCGAAGCGTCATCACCATGCCGATTCGCCAGCATGAACGCCAGCAGCGCACCGATCATCAGCTCCGAAAAGCGGGTATCCAATCCGTAGTAGACCCTGGACACACCTGCGCCACCAGCGTATAGCAGCACCATCGCGGCCGTGGAGGCCACGGCCAAAGCAAACGTGATGGCGGTTTTCGCCTTACTCCTGAGCCGGAAACGATGCATCAGCCAAAGCAGGCAGGTCCACACCAGGTAGAACTGCATGGTCACGGCGAGGAACCACAGGTGCGTCAGCGGTGATGGCAGGCCGGCGGCCGCGAAATACGGAACCTTGCGGAAGATGTAGACCCAGTTGCTGGCGTAGAGCATGCTCGGCAGCGCGTCGGCGTGCACCTTCGGCAGCAGGCCCGGCGAGAAGGCGTAGGTGGCGGGCACGACGAGCGCCATCAGGGCGAAAACCGGGATGGCGATGCGCTTGATCTTGCTCCACAGGTAGCGCCAGAAGCCGAATCCGCACGGCGAGGCGAAGCGGCGCTCGACACTCGAGGTGATCAGGAAGCCCGAGATCACGAAGAACAGGGTGACGCCGAGAAACCCGCCGCGCAGTAGCGACGGACGGGCGTGGTAGCCGACCACGCCGATGATCGCCAGGGCACGCAGGCCATCGATGGCATCGACATGGTGGGACGCCTTGGCTTTGTCTGCGGACGGTTTCGGCGATTTTGCAGGCGCTGCCGTCGTCGCAGTCACCGTCGTCTTGGCGGACGTTGAGGCTGTGACATCGGAATGCCGTTGGTCCTTCGTTTTCTTGGCTGACGAACGAGAATCTAAGGCCTTTGAAGACTTGGAATCGTTCATGTCACTTGTGTTCACGACTCCGCTGGCGGCAACAGTTGGCTTGGTGCGTGAAGCCGGTTTCGTGGCTGACTTCGTGCGAGAGGTTTTGGTTTTGGTTGAGGGCGAGGTCGATTTCGCGCGAGCCTTCTTGACCTTGCTGGGCTGATCAGACGCTACTTTGGTCACCGCTGCTTTCGAATGCGCAGTCTTGCTCGAAGCCGACTTGGTAGACACAGACTTAGTCGACGTAGTTTTGGCCGATGTCGTCTTGGTGGACGCAGACTTGGTCGAAACTGACTTCGCAGACGTTGTTTTGGTTTTGGATGTCTTTGAAGCCTTGGCGGTCGAAGAACTGTTACCAGCTGCTTTTTTGCCGGAACGCGCGGCCTTCGTCTTGTTCGCGGCAGAGGCTTTTGAACGCGATGTGCCGGCGGACTTCGCTTTGGATTGGCGCTTCCTCACCTCACCAGTCGCTTTGCGGTCGGTGGTTTCGGCGGATTCTGGCTTCTTGCGAGTGGACGCTTGTTTCGTGCCACTCTGGGGCGGTTTCTGGGTGGCACGAGTCTTGCTCTTGGTTTCCGGCGAATTCTTCTTGGTCGAGGTCGCCGATGTAGCCTTCTTGGATGCGCCTGTTTTGGTTGAAGTCGTCCGTTTCGTGCTTGCGGACGCTTCTCCCCTGTCGTTTGCCGCACCGCTCTTGCCGGCCTTGGTCCGTTTCACGCTCGCTGTGGAAGTGCTTTTGGATGAGGATGCCTTAGTTGTGGCCTTCGCAGTCTTGCCTTTGCGCTTGCTATTGATGCCGATTGAAGAAGCTTTCTTCTTATCTTGCGTGGTTTCGCCCTTGACCGAGGAATCATGGCTGGCGGTCATGGAAGTCTTGGCTCGGCGCACGTCTTTTGTGGCTTTACTTGATTTCGTTTCGGCCTCGCCTGTTGCGGATTTCGGACGCTCGACACGTCCCCCGTCTTCCTGCTCCGACCCTCGCAACACCAACTTAGCCTTCGCCTTTCAGCCAATAACGGGCCGGCGATAGTGCCTGCACCGAACAGAAGACTAACAAGAGGCGTAGATGGCTTTCATCGCCGACACGCCGCCGTTCCGGTAGCCCCGCACAGCTCGCCAAGCCACTGCGCACAGACAGGCGCAGGCGACTTCCCCGGCACCTCGGAAATCAAAAAATCCCAGGACCCGTAAGTCCTAGGATTTCGTTCCGCTCCCGCAGCTGGGCTTGAACCAGCGACATTCTGATTAACAGTCAGACGCTCTGCCAACTGAGCTATGCGGGAATGTCTTTCGCAGCGCTTGAAGCACCGCACAAGAAATAAATAATATACCGAAACCCGGTTTGTGCAAGTCGGTGGCGTGTCGCATAACTATTAGTCCATTGGCCACACGATGCCGCTTTCGTCGGGGTCGACAGCGCAACGTCTCAAGACCTTGCAACCCAAAAACCAGCTTTCAGCTATACGTAGGCCGGCCGCACGACGACGTCGAAAACAATGTCGCCCCACAGCCGGCCGTATCCTGCGCCCGCCTCGGGTGCCGCCTCAGACGCTGATGACGTCCATGGGCATGGCCGAGTCGATGGAGAAGTCCATGCTCGACGGGCGCACGCCGGCCTCCACCAGGTTCACGCCGAGCGTGGCGACCATCGCGCCGTTGTCGGTGCACAGCTTGAGCTGTGGGATGCGCACCTCGACGCCGTGGGCCTCGCCGACCTCCAGCAGCTTGGCTCGTAGCTGGGAGTTGGCGGAAAAGCCGCCGCCGACGATCAGCGTTTTGGAATCGTATTGCTCACAGCCACGGATCGCCTTGTTGGCCAGCACAGTGGCCACCGAGTCCGCCAGCGAGGCGCACACGTCATCCACGGGAATCTCGCGGCCTGCGGCGCGCTCGGCCTCCACCCAACGGGCCACGGCGGTCTTGACTCCGGAGAAGCTGAAGTCGTAGGGGTGTTCCTTGCCCGCCTTGCCCTTGGTGAGGCCCTGCGGCACCTTGATGGCGTGCGGATCGCCGAGCTGGCCGTGACGGTCGATGTGGGGGCCGCCAGGGTAGGGGAAGCCAAGCAGGCGCGCGATCTTGTCGAAGCACTCCCCCGCGGCGTCGTCGAGCGTGGTGCCCACGACATCAACGTGACGGGCGACGTCCTGGACGTGCAGCAGCGAGGTGTGGCCGCCTGAGACGATGAGGGCCAACGTGTCGACCGGGAACGGGCCGAATTGCAGCTGGGTGACCGCGATGTGGCCGATGACGTGGTTGATGCCGTAGATCGGCTTGTTCGCGGCCCAAGCGAGGGCTTTCGCTCCCGAGACACCCACCGCAAGGCAGCCGGCCAGTCCGGGGCCAGCGGAGACGGCTATGGCGTCGATGTCGGAGAGGTCCATGTTCGCGTCGGCCAGCGCCTTGGAGACGACCGGCACGAAGGCCTCGGCGTGGGCACGGGAGGCGATCTCGGGGATGACGCCGCCGTAGCGGGCGTGTTCGTCCATCGAGGAGGCGACCACGTTGGAGACGAGCGTCCGGCCTTGCACGATGGCCGCGGCGGTCTCGTCGCATGTGGATTCGATTCCCAGCACTATCGGTTCGCTCATCGTTCGTCCGCCTTTCCGCCGAACCCGCCGGCGCTCACATTTTCGTATTCATTCATAACGTTCGTAATATTCATCTCGTCATCTCGCGTCGCACAGGCCGCCGAGCCGGACTGCCAGCGGATGAAGAGGAGAAGCCAACGGGCCTCGGCGCAAGGTCCAAGGCGAGCTCATAGGCGTCGCCGTTGCGCGGGCCGTAATAGTCCTTAAGCGTTCCAATCCGCTTGAAACCAAGTTTGCCATACAGCCCGATTGCGGGTTCATTGCCGACCCGCACCTGCAGCAACATACGTCTCGCACCACGTCGCCGGGCCTCGTCAAGCAGGGTTCGCAGCAAACGCTCGCCCACACCTTGACGCTGGTGGTTTCGCGCGACATCGACGGTCAACACCTCGGCCTCGCCCTGCGCGCACCACATGCCAGCGTAACCTCGCATGAGCAGCGTGGAAGTATCCGGATTCTGGCGGGTTTTCAAAGTGTCGCCCGCGGCAGATTCCGGATTTGTGATATCCCGTTTCGCGCGTTCGTTGCCGCTGATTTCCTGCTCCGAACACTGACGCTCATCGATGACGTCCGCGAGATAGGCACGATCGGGGGCGTGGAATTCGCCGGCGATCTCATCGGCGCTCCACGCGTCCTCGCCAAAGAGATCCGCGTCCAACGCCGTGGCCTGGGCTAGTGCCCACGTCGAATCGAGCGACCGCATGTCCACGATCATCGACGCCCCTCGGCCGCCTTGGTGGCGCCGTCATGGTTGAGGACGTGCTTGAGCGGATTCGGCACCGACACATCCGGCCGGCGCAGATACAGCGGTTCCACCGGACCGTTGGCCTTGATGGCCTTGGCCGCGAACTCCTCGTCCGTGAGCTTTTCGTCAGAAGATTGGGAGACGTTCTGGCCGTTACGCTCCCCGGATTTCGCCGACGCCAAAGCGCAGTCCATGAACATCTCGAGCCCCGCGCTGCCCGCGTCAAGCGCCGAAGCGTCGATGATAGAGCCGAGGTCTGCACCAAGAGCTTGCCACTGCTCGGCGTATTTCTCCGCGCCATGACCGACGACATCGATCACATACGACGCGCCATCATCGGCTTGATTCAAGGATTGCACTGCTTCGGTGACACGTTCAGCGATATGCGCCGGATAGTCGATGTCCATCGGAATCAGCGGAGCATCGGTATTCGACACATCGCCATCAGTCGCCTTGTCGTCGTATAGCGCGAAGTACAGCTGACGGCGGCGGGCGTCGTTGACGGCCAACGTGAGGTGATGCGCCGAAGCGGTGGATTCGGAAGTAGCCACAGTGGCGAGGAACGGGCAATCGCGAAGTGATTCGTCGCCGGCCCGCCAGAGACGCATCATACGGTCTTGCACCGCGAGGATGTCTTGGCCGAGCAGCTGCGCGCCGGTGGCGAACGCCAGCGCCTTGGCCGCCACGACGCCGGCCCGCAACCCGGTGAACGGCGCGGGGCCGATACCCACGACGATGCGGTCGATGTCGTTGGGCTTGAGCCCGGCCTCGTCGACCGCCCGGCCGATGTTGACCTGCAACCGCTCGACGTGCGTGCGCGAGTCGGTCTCGACGATCGGCTCGTGGCCGACGACGCCGACCGTCGAACCGTATGAAGTGTCAATCACCAACGTGTGTGTCATTAATCCCCTCCGATGCACGTTCCAAACCCGTCTTGTCCCCTTGCTGGAAAGGGCGGAGTGACCGGAACGATGCCTGTAATGCTGTTGCCACTGTACAACCCGCCGCTAACCGTCGAACGGCCGTGCGGAACCACGATAGTTTCCCACGACACGTCACCTTGCGAATGACATATCACACGACACGACGAGATGAACGCGGCGCTTGCGGAAATGGAGAACCGATACCATGTGCCTCCGCAACTTCGGCCAAGCAAAGCCACCTAGCGCTCAATCGGCGTTCAATCGCCCAATGAAACCGCCCCAGCGTGGCCCGCACGGCACGAATCTCACGGTGCGCATGCCATCGGCCGTCAGCGTGGCGGAATCATCGTCAGCGTCACCGTCGGCCCCGCTCACGGTCTCATCCAAGGCCCTGTCGATATGGACCTCGAGCCGTTCGGGCGCCAACGCGGAGGCCATCTGCTCGCCCCATTCCATCAGCACGACGCTATGCTCGCCAGGATCCTCAAGCTCCTCGTCGAGGCCCAACGACTCAAGCTCGTCGAGCAGCCGGCCGACGGTGTCCTGCCCCGGCGCGTAATCGTCGCCACCGAGCCGGTAGGCGTCGACGTGGATGAGATGGGCCGGCGAACCGTCGGCGAAACGCCCGTCAAGCTCGCGGGCGATGGTGAAGGTCGGCGAGACGATGGGCTCCTTGATCTCAAGCCCCGCGCCGAAACCTTGGGCGAACGTGGTCTTGCCGGCGCCCAACGGCCCGGAAAGCAGCAACACGTCGCCGCCGCGCACGAGACGTGCGACCCGGGCTCCGAGGTTCTTCATGGAGTCGCCGGTCGGCACCGGCAACGTCAGGCAATCATCCGTCATTTACGACACCCGTCCTTTGTGGCTAATCAGTTCGATGGACCGCTCCAGCGCGTAGAGCGGGTCGCCACCGTTGGTTTTGTTCTGCTCGTCGGCCCAGGCAAGCGTCTCGACGCAGCGCGCCAGACCGTCGGAGGTCCAGCCGCCCAACTGGCGCATGGCGTTCTTGAGCACCCAGGGGTTGATCTTCGCCTCGGCGCGCGAGATGACGCCGGCACGCACGGCCGACGCCTTGGCCAGCGTCCTGAGCTTCATGGCCAGGGAGCCGACCAACGCGATGGGGTCAGTGCCCTGCTCCACGGCGGCGCGCATGTCGATGATGGCCTGCGCCCCGTTGCCCGCGAGCGCCTTGTCGGCCACGGCGAACCCAGTGACCTGCGGGTTGGAGTTGAGGTATTGGTTCACCAGGTCCAGGCCGATCGGGTCGTCGTCGAAGTCGAAGCACAGTTGGGAGCACATCGCGGCCAGCTCGCCGGTCTGGTCTCCCAGGACGGCCACCAGCTGTTGCGCGGCGGCAGGGTCGACGCGCCGGTGCTCACGTTCGAAGCGCCTCATCACGAAGCCGAGTTTGGCGTCGGCGCGTTTGAGGTCAGGCACCTCCGGCTTGGCCGCGCCCGCTTTGACGAGTTGGTCGACGATGCGCTTGCCTTTGGGGCCGCCGTCATGTTGGGCGATGACCACGCTCTGGGCGGTATCGTCCCTGCCTTGCTGCTTGCAGTAAGAGACCATGGTCTCGCCGAGTTCCTCGTCGGCGTTCTGGATGTGCCGGACGATGACGATGGCGGTCGGACTCAACAACGATGGGCTCACGGCCTCGTCGAAGTCGTATTGGCTGGCCTCGCTGGCGTCGAGCTCGATGACCTCGGCGTCGGGGTCATGTCTCGCGGCCGCCGCCTTGAGGTCGCGCACCTCCTGGTCGTTGAGGTACGCGTCGCCGCCCATGACCACGGAGAACCGTGGCGTCTTGTTGGTCTTGCCTTTGGCCATGCCGCCTCCTTCCGTCGTTTGTCTTTGCACGAACCGCCTATACCGTCCGCGCGATGCCGACCGATATGAATCCGATTGCTGTATTCAATGTCGCGTCATCGGTGGACATCACCACCGACGCAAGATTCCTGAATCAAAGCAGGAACAATGTAAACCCAACATTCTTCTCCTTTCCTTGTTTCCAGTTTTCATATCAATCCGGTCCGATACAGTCCGAATCCCCGTCGGGATGAAGATGTTCGAACATTTGTTCGGTCTCCTTCATCCACACCCCTGCCTTCGCCTTGATGTCGGGCCTTACTCGGGAGCCGATGGATGATTCGCCGGCTCTTGTCCCGTTGAGCACCCAGCGCGTCGCGGCCCGCACCAGCAACACGACAGCCACCTCGGCCGCCACCACCGCAAGTGAGCCGAACACCCCTCCGGCCCATGGCATCGTGGCGCTTTGCCGGGATCCGATGGTGTCGGCGCACCAGCACATCACCACCGTTCCACAACTCGACGCCCAGGCGAGACAGAACGCGATACGGGGAGCAATGCCTGCGAACAGCAAGGCAGCGAGACCGGTCAACGTCGAGAAATCGACGAATGGCGCCACGATGAGGTTGGCGGGCACCGAGAGCAATGGCAGCTGAGGGTCCATGAGCACCTGTATCGGCAGGGTGAAAAGTTGGGCTGCGAGCGTCACCGCAACGCCCTCGGCGAGGAAACCCGGCAGCAAACCACCAAGCCATTCGGCAAGACGCGAGGCGCACAGCACGATGCCCAGCACCGAGGCGCACGAGAGCGCGAACCCGAAGCTCCTGGCCATGCGTGGCTCGACCAGCAGGGTGATGATGGTCGTCCAGCTCAGTGCGCTTAGAGCCTGCGGCCGTCTGCCGACCATCCGCGACATCCCCACGATGACGCCCATGATCAGGGCACGCAGCACCGAATCCGAGGGATACATGGCGCTGGCGAGCGCCGCATAGGCCAGCATGGTGAGCGTAGCCACCGGCTGCCTAGGCAGAAGGACCAGCGCACAGCACCGGGCCACCAGAGACCCGATGAGGGCGAAATGGCCTCCGGAGACGGCCATCAGGTGCATGATGCCGGAATCTTTGAAATGACGTTCCAACAGCGTGGCGAATGTCCCGTTGACCGGCTCGCGGGTGGTGGGTCCCATAAAATCCTGGCCCAGCAACCCGATCGTGAGCCCCGGCACGAGCACACGACCTTGTTCGGAAAGCCCCTCGGTGACCGCGAAGAACGAGCGTTGCATCCCCGAAATCACACGTTCGACCGGCGGGGCCCTCGCCACCACACGCACCGGCCCGTCATCGGCGGTCAGCGACAACGGGCGCACGCCATATTTTGCCTCCTCGAGTTTGCCGGAGAGGGTTATCGTCTCACCGTTGTTCAGGCGTCCGCACGTCGGCTGATCGGCGTAGACGGTCAAGGTCGCGTTGCTGCCAGTCACGACGCCCTCGCGCCGCACGTTCTTCAGCCTCGCGTTGGCCTGGCAGTCGGCCTTGAACGAGTTGGAGGCGGTGATTGGAGACGTGAGTCTCACCTCTGCCCCGACATCCGATTCGCCGCTTCTGGCGAGCGCCACAGCCGAATCGCGGAACTCCATGTAATCGCCGGCGATGCAGGCCATGCATGAGACCGTCATCACGCCCATGAGCAGCAGCGCCCATAGCCCGAACGACCGCTTGGGCACACTCGCCAACAGTTCCAAACATTGGCCGACGGTTCCCGTTCGCCGTGAATCTGATCGACCTCGCGACTCCTCCTTGACCGACGATTGATAGCGATCTGATTCACCTGCGAGCGCCCGCTTCCCTTCACAGTTTCCATCACTGCCACCCAAGGCCTTCCACAGCCGACAATAACGCCGCCCCAACCAGATGAGCACGCCGAAAGCAACCAGCATGAGTGCGATCAGAGGAAGACGGGCCATCCATAACGACCAAGTGGGACTCGAACCCGGATCCGACAACGAAGCCAAAAGGTGAGGCTGCTCCCGGGACGAGACCATGTTCGAGCCAGAACCGCCAACGCCTTCATCTTCTCCGGAGCCTTGCCCGGTCCATTTCTTGAACCAGGTATGGGCGGCAAGCATGGACACCCAAACGCACAAGGCTATGGGCAGCATGCGCCAGTCACGGCTCCCCTGTTCACGTTGCTCGTACGTTGATCGCGCATCCCTCACGCGAAGTCGATGACGTCCCAATCTCGACTGATCACGGCGTGCACGTATAGGCAGTTCTTCACCATTGGCCTGCGCTTCGCCCCATCCACCACCACGCATCAGACGGTCACCTGCCCGCGCATCTTCTCCAGAGTCTTCGGGCCGACGCCACTGACCTGCTGCAGCTGATCGACGCTGGTGAAGGGCCCGTTGGCGGTGCGGTAGTCGATAATGCGCTGGGCCATCACGGGGCCGACGCCCTTGATGGTCTGCAGACGCGTGGCGTCGGCGGTGTTGATGTCGACCAGCGACGAATTGGCCGTTCCGCCTACACCTGATTGCTGCGGAGCTTGAGCAACATTGGGATTCGCCGCCGACGCCGACGAGGCGCCGGCCTTCGATTTTGATTTCCGTGACTTGCTCTTGTTTCCGGAATGAGACGACCCTCTGGAATCATCCGCGCCACTCACGACCGACGTTGTCGCCGACTCCTCCTTGGCGAAGTTCATGGTCTGCTGCACCAGCATTGTCAGACTCGCGCACAACGCTACGGTCAGCACGAGGATGGCGATCAGCGCGTGGGTCGGTTTGAACAGCAACCGCGGCAGACTACGGGCCTTCTCATGTCGTGGCGAACCATCTTGCCCGTCATCCGGTTTGGCATGTTTACGTTCGACGACCCCTCCGCGAGGCACAAGTTCCTCATCCTCGTCGTCGATATTGCTTACGGTATCTGCTGCGGAATCAGATTTTTCAGCTTGATCCAACTTGAAACTTGCCACGTATCGCTCGTCATCATCGTCACGAACATCAGCGATATCACCACTATCGTGGACGACATCATCACCATCACGAACGGCATCATCGCGAAAACCAACCTGTTCGGGTCTTTCCGTATACCATTCGAGACCATCATCACCCACCGGCGCATCGCGCGTCTTGCCCGCGATCACGGCATCGAAATCGCCGGTCGGAACCGTCCTTGAACGCGAGGTCATTGACAAAGCTGGCAAAGGATTATCGGGCAACGGCGGCAGACCAAGCCTAAGGATTCCCTCGTCCACCGGCGACGCGGAAAGCTTACTATACGACGACAGCGTGCTCGCTTCAGCCTTCCGCCGCGACGGCAGCTCCAGCTCGTTGGCCACCCAGCCGTCGTGGCCATGTTTCTCGCCGAAAACACCGTCTCCAGTCATGCTGGCAGCATTCGGCAGGCGCAACCGCTCCATCACGTCGCCGCGTCCACCATCGCCGTTTCTCAGAAGATTCAAAGTGCTCATGCATTCCAGCTTGCACGAACACCGCCGGAATGAAAAGCCAAAACGGGTACTGTGGTCGAACGGTTGGGGTTATCCACATTTGAGGCGTGTCGCGTATAGCAGCCATGTATTCCTGGTCAAAAAGGCGCAAGCCAACGCTTCAGCAACGTCATATATCCTCCAGTCCACAGACGAACTGGAACTATCCGACCGCTCACACATACTCAGTGCAGCAAATCAACCATTCCACAAATGGACTGGAATAATAAAGCCACTGAGGCCCAATCACCATACGAAATCATCCAGTCCACACACGCACTGGAACGATACACTCACTCACACCTGTACAGCGAAGCAAATCATCCAGTTCAAGCATGGACTGGAACGATCGGGACGCTGAAATCCAGTCACCATCGAGAACATCCAGCCCACAGGTGAACTGGAACGATACACACACTCGCACCCGCTCAGCAGAGCAAATCATCCAGTCCAGAAATGAAATGGAACGAAACGGCCGCTGAAACGCAACCAGCGCACGGAAGTGTCCAGTTCGCTCAACCAATACATGAGCTGGATACTTCCGTGCGCTGATAATCGCTCTATGGAGCCCTATAGCCTCGATAAGCTCAACAAACTCAACAAACCAAACCGCCCGTCGAGTTCGCCAAGCCCGCCAGCCACTACTCGCCAGGAACGATGGAGACGATCTTCGGGGCCTTGACGATGACCTTGCGTGGCTCCTTGCCACCCAGACGCGCGGCGACGACCTTCAATGCCATCTCCTTGAGCTCGTCGGGGTCGATGGAGGGGCTGACCTCGAGCTTGGCGCGGACCTTGCCCTTGATCTGCACCACGGCGGTGACGGTGTCCTCGCCCATGTAGCGCTCGTCGGCCTTGGGCCACGGCTCGTGCGCCAGCGACTCGGCGTGCCCAAGCTTGGCCCAAAGCTCCTCGCAGATATGCGGGGCGATCGGCGAAAGCATGAGGATCAGCGGCTCGACGGCGGCACGCGGCACGGCCTTGAGGCCGGTCAGATGGTTGTTGAGCACGATGAGCTTGGCGATGGAGGTGTTGGGGCGCATGTGCTCCATCTCCTCGGTCACCGCGGCGATCGTGTTGTTGAGCAACTTGAGCGTCTTGGCGTCAGGCTTGACGTCGGAGACGGTGACCTCGCCGGTGTTCTCGTCGACAACGTTACGCCAGAGGCGTTGCAGGAAGCGCATGCCGCCCACGACGTTGCGGTCGTTCCACGGGCGGGACTCGTCGAGCGGGCCCATGCTCATCTCGTAAAGACGGAACGTGTCGGCGCCGTAACGCGCGTACATGTCGTCAGGGGTGATGATGTTCTTGAGGCTCTTGCCCATCTTGCCGAACTCGCGGTTGGCGTGCTGTCCGCGCCAGGTGAACGTCGGCTCGCCGGACTTGTCGGCCGGGCCCTCCTCCACTTCGGCGGCGGGCACGTACTGGCCGCGGTCGTCGGTGTAGGCGTAGGCCTGGATCATGCCCTGGTTGAAGAGCTTGTAGAACGGTTCCGGGGTATCGACGTAGCCCAGATCGAAGAGGATCTTATGCCAGAAGCGCGAGTACAGCAGGTGCAGCACCGCGTGCTCCACGCCGCCGACGTAGAGATCGACGCCGCCGGTCTTGCCCGATTCCTTGTTGTGGTTCGGGCCCATCCAGTACTCGTATTCGTCCGAATCGACCATGTGTTCGGTGTCGCCCGGGTCGAGGTAGCGCATGTAATACCAGCAGGAACCGGCCCAGTTGGGCATGGTGTTGGTGTCGCGGTAGTAGGTCTTGGGGCCATCGCCCAAATCGAGCGTGACCTTGACCCAGTCAGGGTTGCGGCTCAACGGCGCCTCGGGGTTGCTTTCGGCGTCCTCCGGGTCGAAGGTCTTCGGGCTGTAGTCCGGCACGTCGGGCAGGTTGATGGGCAGCATGGAGTCGGGCAGCAGGTGCGGCACGCCGTCCTCGCCGTAGACGATCGGGAACGGCTCGCCCCAGTAGCGCTGACGGGAGAAGAGCCAGTCGCGCAGACGGTAGCTGACGGTGCCTTCGCCGACACCCGCGGATTCGAGCCACTTGTTGACTTTCTCGATAGCGTCGTTGACGCGCAGGCCATTCAGATCCAGCTTGTCGCCCTTCGCCGAAGTGGAGTCGGTCGAGGAATTGATGACGATGCCGTCGTGGGAGACGAACGGCGCCTTGCCCTCGTAATTGCTCAGGTCCTCGCCGGAATCAGGCAGCGGCTTGACGGTGTAGATGACCGGCAGGCCGAACTTCTTGGCGAAGTCGTAATCGCGCTGGTCACCGCCAGGCACCGCCATGATGGCGCCGGTACCGTAGTCCATCAGCACGTAGTCCGCGGTGAAAAGCGGGAGCTTGTCGCCAGTGATGGGGTTAACGGCGTAGAGGCCGGTGAAGAGGCCGGTCTTCTCGCCGCCCTCGTCGACGCGATCCTGCGCGGTCTTGGATTCGGCCGCGAGACGGTAGGCCTTCATACCCTCGGCCGGCGTGGTATAGCCGCCCTTCCAGTCCTCGGGCGTGTTCTCGGGCCATGCCGCGGGAACGTGATGGAGCAGGTCGTGCTCGGGCGAGACCACAGCGAAGGTGGTGCCGAACAGCGTGTCGGGACGAGTGGTGTAAATCTCCATATCCCGCTCGCCGTCGGGGGTATCGACCTTGAAGTGCACGGAAGCGCCGTGGGATTCGCCGATCCAGTTGCGCTGCATCAGCTTGACCTTCTGCGGCCAGTCGATGATGTTGAGGTCCTCGATGAGGCGGTGACCGTAGGCGGTGATGCGCATGGACCACTGGCGCAGCTCACGCTGGAAGACCGGGAAGTTGCCGCGTTCGGACTTGCCTTCGGCGGTGACCTCCTCGTTGGCGAGCACCGTGCCCAGGCCCGGGCACCAGTTGACCGGCGACTTGGAGATGTAGGCCAGACGGAAGTCGTTGAGCACGTCGGCCTGTTCGGCTTCGGTGAGCTGATCCCATGATTTTCCGGAATCCTCGAATCCGGGGATGGCTCGCTTACCGCTCTTGAACTGGTCGATCAGCGTATCGATATGACGGGCGGAGCCCTTGCCGCCGTCGGGACGCACGAAATCAGGGTCGTACCAGGCGTCGTAGATGCGCGAGAAAATCCACTGCGTCCAGCGCATGTAGCCGGGGTCGATGGTGGCGAAGGTGCGGCGGTTGTCGAAGCTCAGACCCATGCGGTGCAGCTGGCGGCGCATGTTGGCGATATTGGCCTCGGTCGTGACGCGTGGGTGCTGGCCGGTCTGCACGGCGTACTGCTCGGCAGGGAGGCCGAACGCGTCGTAACCCATGGCGTGCAGCACGTTCTCGCCCTTCATGCGGTGGTAGCGGCTGACCACGTCGGTGGCGAGGTAGCCCAGCGGGTGCCCGACATGCAGGCCCTTGCCGGAGGGGTACGGGAACATGTCCATGGCGAAATACGGGGTGCGTCCGTCGGCGTGCTTGCCCTTGCCGTCGGTCAGATCACCCTTGACGTTCGCGGCCCAGAAGGTGCCCTTCTCGTCCCATGTCTTCTGCCATTTCTCTTCGATGCCCTGCGCCATCTTGGCGTTGTATCGGTAGGATGGCTCACTTGATGAATTGGCGTGGCCGTCCACGCTCTGCTCGTTGTCACTCATATCTCGAAATTATCGTGGCTCAACTGGACACAGGTGGCCACTTTTCCACACCTCGGTCATGTCGCCGTGAAAAAGGCCATTCCCCGGGGCTGCAACCCAAACCAGTGGAAAAAGCGCCAAACCACCCTCAAAAAGGTGCTTATTCCCGCAGTATCTCTCCGACCAGTGGGAAAAGCATCAAAATCACCCGAAAAAGGTGCTTATTCCCGCAGTAAGGGCCCGTATAGCAGTGGGGGCTCAGGACGCGTCGGTGGGATTCAACGAGGGGTCAGGGCGGTAGCCGATGGTGCGGAACATCGTGTCGGCGGCCTTGCGCCACGAGCCGTCCTTGGCCATGTCGCCCAGGATGGTGTCGATCTTGGCGGTCAGCTCGCCTTTGGATTGGCGGATGGCGACGGCGTGCTCCACCACCGCGACCTGCGGGAACATGGAAGCAGACCCATCAGGAGAAGGATTCGCGGCCGACCCGCCATCCGCCGGAAGGGTGAAGGCCGAAGAGTCCAGCACTGTGATGCGTCCATGCCCGTCGCTCTGCACAAGCCCGTTCAACAGCGCGTCGTCGGCGCTCACGGCGTCGGCCTCGCCGGCGATGAGGGCGGTGAGGCACTGCTGGTAGGTGTCGCGCGTCTGAAGCACCGCCCCGGGCAGGTATTGCACGAAACGGGAGGTGTCGACGCCGGCGCTGGCCGTGCAGACCTGCCGGCCGGCGAACGAATCACGGTCATGGAAGAAGCGTTTGAGGCGCAAGGAGACCATCAGCCCACGCGAGACGCCCAGATATGGCTTGGACACACCGATGCCGTCGTCCCCCGATTGCCCCGACACGCCCATGCCCGCGGGCAGCGCCGCGACCAGCATGTCGGCCTTGCCGTCCTTGAGAATCGAGGCGCGCTGGCCGGGGGCGACGGGTTTGAAGACGATCTGCTTGTTCGCGTAGCCGAGTTTCTTGGCGACGTAACGGGCCACGTCGATATCGAAGCCTGAATAGCGGCCCTCGTGCAACAGCCCCAGCCCGGGCTCGTCGCTGGGGACGGCGATGGCGATGGTCGGGCCTTGGGGCACGTTGGCGGATTCGGGCGCTTCGGCACCGCAGCCCGCCGTGGTCAGCAATAACGCCACACCACACAACGATGCCGCGAGCGCGCGCAAGCCAGAACGACCAAATCGCCGGAACCGCCTGCTCATTTGAACAGCTTCGATCTGGTCAGCCACCATGTCGCCAGCGCGGTGATGACCAGCGAGATGACGATGACGATGACGAAGCCCCACTTCGAGGCGGTGAAGGGCATGCCGAGCATGCCGGTCTGGAAGTTCATGCCGTACATCGAGAAGATGAGCGTGGGGATGGAGATGATGATCGAGATGATCGTGAAAATCCTCATCACGTTGTTGAGGTTGTTGGAGACGATCGAGGCGGAGGCGTCGGTCATGTTCGCCAAAACCCCGCTGTAGATGTTGGCCATCTCGATGGCCTGCTTGTTCTCGGTGATCACGTCGTCGAGCAGGTCCTCGTCCTCGGGGTACTGCTTTAGGTGCGTGAGCGAGTTGAGCTTTTCGGTGACGCGCAGCTTCTCCATCACGATCTCGTTGGACTTGAGGCTGGTGGTGAAATAGACCAAGGTCTTGGAGAGCTCGAGCAGCATCAGGATCTCGCGGTTCTGCATGGAGTGCTGGAGCTTCAACTCGAGGTTGTCGGAGTTGCGGTCGATGATGCGCAGGTAGCGCAGGTACATCGTGGCGTTGCGGTAGAGGATCTGCAGGACGAACCGGGATTTCATATAGGTGTTGAACCCGCGGATCGTGCCCTCCATGAAGGGGTGCAGCACCGGCGTGTCGCGCATGCACACGGTGATGATGGCGGTGTCGGTGACCACGATGGAAAGAGGGATGGTCTCGTAGTGGTCGCGGCCGTCGCGCTGCTCGACGGTGGGGATGTCGACGATGATCATCGTGTAGTCGTCCTCGGCGTCCACACGCGAGCGCTCCTCGTCATCCAGCGGGGCCCGCAGGTCGGCGAGGTCGACGCCGGTCTCCTGGGCCACGGTGGTCAGCTCGACGTCGGTGGGGTCGGAAAGGCACAACCATGAGCCGTCTTCCGGTTTGTTGATCTGTTCGACCTGCCCGTTGATGGTATTGAACATCCTCAACATGTCTGCCACCCGCCTTTCGCGCTATCGCTGTACGGTCCCCGCGGGAGGCGCCGGTTCTGCCGCCGCCCTGGCCACCCCTGGCCCACACTCCCCTACCGCCGTCCATACAGATGCGATGGAACGGCGAACGGAACGCGGCCCAAGGGATTCCCGCATTCAAACCCAAAATTCAAGAATAACCCCTCGGCGGAACTTTCGTGCCGCCTTCGCGCGTGGCGTTACCGGCCTGGGCGGCGCGTCGCGGCTATACCGTCTGCGAGGGCGCCAGCGGCTTCATCTCGGGCATGTCGGGGTTGCGCAGCTCCTCGGGCCCGTTGGACCAATCCGTCTCGCCGGCGATGGCCGGACCACAGTTGAATTCCGTGAGTTTCCACGCATAGGTACCGTCGGGCCTGGCCGTGGGTTTGAGCGTGGACCAGAAGGCGTTGGGGATGTTGCCGAGCTCATCGACCTCGGCGTCCATGCCCAGCAGCGTCTCGAGCGTGGCGGCGATGAACGAGCCATGGCTGACGATCATCAGCGTGGTGGGCGTCTGGTCGGCCGCGTTCTGCGCGATGAGGCGCAGCACCGCCTCGGCCCCGCGACGTCCGACCTCGGCGCGCGATTCGACGCCGTACTTGGACTCGCCGCCCTGGTGGGCGCGCCACGAGCGGTAGGCCTCGGCGTCCAGTTCGCGGATCTCGTCGCGGGTCATGCCCTCCCAACTGCCGAAACTGCGCTCGCGCAGGCTTTTGTCAAGGGTGACGGGCAGGCCAAGGATGTCGGCGAAGGCGTGGGCGGTCTGCGAGGCGCGGAAAAGGTCGCTCGACATCACTTTCATCGCCCGTCCGCTGGCCGGCGCCTTCTGGTATTCGTCGATCTCGCTGCGTTTCGCCGCCTGCGGGCCGGGTTGCGCGAGCAGCTCCGGATTGCGCGCGATATGGCTCACCTTGGCCCAGTAATAGCGTTTCGCCAGCTCGAGGCCGGACTGGTCGACCTGCCATTGGCCGATGATGTCGAGCGGCACGTCGACCTGGCCCTGCAGACGGTGAATCACATTGTATGACGTGCGTCCATGGCGCAGCATAATCACTTCATCGATCATTCGTTCCCCCTTGTTGCTTCGCACCCACGCGCATGGCGCAAGGCGCGGCATATGCCACCATTGTGCCGCCGGCCCACGATGTACGACATGCGGGCATCATGGGCCGGCCAAGCCGAGATCGTCCGTCAATATCTGGCGGACGGCGAATTGCAGAGAACGGGCAGCGAGAGCGACCGGACCGCTACTTGCGCTCGTTGATGGCGGCTATTCCCTCGACGTCCGCGGCGTAGAAGCGCTTGAGGTCGCCGGCGAACTTCCTGATGCTTTCGGGGGCGGTGTAGAGCATGTGCCCGGCTGGATAGTACGTAAAAGCGATGTTGCGGCGCAACGGGGCGGGCAGACCCATGTGATCGATGTCGTATTCGGTCTGGTTGAACGGCGTGCACAGGTCGTAGATGCCGTTGCCGATCATCACCTTGAGCGTCGGCTCGCGGGCGATGGCGGCGGCCAGGTCGGCGGTGACGGTCGGGAACGGGATGTGCGGGCCCCACGAGCTCAGGGCGCCTTCGGGCAGCGTGTGCCACCAGGTCCAGCCCTTGCCAGGCTCCATGGACTCCCAGTCGAAATCGGCGAAGCCCTTGCGCTCCTCGTCGCCGTCCCAGCCGAGCTCGTCGCGCAGGTAGGCGTTGGCGACGCTCGAATAGGCCGGGTCGAGGAAGGAGTCGTCGACCACGAAGGTCTCCTCCTGGGCGGTCTTGTCGAGGTCGAAGCCCTTGGTGCGCCCGTCGTAGCGGCCGACGATCATGCTCTGGTCACGCAGCAGCTGCTTGCGGAAGCGCATGTCGACCACGCGCAGGTTGGAATCGTAGACGTATTGGGCGTCGATCCCGGTCAGCTCGGCGTAGCGCTCGGAGACCTTGCGTTTGGTGGCCTCGTCGAGCCGATCGCCGGCGGCCAGCGCCTCGCGCAGCTCGCCGTTGGCGAAGGTCCGGGCGGCGTTGAGGTGGTCCTCGATGCTCACGCCCTGCCCGGCGCGTCCGTGGTAGTGGGCGACGTCGGCGTAGGTGGGGAAATAGCCGATATAGAACTGGTCGGAGGTGTCGAAGGTGAAGGCATAGTCGAGGATGTTGGAGATGAGCACCAGGCCGTTCAACGCCACGCCGTCGCGCTGCAGACGGTACGAGAGAGCGGCCCCGCGTGTGGTGCCATAGGACTCCCCCAGCACGTATTTCGGCGAGTTCCAACGATGGAACCGGGTGAGGTAGGCGCGGATGAAGGCGCTGAAGCCCTTCACGTCGCCGTCGACCGAGTAGAGCTCCTTCTTGGCCTTCTCGGCGATCTGCGAGAACCCGGCGCCGGGGGCGTCGATGAAGACGATGTCGGAGAACGGCAGCATCGTGCAGGGGTTGTCGTCGAGGCCGTAGGGCGCGGCGGGCACCGGCGCGGCGTCGGGGATGCTGATGCGGCGCGGGCCGAGCGAGCCCATCATCAGGAAGGTCGAGGACGAGCCGGGCCCGCCGTTGAAAATGAAGGTGACCGGACGGGTGGTGTCCACTTCACCCGCCTCGTCAGTCAGTTCGAAGGCGCTGTAGAAGACGCTGGCGGCTGGCTTGACGTCCTTGGTGTCGATGGTGATGGTGCCGACGGTGGCCTGATAGCGCAGGGTCTCGCCGTTGAGGTTCATGGTGTGGCTGGTGGTGTGCTCGCCGGTCGGGCGCAACTTGGTTTGGTCGGCGTCACCCATCTTGCACGTTTTGCCGGCCTCGCCGTTGCCTTGCGTGCACTGGCACACACTCCCTTTATTCGTCATCGTGCCGTTCGACTTCGTCATCTCGTCCATGCCGCGCCCTCCCTTTCGATCGTCTGAGCAATACCGTCCAGCTTAATGCCAGGGATACCGGCCGCCGATGGCCAGTGCGGAATATGAAAAAGGCTTCCAAGGAAATCCTTGGAAGCCTTACCGGTGGAGCTAGGGAGATTCGAACTCCCGACCCCCTCCATGCCATGGAGATGCGCTACCAGCTGCGCCATAGCCCCGGTCTTGTTTAAGTTGTTGGCTCCTTGCGAAGCCTTAGATAGCTTACATCAATCCCGCAGGAACGCAAAACCGGCGTGTCGAAACGTTCTTTGCCGGCCCGGTTTCCGCGACTTTTCAAGGCTTTTGCGCAGGTAAGCAAAAGCGCCGATGAGACGGAAACCAACAAATTGGCATGTCTCATCGGCGCATTGACCGCATCCCGAAACGATTCGTCGCGGGCTACTTGCTGACGGAGCCGCTGGCACCCGAACCGGTGCCGGACGACGAGGAGCCGCTGCCCGTCGAGCCGGACGAGGAGCCATCGCTGCCGGTCCCCGAGCCCGTGCCGGTGGATCCGGACGAACCGGAGGTGCCGCTTCCCGTGCCGCTTGAGCCGCTACCGGAGCCGCTGCCCGTGCCGGTGGATCCGGAGCCGGACGTGGACGAGGAGCCGCTGCCGCTGGTGGAGCTGTCGGCGCCGTTGGACGAGGTGCCGCCGTTGGTTCCGGACGTGCTGGAATCGTTCTGCTTGTTGGTGCTGCTGCCATTCGTGCCGTTGGACGAGCCGTCGGAATACGTGCCGTTCTTGGACGAGTCGTCGCTGGGCGTCTGCTGCTGGCTGGTGGGCGCCTTGACGATGTTGCGCACCACGTCGTCGGTGCCCTGGCCCTTGGTGGCGAGCATGATGACGCCGGCGGTGATGCCCACGGCCACGAGCGCGCTGACCACCGCGATGATGATGGCGATGCGCTTGTTGCGCTTCTGCACCTCCGAGTTCGTCTTGCCGGCGATGGCCGCGCCGCGACGGTTCTGGACGGCCTTCCCCGCCTTCGTCTTCGCCCCTGGGCCAACAGGCTTCATGACGGTGGTCTTGCCCCCGTCGGCCACGGCCGGCATCACGCGGGTCTTGCCATAATCCTTGCCGACGGCATCCTTATCCTTGTCTTTCGCGTCGCTCTTGTCGCCACGCGCGAGCTGGGCGAGCCCCGACGTCTCGTCGCCTCCCAGCGTACCGACCGCGCTGGAGCCGATGACGCGGGTGCGGTCGTCCGCCCCGGCATGCGTCTCCTCATCGTCGTCACCGCCATAGGGCGTGGCGGACTGGAGCTTCTTGCCCGACTCCTTGAGCACGTTCTGGTAGATCTGCGAGGCCACGGCCGAGACGATGGAACCTATCGCCACGCCGATGACGGAACCCGCGATGCCGATCTTGGCGGAAAGCAGGAAGGAGGTGACGGCCGCCAGCGCGCCCGCGACGATCTGAGAGATCGATATCCCCTTGAAAAAATTCTTCATAGTAAAGCCCAAGAGTAACGGAAAAAATGAGGAAACGCTGGGAGATTTTTGAAGTCCCGCCGAATGCTCACAACACACGCACGATGTTCGCCCAAGGTAAATTTCGCGACGACGCAAGCTCCACTGACAAGCTCGACAATTTCACTTGAGCACACGGTCCTCGACGCGGCGCACCAGTGAGACGAACATGGACTTGTGGAGGATGGAGAGCAGCACCGCGCAGAAGATCAGCGCGAACCCGATGAACAGGGTGAGGCTAACCTGGGCGTGCCAGAAGACGATCGAGAAAAGCTCCGAGAAGAGGCTTTCGGTGCAGAGCACGATCGAGGCCGAGGCGGCGGAGACGTGCGCCAGGCCCACGTTCTGCATGATCTGGGCGAGCGTGGTGGCGCCGAGGAAGAGGTAGATGAAGCTGACGACGATGCTGGGCTTCAGCCATGCCATGCTGGGCGCGGGCTCGGTGAGCACCGCCCCGGCCAAAAAGAGCACGCAGGCCACCGCGAATTGCAGGAACGTGACGGCGATGGCGTTGAATCTCTTGGAATAGATGCCCAGATAGGTGAGGTTGAACGAGAAGACGACGGAGCAGCCGATGGTCAGCAGGTCGCCTTGCGACAGGGCCAGGGAGACACTGCCGGGCTTCAGGGCGATGAAGCCGACGCCGAGCAGGCAGATGACGCCGGCGAGCAGGTTGATGATATAGGGGCGGCGTTTGACGACCAGCCAGGCCACGAACGGCGTGAGCACGCAGTAGGCGGCGGTGAGGAAGGCGCTGCGGCCCGGGTCGATGGTCTTGAGGCCGTAGGTCTGCATCACCATCGTGCCGTAGTAGGTGACGCCGACCACCAGGGCGGGCACGATCATGTGACGGTTGAGCGCGGGGATGATGCTGCGGTGGAAGAGGATGAGCATGACCACGCAGGCGCCGCCGGTGCGCAGGCCCATGAGCCATTGCGGCGAGATGGCGGTCATGGCCACCTTCGCCACCAGATAGCTGCCGCCCCACAGCGCCGCACAGCACAGGAGCATCAGGCGCGCGAGGTTGGGCGGGAAGTTGCGCGACATGCGGCTTCGTAGGCCCTGGAACCCGCGGCGGGTCTCGTAGATGGGATGGTGGAACGCGGCGCTGGCGAGCTCGGGGCTCACACCCAGGTGCGCGGCGACGGATTTGATCGGTCTGACGATGGATATAGGTCTCGCGCCGGGTATCGGCTTCAGGAAAGGCCCGGATTTCGCGGCGGCGTTTGGCTTGGCGGAAACCGGCTGGCGCGCGAAGCCGCTGCATGACACGGAGACCTTCGGGTTGTCGGATTGCCCGGGCTGACCACAAGACGCGGTGTTCTGGGATGTTGCGGTTTGGCTTGAAGATTTGGATTCACTCGGATTCGCGGCGTTGGCGCAAACATGGGGATTCGCCGACGATCCAATGCCTGAATTCGCCTCGCGACTTGTGGAGCATGCGGAGGTACTGGTAGCAATACTCATGTTGCTGGTCTCGGCCGCAGCGCCTGAATAATCCGTGGAGTCGCCTGTCTGTCGAAGGCCGCGTTTGGCCGCAGCCCCCACACCGGTATCAGCCGTGCCGCCCTGAGCCAACGTTCTCTCCCTTGTTGCCAGCCGTCGTGACATGTGCCACATAGCGAATCGTGCCATCGACCGCGACGCGCGAGCCACAATATCCGCTCCGTCGTCCCAACGATTCGATTCGATATGCCTTGATTTCAAAGATAATCGCCGCATCACACGCAACACGCCTGAAATGACGAGGAACATCACGTCGGAATGAAGATTTCACCCGTTGGTCACAAAATCCAAAATCCCGTCCGGCAGCAGGCCTGCCATACGAGTCCGCGAGAGGCCGCCCCAAAGCCCCGGCGTTCGGTGAGCTAACTCACAGCCCATTCCCAGTGAACAGCCGCCGCACGACGTAAGATGAAACCAATAAGAAAAATCAACGAAAGGAAACAACATGGCAACCTTGACCCCCGAAATGAAGGACTTCATCGCCAACAACCTCGCGTGGATCGCCACCGTGAGCAAGGACGGACAGCTCGACCTCGGCCCGAAGATGTCGATGTTCGTGCTCGACGACAACCACCTGGCCTACCACGAGCGCACCGCCGGCCAGCACTACCGCAACCTTGAGGACGGCAGCCAGCTCGTCATCTGCTTCGCCAACCTCGAGAGCAAGAAGGGCTACCGCTTCCGCGGCAACGTGACCCTGCACTCCGACGACGCCATCTACGACGAGCAGGTGAAGGTCGCCGAGAAGAACGGCACCAAGAAGCCCGCCTGCATCCCCGTCCTCGAGATCACCGAGATCCAGGACCTCTCCGCCGGCGCCAAGGCCGGCACCACCATCAGCAAGGACTGAATGGCGGCAATCCCAAGGGGCGACGCCTCTGTTTGAGGGATGACAACACCAATCGAGGGTTCCGGAGCTTCCGGAGCCCTCGATTTTCATATGCGCACGCAGCAAATCAGCGCGTCAACCTTGTTCATCAAGTCGTCTTTTAATCATCGCTTCATCAATATAATGATTCCTTTTTAAAAACGTTTGACGTCGACACGCCAAAACACAGCGGAACCGCCTGACATTTTCCGTCGATTTCGGTATATATGAATACGTAAAGACGTAACTTATCTATTTAAATATGTGGTTAATATTCATCGTTTCGTCGAGATGGTTCTTGCAGTGACGAATACGCCATGTGTTTGCTTGTAAAGGAGCCAGGCATGTGCCGCGTATTCTCCATGGACCTTGATTGGGACGCCATCGGCCACGATTTCGGCGTCGACGATGACCAGATTTCGCACGAGACGCTGCCGATGCGCACCTTCGCCGTGAAGCCGAAGCAGACCATCGCCCTGGTGGCCCAAGGCAAGAACGGCGTGCGCCACCTGCGCGGCGCCAACTGGTCGCTCATCCCGCGCTCCAGCCCCAACGAGGCCCTCCCCTTCCAGACCTACAACGCCCGCGTGGAATCGGCGCAGTACCGGCCGTTCTACTGCGACTCCATGCACTGCATGCGCGCCATCATCCCCGCCTCGGGGTATTTCGAATACAAAAGCCACCGTCCGCACTATTTCCATGCCCCCGATGATTCGCCACTCTCGTTGGCCGGGCTCTACTCGTGGTGGCGCCCCAACCCGGCGACGCCTTGGAAGCTGACGGCGACGGTGATCACCTGCGCGGCCACCGAGGAGTTCTGGGAGATCCACAAGCGCATGCCGCTGCTCATCCCCCGCGACAAGACCGACCTGTGGCTCGACCCGGCCACCGACGGCGCCTCCATCATCAGGGGCATGCGCGATGCGGGCTACGCGGTCTCGGAGAAGCTCATCTACCACGAGGTGTCCAAGATCGAGGGCGACGGGCCGCAGATCATCCAGCCATTGAGCCATGAGACGCCGCTGAGCCTGTTCTGAGCGGGATTGCGGACTGCGGGATTGCGACAGTTGGTTTTTGACGTATAGCAGCTATCGCCAATAGTTTGCAATAGCGCTTAATAGGTAAATAGACATTCGGAAATCGCCAGCCCTATATGTCTATATACAGGCATGTGGAATTTTTGCCTCCAAACGCGGCCTGAAATCCTGAATCACTCGCGCTCGTGATGCTCGACATGGAGTAGAAGTTGGCCGTTCTCATAGATGTCGGCGTACGGCCGCGGGTCAAGATTCAAATCAACGTGCAGACTTGGGGCGTGACCGCCGCCATCACCAGTGGCCGCGCCAACGCCACGCGCGGTGACATCGTAGGAATAGCGACGGTTGTCGACCAGGGTCGGGGCGCTCGTCGCGTCCAGCAGCCACGGGCGCGAACGACGCAACGCCGCCAGCTGGCCGGTGAGCCGGTACATCCACTCCCCCGTCTTGCCCAAGCCCTCGGGCGTCTCCGGATATTCCGGACGCACGGCGTCATCGCCACCCACCCCGTCGGTTTTAAAACCCTTCATCGCGCGTTCGTCGCCATAGTAGACCGAGGGCGTACCGCCAAGCGTAAAAAGGATGGTGGCCGCAAGCGCGAGCCTCGGCGGGTCGATCACACTGGCGATGCGGGTGACGTCGTGGTTGCCGATGAAGGTCTGCGGCGTGAACGTGGCGAGGAAGCCGTTATGGCGTTTGAGGCACCAGTCGAGCTCGTAGAAGTTGCCGTCCTTGAGGCTGCTCCAGATGGCCTTCCAGAGCTCGTATTGGGTGACGGTGTCCATGGTCGAGTCCCTGACAATTTTCGGATAGTCACCTTGTATGGCCTCGCCCATGAACCATGCGCGCGGAAAATCGCGGCGCACACGAGGCAGCACTTTGGCCCAAAACGCGGCCGGCACGGTGGTCGAGGCATCGAGCCTCCAGGCATCCACGCCACGGCGCATCCAGTGCTCCATCACGTCCACCACCAGGTCGGCGACGTGCGGCGAATCGTGGTTGAGGGCGGGGAGGATGGCGTGGCCCTCGAACTTCTCGTAATCGAGCTTGCCATCCTCGCCGACGCTGAACGTGAACATGTCATCGTCGCGATGGCTTGGCTGGCCTCCCGCCTCCAGCTCGGCCTGGGCGCGCTTACGTTCGGCCTGGAATTCGGGGAAAGCCAGGCCCACGTGGTTGAAGACGCCGTCGAGCATCACCGCGATGCCCCGCTCATGACAAGCTCGCACCAAGGCGTCGAAGGTGGCATCATCGCCGAGGCGAGGATCGATGCGGTAGAAATCGGTGGTGTCGTAACCGTGGGTGTCGGAGTCGAAGATCGGGCCGAGCAGCAGCCCGTCGCACCCCATGCGGCGCATGTAATCAAGCCAGTTCTCGAGGCGTGAGAGCCGGGGCACCATGTCGCGCTGCGTGTCGTCGTCGGGGCGGACGGGGGCCCCGCAGAACCCCAAGGGGTAGACCTGCCACCAAATACGTTGGCTCATGTCACGCATAGCGCACCCGCTTCCCTCTACGACACCGTGATCTTTCGGCTCCCACCACCTTATCAGCCACGCCAGCGAGCCGGAATTCGTTGGCTTACGATGAACGGCTTGAGTCCTCGGCAGAACACCGCTGGCCATATGGTTTCCACCAGTACTGCTTGAAATGATTTAGAACAACGTAAGCAGAGCAGACTTCACCGGAACTCATATAAAAACGACGAAACCCGACCTAGGTGAAGGTCGGGTTTATCGAAATCAGCAATCGTCCAGGAAAATTGAGACCCAAAACGATGTATGCAAAGCTGTGTACTCACTCAGAGCTTGGGGTGCTCCCATTCGTCGGTGTCGGCGATGGCCGGGCCCTTGTCGTAGTCGGTGAGCGCCCAGCGCAGCGGCTTGCCCGGCACCGCGATTGGAAGCAGGCGGGCCCAGTGGGCGTTGCGCATGGAGAAGATGACGTTGTTGGCGTCGCCCTCGCCGGGGATGGCGAGCAGGGTGCGCACGGTGTCGGCGATGCACGCGCCGTGGGAGAAGACGAACAGGTCGGTGTCGGGCTTGGCCTTGCCCACCCATTCGTTGATGGCCTCGGCCGCGCGGGCCCCGACGTGCAGGTCGGGCTCGACGCCGTGCTTGAGCGCGCCGTCCTCGCCATGGATCCACGAGGTGAAGTCCTCGGCGTAGCGCGTGGCGATGTCGCGGGTGTACATGCCCTCCCAATCGCCGTAGTTGCGTTCGCGCACACGCGGCTCGGGGTGCACCTCGGCGCCGATGAGGTCGGCGAAGGCGTGTGCCGTGGCCTCGGCGCGCCCCAGGTCGGAGGCGATGACCAGGCGCTGGCGGTCCTCGTCCTCGACACGGTCGACGTAGAGCTCCTTCAGGGCCTTGCCGGTCTGGTGGACCTGCCAGTCGCCAATCTCGTCGAGCGGGATGTCGACGTTGCCCTGGATGCGCCCGGAGGCGTTGTATGCCGTGCGTCCATGGCGCACGAGCGTCAGGGAGCGCACATGGACGTTGTTGTCAAAGAGCGTGCTGAAATCCATTGTCGTTCACTTTCCTCGGTGGCCCTTTGGCGGGCCAGGGGATCAATCGTTGTCGGCGGAGATGTTGGCCTTCGCGTCGTCGGGAGCCGCGGGAATCTGAAGGTCGATCTGCGGGCAGTCCTTCCACAGGCGCTCGAGGTCGTAGTATTCGCGCTCCTCCTCGTGCATGATGTGGATGACGAAATCGCCGTAGTCCAACAGCACCCAGCGCGCCTCCTCGAGGCCCTCGCGGCTGCGAGGCTCGAGCTTGCCGCCCTTGGTGTAGAGCTCCTTCTCGACCTCCTCGGCCACGGCGAGCACCTGGCGTTCGCTGGAGGCGGTGGCGATGAGCATCGCGTCGGTGATGGCGATGGGGCCGGTGACGTCGAAGGCGACGATGTCGGTGGCCTTCACGCGATCGGCGGCCGCGGCGGCGAGACGCAAGGCGTCAATGGAACTTTGCAAAGCTGACATATAAGATCAACGCTCCCATTCGGGCTTCCAGCCCTCTACTACGTGTTGTGTGTTTTCCGAATATACCATCGAGTCGTCCGGCACCGCGTGGCGGATGACCGAGCCGGCCCCGGTGGTCACGCCGTCGCCCACCTCGACGGGCGCGACGAAGAGGTTGCCGGCGCCCACGTGGACGTTGGAGCCGATGCGGGTGCGGTTCTTGTGCACGCCGTCGTAGTTGGCGGTGATGGTGCCGCCGCCGACGTTGCTGTGCTCCCCCAGCTCGGCGTCGCCGACGTAGCTCAGGTGCGGCACCTTGGTGCCGTTGCCGATGTGGGCCTTCTTCATCTCCACGAACGCGCCGGCCTTGGTGCCCTCCCCGAGCTCGTTGCCCTGGCGCATGTAGGTCCACGGGCCGATGTTGGCGTTGGCTCCGATATGCGACTCCTGCACGCGGCTGCGCTCGACGGTGGCACCGGCGTCGACCTTGGCGTCAATAAGCGTGGTGTATGGCCCCACGACGGCGTCACTGGCGACGACGCTGTGGCCTTGCAGGAAGCAGCCGGGCAGCAGGGTGACGTCCTCGGCAAGCTCCACGTCGTCCTCGATCCATGTGGTGCTGGGGTCGAGAATCGTGACGCCCTCGCGCATCCAGTGCTCGCAGATGCGGCGGTTGTGCGCGCGGGCGAGGTTGGAGAGCTGCACACGGTCGTTCACCCCTTCGACGCTCAGGGCGTCGGGGGCGGTGAAGGCACCGACCTTGCCGGTGGCGCGCGCGGTCTCCAGGGCGTCGGTCAGGTAGAACTCGCCCTGCGCGTTCTTGGAATCAAGGCCCTGGATGGCGCTGGCCAGCACGGCGGCGTCGAAGACGTAGACGGAGGTGTTGACCTCGTGGACGGCCAGCTCGCTACTGTTGGCGTCCTTCTGCTCGACGATGCGCAGCACGCCGCCGTCGCTGTCGCGGATGATGCGGCCGTAGCCGGTGGGGTCGGCGAGGTTGGCGGTGAGCACGGTGGCGTCGTTGCCGCTCTGGGTGTGGAAGTCGATCAAGGCCTGCAGGGTGACCGTGTCGAGCAGGGGCATGTCGCTGGCGGCGATGAGCACCGGTCCCTCAAGCTTGCCGGCCTCGCCCAACTGACGCATGGCGCACTGCACCGCGCGGCCCGTACCGGGGATGTCGTCCTGGTTGACGATGGTGACGTGCTCGTCATAGCCGCGGGCGGCTTCGGAGACACGATCAGCCTGATAGTGCACCACGACGGCGAGGGTCGCGGGGTCGAGCGCGCCGACCGATGCCATCACACGCTCGAGGAACGTCTTGCCGGCCAGGCTGTGCAGGACCTTCGGCTTGGAGGAACGCATGCGGGTCCCCTCGCCCGCCGCGAGAATGATTGCTGCTGATAATGCCATTGCCACTCCAATTCCTGGCTGCCACGCGCCCGGGCGTCGCCCGCCATGAACGCGAATCGGCTGGTCGGCCGTTTTCACGACCAGCCAGCCGACTGTTGAAGTTCCTCCACCTGGATTCGAACCAAGACTAAGGGTTCCAAAGACCCGTGTGCTGCCTTTACACCATGGAGGAATGGCCTGAATCGTCAGGCTCGGGTTTCCATTATGCTGTCACCGGCTGACAAAGACCGCCGGCGTGGCGCGGCGATCCGCACGTCGTGCGAGGTCTTGCCAGGACCGGCCAAAGCCGCCGCGCGATCAGGCGAACAGGAAGCCCTGGCCGTGGTGGACCGGGTAGGTGTCGAAGAGCTTGGCCACGGATCCGTCCTCGAAGACGGCGTTGATGGCGCTGGCCAGCAGCGGGGCGATCGACAGGACGGTCAGGCCGTCCCAGCGCTTGGCGTCGTCGATCGGCACGGTGTCGGTGAGCACGACCTCGCGTGCGCCGCAGTTCTTGAGGCGGTCGACGGCGGGGCCGGAGAGCACGCCGTGGGTGGCGACGACGGTGACCGACTTCGCGCCGGCCTCCTTGAGCACGTCGCAGGCGCCGACGATGGTGCCGGCGGTGTCGATCAGATCGTCGACCAGCACGCAGTCCTTGCCCTTGACGTCGCCGACCACGCGGTTGGAGACGGCGTGGTTCGGGCGGTTGATGTCGCGGGTCTTGTGCACGAACGCGAGTGGGCCGCCGCCGAGGCGCTGCGCCCACTGCTCGGCCACGCGGATACGTCCGGCGTCAGGCGAGACTACGGCGACATTGTCGAGATTGCCCTCGAATCGGTCGCGGATGTAGTCGACGAGTACCGGCATGGCAATCAGATGGTCGACCGGGCCGTCGAAGAAACCTTGGGATTGCGCGGCGTGCAGGTCGACGCTCATCACGCGGTCGGCGCCGGCGGTGCGCAGCAGATCGAAGACGAGACGGCAGGAGATGGGCTCGCGGCCCAGGTGCTTCTTGTCCTGTCGGGAATAGCCCAGAAGCGGGCAGACGGCGGTGATGGAACGGGCGGAGGCGCGCTTCAAGGCGTCGATCATGATGAGCTGCTCCATGATGGCCTTGTTGACGTCGTCGGCATGGCTTTGCAGCACGAAGACGTCGGCCCCGCGCACCGATTCCGTGTAGCGCACATACATCTCGCCGTTGGCGAAGTCGTATGCGGTGGTCTCGAGAACGTCGATGCCGAGTTGGCTTGCGACGTCCTGCGCCAGCTGGGGATGCGCCCGGCCGGTGACGAGTATGAGATTCTTATCGGGCTTTCCTTCGAGGATTGCGCTCACCATGTCTCCAAACGTTAGCGTTTGCACGAACCGTGACCCATACTAGCCAGCCAACGCGACGGGCGTGCGACATGCCCGCCCCACCTGTCTGGATGGCCGGACGGACGACCGGAACACACGTCGGCTGGGCGGCTTTCGGGATTCACTGCGCCGTTGCGGATATTGCCGACCGGAGGCCCCGTAGCCTCACGACTTTTTCTGGATCGGCCCCGTCTGCTGGTAGAGGCCGTGCTTGGCGATGTATTGCACCACGCCGTCGGGCACGAGGTACCAGATGGGCTCGCCCTCGAAGGAGCGCTGGCGCACGTCGGTCGAGGAGATGGCGAGCGCGGGGATCTCGAGGGTGTCGACCTTGGCCTTGAGGCTCGGGCGCAGACGTTCGGGACTGGTGTAGCCGGGCCGGCTGACGGCGACGAAATGCGCGAGGTCGAACATCTTGCCGGCGTCCTTCCAGCTCAGGATCTCGGCGACGGCGTCCGCCCCGGTGATGAAGAAGAGCTCGGCGTCGGGATAAAGCGCGTGGATGTCCTGCAACGTGTCGATGGTGTAGGTGACGCCAGGACGGTCGATGTCGACGCGGGAAACGGTGAACTTGGGGTTGGAGGCGGTGGCGATCACCGTCATCAGGTAGCGGTCCTCGGCGTTGGTGACGGTTTTGTCGAGCTTGAAGGCGGGGCGGCCGGTGGGCACGAAAATCACCTCGTCCAAGTGGTAGACCCATGCCACCTCGCTGGCGGCGACCAAATGGCCGTTGTGGATCGGGTCGAAGGTGCCGCCCATGATGCCGATGCGGCGCAGGCGCTTCATGGGGTGACGCGTCGGCACACGGCACGCCAATTCCACCTGTGGGCCGGTCTCGAGGGAAAGCTCCGACATCTTGCGGCCTTGCACGGCCTCATCCTGCTTCGAGGCCATGCTCACTTGCCCTCGTGTTTGGCGTCCGGAGCGCCATCAGAGGCGGCCGCCTTACCGTCGGCCTTGGAACCATCCGAACCGGCGCCGGAACCGTCGGTCTCGTTGGCGTCGCGCTGCTCGTCGGCCTTCTCGGTCTCCTGCTCGATGGCCTCGACGGTGGTGTCGTGCTCCTTCAAATCGATCTTGTCCATGTCGTCGTCCCATTCGTCCTGCACGACGTGGCGGATCTCGGCGTAGGTGGGGATGGGGAAATCGGGCTGGTAGAGCCGGCGGATCGAGGCGACGCATTCGGTGGCGCGCACCAGCAGGTCGGTCATCGTGTCGACATCGCCCTCGGCTTCTTTGGCGCTGAACCGGGCGATGTAGCCCTCCATCGAGCGCAGGCGCTCCTCGACGGTCTGGCGTCCGGCCTCATCGAGATCGGCGATGTCGTCGGCGTCCATCTCGGGCCAGCCGATGAGCACGGCGTCGGCGTATTCCAGGCAGGCGCGCTGGTCGGCGGTGGCGATGCCGTCCTCCACCTGCACGAGGAAGACGTAACGCACGATGGCCAGACGCTCGGAGGCGATCTTCAGGCCGATCCGTGGGTTGTTGACGTCGATGCCGCGTTCCTTGGCAAGCTCGTAGTCGACGTGCCCCTCCCCCGCGCCGGCCTCGCCCTTGGCTTTCAGAGCGGTGGCCGCGCCGCCGTCGGTGGTCTTGGAACCATCGTTGGTCATGGAATCATCGCTGATCTTCACGCCGTTGTCGTCTGCCATGTCGTCACCTTCCATTCGTTTCCGTTCCTTCTTTATTTACGTACTTGACCGGTGCCGTAGCCGACCCATTTGGTGGTGGTCATCTCGGTCAGACCCATGGGGCCACGCGCGTGCAGTTTCTGCGTGGATATGCCCAGTTCCGCGCCGAAGCCGAACATGCCACCGTCGGTGAAGCGGGACGAGGCGTTGACCATGACCACGGCCGAGTCGATGAGCTTGGTGAAGCGCTCGATGGCCGAATAGTCCTCGGAGAGGATGCATTCGGTGTGGCCGGTGGAGTGGGTGTTGATGTGCTCGATGGCCTCGCCTAAGGAATCCACAACCTTCACGCCCATACGCAGGGCGAGGTATTCGGTGTCCCAATCCTCATCGGTGGCGCGCACCATGTTGAGGCCTGCTACGTTTGCGTTTTCGATGATGCCGTAGGCGGTCTCGTCGGCGTGGAGCTCGACGCCCGCGTCGGCCAGGGCGGTGGCGGCGATCGGCAGGAACGCCTTGGCCACGCCTTTATGCACGATGAGTTTCTCGGCGGCGTTACACACCCCGACCCGTTGCGTCTTGGCGTTGAGAATGACGGGGATGGCCTTGTCGAAATCGGCCGAGGCGTCGACGTAGATGTGCACGTTGCCCGCGCCCGTCTCGATCACCGGCACCTTGGAGTTGCGCACGACGGCCTGGATGAGTCCGGCTCCCCCGCGCGGCACCAGCACGTCAATATGGCCGCGCGCCTCCATCATCGCCGTGGCGCCCATGCGCCCGAACCTGTCGACCGAGGCGACCAGCGCCGGATCGAACCCGGCTTCGCGCAGCACGCCGCCGATGACCTTGAGCGTGGCCGCGTTGGTATGCTCGGCCTCGTGGCCGCCACGCAGCAGCACCGCGTTGCCGGACTTGATGCACAATGACGCCACATCAACAGTGACATTCGGCCGGGCCTCGTAGATCATGCCGAACACGCCGATCGGCACACGCACCTGGCTCAGACGCAGGCCGTTGGGCAGCGTGGAGCCGCGCACCACCTGGCCCACCGGGTCGGCGAGCGTGGCCACATGCCGCACGCCCTCGGCCGCCGCGGCGACCCTGGCCCCGTCGAAAAGCAGCCTATCGAGCTTGCCCTCGCTCATCCCGGCCTCGCGGGCGGCGCGCATGTCCTCTTGGTTCGCCTCGGCTATCCCGGCCTTGCCGGCGTCGAGCGCGTCGGCCATGGCGAGCAGCAGCGCGTTCTTGCGGTCCGCGTCGGCGTTGGCGAGCTGGCCCTGCGCCCGTCCCGCAGCATCGGCCATGGCGCAGACGTCCTCGAACACCTCGGGGTCGAGCGACGCCACGTTCCTGCCACCATCATCAACCATGCGCACATACCCCTTTATTGTCTTGCCCATAACGTTTCACGGCATCGTGCGGCTCCCCACCATCGGGTCTGCAGGGCGCGACGGCACCCGGCCACTCTGGCTGAACGCGGAAGACACGACGCTTTTGCCTCGATTGTATTCCCTGGCGCGGTCTAAGAACCGCCCGATACCACGCTTAAAGAGGATATGTGGCTTTTGCCACACTTCACATCCACAGGATTCGGCTTCCGCATGGCGAAACGGTTTGTGGACACGCCTCGGGCCATGCCATCCGTTGCGGTTAGACTGGTGGCTTGTATCGAACGCCCACCAATCCGCACGAACGAGGCACCGGCATGACCACCACTTTTCACAGCACACGCAGCACCACCGACGCGCTGACCAGCCGCCAGGCCATCCGCCAAGGGTTGGCGAGCGACGGCGGGTTGTTCGTCAGCGACGAGCTGGACGAGACGAAGGTCGACGTGGCGCAGCTGGTCGGCGAACCATATCAAGCCATCGCGCGTCGGGTGCTGGGCGTGCTGTTGCCCGATTTCACGGTTGCCGAACTCGACGAATGCGTCGGCGCGGCCTACGGTCCGCAATGGCTGGACCCGGCGATCACCCCGCTGAAACCCTTGGGTGATGACTATATTCTTGAGCTCTTCAACGGGCCGACCAGCGCGTTCAAGGACGTCGCCTTGCAAATCCTGCCGCAGTTCATGGCGCGCACGACGGCCTCGACGGCCATTTCTACGGGTGCATCAGACGGCAAGAGCAGCGGCAAGGAGAAGGTCATGGTGTTGACCGCCACCTCGGGCGACACCGGCAAGGCCGCGCTCGCCGGGTTCGCCGACACCGAGGGCACCGGCATCACCGTCTTCTACCCCGAAGGCAAGGTCAGCGAGATCCAGCGCCTGCAGATGACCACCCAGGTTGGCTCCAATGTCAACGTGTGCGCGGTCAAGGGCAATTTCGACGACGCCCAGAGCGCCGTCAAGGCCATCTTCGGCGACAAGGGGCTGGCCAAAAAGCTCGAGGACGGCAACCATGTCACGCTCTCCTCGGCCAATTCGATCAACGTCGGCCGCCTGGTGCCGCAGGTCGTCTATTACTTCTCAGCCTACGCGCAGCTGGTGGAGCGCGGTGCGATCAAGGTGGGCGATCCGGTGGAGTTCGTGGTGCCCACCGGCAACTTCGGCGACATCCTCGCCGGTTACTACGCCAAGCGCCTCGGCCTGCCCGTCGGCCGGCTCACCGTGGCCAGCGACCGCAACAACGTGCTCTTCGACTTCCTGACCACCGGCACCTACAACCGCGAGCGCCCGTTCTTTGAGACCACCTCGCCCTCGATGGACATCCTGGTCTCATCGAACCTCGAGCGCATGCTCTATTACTTCTCAGATGGCGACACTGAGCTTATCAGCTCGCTGATGGATGACCTGCAGACTAAAGGATCGTTCACCATTCCCGCTTCTTTGCTCGACCGAATCCGCACGCTGTTCTCCTGCGGCTGGGCCGACGAGGATGAGGTCAGCCAGGCCATCGCCGACTGCTGGAACGACAACCATTACGTCATCGACCCGCACACCGCCTGCGGCTACCATGTGCTGGGCCAGACGGCACGCAAAGAAGCCATGCCGCGCGTGCTGCTGAGCACCGCCAGCCCTTACAAATTCCCACGTGTGGTCGGTGAAGCGCTCGGCCTCGACACTTCCGGCAGTGATTTCGCGTGCATGGATCGCCTGGCTTCCGCCACCGCCACCACCGCGCCGAAGAACCTGCGTGGTCTCGAAAACGCCGCGGAACGGTTCACCGACGTCATCGCCATCGACCGGATGCGCGATTATGTCGGCGACGCCTCACGGCGGCTCTAGATTCGAGCCAAGTCCATGGCCATGCAGCCGGCTGAAATAGTAAGTCGGCTGTAAGGCTCGGATATCGAATATCTGACGATATTCACATTTCCTTATGTTCGTAAATGCTGACGGACGCCAAGCAGGAGACCACGAACAGCACGATGGCGATGAGGATCCAGAATACGGATGTCCAAGGCATGGGCATGACGACCGAGAACAGCTTGAAGCTCATGATGCCGTTGATGTATCGGTTCGGATCGAGCGACATGAGCAAGACCACCGCCATCAGCACAAGCAACATCACGATGGCAGCCTTCCGGGCGTCAAAACGATAGCCGACGGGCAGCACCAGAGCGTTGAAGATGATGCCCACGACCAACTCCAGCAGGCTGGCGGCGAACACGAACAGGGGATAACCCGGCAGATACATGATGGACATGCACACCAGCTGCGCCACAAACGTCATCATGAGCAACAGGAACACGAGGAAATACCTGGCGACCACCTGGTTGAGGCGAGTTGCTGGCAACATTCCGTTGAGCGGCCCGCTGCTGGTCTTCTTCTGGTAGGCGGAAAGGTAAATACCGGATGTCGCCGGCATGATGAAGAAGATGGCGAAGACGATCGCCCCCACCAGACCGTTCCTGGTCAGGCGGGCGATGATCGACAGGACCAGCGCGAGCGCCAGCAATGCCGGGGCGGACAAAGCCTTGTTGATCTGCGTCAGGCGAAACCAATCGAGGCGGAGCGCCTTGCCTATCTGTTCCGAATCCATCGTTACTCCCCCTCGCCGCTCAAGTCGGCGGAATCGACATTGGTCAAACGGATGATGTCGTCGATGGACACCGGATCACAGACCAATCCTGGGCCATCAAGCAGCACCCGCAGGGCGACATCCCGGTGGACCAACGCCTCGAAATCGGTGTCGAAGCGACGAATCCCCACGGCGTCTTGCTCGATGGCCCCGATCTTGTCCAGCTCGCCCTTGACAAGGCGGAACTCCCCTTCGAACTCGTCCTTGGGCCCGGTGTAGTACAGCCGGCCTTTGGTGATGTAGGTGATGAGGTCCGCGACATGCTCGAGGTCGGCGGTGATGTGGGTGCTGAAGAGCACGCTGTGCCGGCCGTCGGCGACGTATTGGCGCAGGACGTCCATCACCTTGTCCCTGGCGAGCACGTCCAGGCCGATGGTCGGCTCGTCCAGAATCAGCAGCTTGGCGTCGTGGCTCAGGGCGGCGGCGAGCATCAACGTCATCTTCATGCCCCGCGAGAGATCCTTGACCTTCTTGCCCATGTCAAGGCCGAAATGCTTGGCATATCGCTGAAAAGCCGCCTGATTCCATGTGTCGTACATGCCCGCGATGACCTTCCCGGCCATCTTCACGGTCCATGTCTCGGAGAAGTAGCCGGTATCGAAGACGACGCCAAGCTCGTTCTTGATCTTCGCCTCTTCGGCGAGGTTGTCGAGGCCGAGCACGCTGATCGAACCGCCGTCGCGATGGATCATGTTGAGGATGAGTTTGATAAGCGTGGTCTTGCCTGCGCCGTTAGGGCCAATCAGCCCCATGATGCGGCCCATCGGCAGGTCAAAGGTCACTGGCCCGAGCGCAAAACCGGAACCATAACTCTTCGTCACCTCGACGACGCTCAACGCCATGGGCTCGGCGGACTCGTTTGCCTGCCCATCGGGTGAACTCGCCTTATCACCCAACGCGGTGGGAGCAACGTTCTGAACAGCCTGTTCATCGAGCGAATTTCCTTCGTCGCTCAACGCCATCGGCACAGCGGACTCTCCTGTCAGATGATCGGACGACTTCCCCTCGTCACCCAACGCCGTATGCTCATCACTCTGCGCTGCCGGCTGGTCGGGTGAACTCCCTTCGTTGCTCAGCACCATGAATTCATCGCTCTGCTCATTCTGCTTATCGGGTGAGCCTTCCCCGTCGTTCAACGCAGCGGGAACACCGTTCTGCCCCACCGCCTGATCGGGTGAGATTCCATCATTATCCGCCGTCGGCACCGCTGATGACTCCTCCGCCATGACCCTCCCGCTTTTGCTGGCTCTTGGCAGCAAACCGATTGACACCAGTCAACATGCCATTACGAACAACAAGCTTAACATGACGAAAGGCCAACCAGTCCAACGCTTTCCAACCTCCAAGTGCATCACAATCGACACCTCGTAAAACGCCTCATGTCAACACTTGCCTTGCGTGGAAACGGCGCTTGTGGTTGCACCGACGGAGCCTACAGCTTCCCCGCTAAACTGACGTAAATCACAGAAACCTCTCCCACCAACGGTCGTATAAAACGTTGTAGAACCGGCTTCTTCGACCAGCCGACCATGCCCTCACAGTCACCAATAATCGTTGAGGGCCGCATGTCCCCTTGGCGAGGCAAACGCCCCTCAACGATTGACGAAACCATCCACGGCGCAGATTAAATCTCATCAGTCAGCGTTTACACAGTTTATCCAGCCCGCAAAGCTCATTTCACCTCACTCACGAAAGCTCTTTGCGCCGGTAGATGCGCGACGAGATCAGCAACGAGCCGACGAACACCACGACGCAGATCACGGCTCCGATGATGGCCGCCCATGGCACTGCGCCCAGTTTCGTGGTGGTCACCCATTCCACAACACGGTGGAGCTTGTCATTGGGCATGAATCTGACCACCATGAACACCAGAAGGAACAACGCGCCGAGCCCTCCGAAAGCCCAACCCATGGCCTGGGTGATCGGGAAACGGTAGAAGATCGGCACCACCAAGCCACCCAACAAGAGAGCGACGAACAGCACTCCGCAGCCAATCCCAGCCATAACCCACGGCGAGGGCAGGTCCTCATGCAACAGCATCACCACGCAGACCACCGTCTCCACCGCCGCGACCAGCGAGAACACAGCCATGAGCGCGTAACGCGCGGAGACCTGGTTGCTCCTGGAGACGGGCAGGATCCCGTTCATGGAGATGTTGCCCGTCATGTCCTCGTTGGCGAAGATCATCATGCCCATCAACACGGCGTACAACGCGCAGATTCCCGCGACCGAACCGGTCATGCTCAGCTCCACTCCCCGGTCGCCGCTGATGAGCCCCATCACGGCGAACACGAAAGGAAGCAGGATGAAAATCCACACCGAGCTTTTGCCCGATGCCGAAAGACGCAGGAAATCGACGTGTATGGAGCGTTTGATCTGTTCGACATTCATGGTGTTCATCGCACAACCTTTCCCTTGCCCTTGCCGCTGGCGTACGAGGCGCGTCCGTTCGTCAGCCTGATGATGTCGTCGATGTTCACCGGCTCGACGCATAGCTCCGGATAAGCCTGCGCGAGCGCGGAGACCTCCTCCGTGTGGACCAAGGCGTCAAAGCCCGTGGAATAGCTGCGCACACCCACCGCGACCGGACCGACGGCGTCAAGTTCGTCGGGGCCTCCCTTGACCAGCCTGAAGGCGTCGTCGAACTCGTCCTTGGAGCCGGTGAAATAAAGCTTGCCTTGGGTGATGTAGGTGATCAGGTCGGCGGCATGCTCGAGGTCCGAAGTGATATGGGTGCTGAAGAGCACGCTGTGGCGCCCGTCCTCGATGTAGCGCTGCAGGATGTCCATCAGGTCATCGCGCGCCAGCACGTCGAGGCCGCTCGTCGGCTCGTCCAAAATCAGCAGTTTGGCGTCGTGGCTCAGAGCGGAGGCGAGCATCAGCTTCATCTGCATGCCGCGCGAAAGGTCCTTGACCTTCTTTTTCATATCGATGCCGAACTGCTCGAGATAGCTTGCGAACAACTCGTGGTTCCATGTGGGATACGCCGCGGCCATCGACTCCTCGGCCATCCTCACCGTCCAGTAGGTTGAGAAATAGCTGGTGTCGAAGACGATGCCCAGCTGCTCTTTGACTCTCACCTCGTCGGCGACGCTGTCGAGGCCGAGCACGCTGACGGAACCGCCATCGCCATGGACCATGTTGAGAATGAGCTTGATCAGCGTGGACTTGCCGGCGCCATTCGGGCCAATCAACCCCATGATATAGCCCATCGGCAGGTCGAAAGTCACCGGGCCAAGCGCGAAACCGGAACCATAGCTCTTCGTCACATCGGTGACGCTCAGCGCCATGGGCTCCTTGCCGTTGTCGTCAGCGGCGAAGGCACCAAGCGGATTTCGCTCCGCCACTGTGGGTGATGACTGGGTCATCATCGTCTCCCCTTCCTTTCTCCGACGAACCGATACCGCCTACGCTGGGAGCCCTTGGAACACCTGCGGCACGAACGCGGCAACGCGCTACCGTATTGGCTCCCGCATCGGTGATCCCGCAGTAAAGCAGAATCACTTGGCTTTCTTGTAGGCCTGCTCGAGCATATCCATCAGGTCGATGAGCGGGATGTCGGCCGCCTTGGCAGCCACACCCACCTGGCGCAGGGCGTTGCGCACCTGGCCGGTGAGCTTCTTCTTCATCCGCGCATCGCCCTTTTCGGCGACGAACGAACCCTTGCCCTGCATGTTGACGACGATGCCCTCGTCGGCCAGCTCGTTATACGCTCGCGTGACCGTCAGCACGGAGACACGCAGCTCGCGGGCCAGCTTGCGCAGACTCGGCAACGGGTCGCCGCCCTTGAGCTCGCCGGCCAGCACCGCCCCGCGAATCTGGCGTTTGATTTGCTCGTATATCGGTTCTCCGGACACGGATGAGATGATCAGCTTCATCTATGCCCCTTTCTGTTCATTGCATCCAGTAAAGCCATCGCAGATATCCTACAACCAACACTGACTTAACTGTTACATAACACTATATAACAGATAAATCAACTGTGCAACTCGTCACCATAACAGTTGTGTCGTGAATCTTCGTTTGTTTCCTATCGTTCGCTGCCAACTCAGCGACAGGAAACCTACAAGAGGCTATTCGGGATTTCACAGCTTTCTGGGAGCATCGGCGAAATCCGCGATGAGACCATCGGCGGCCTCGCGAATCGCGGGACGGTCGGCGAGCGAATAGTCGTCCTCCATCGCCCAGACATGCATGCCGGCGGACCTCGCGGCCTTCACCGCCACCAGCAGGTCCTCGAACACCGTGCAATCCTGCGCGGCGACTCCTAGACGCGAGGCGGCGGCCAGATAGACCTCGGGACTGTGTTTGCTCCGCGCGTCGGTGTCCTCCACGCTGATCACCACGTCAAAAAACCGCCGGATGCCCACATGCTCCATGCCGATCCCGCGGACCTGCGGCGAGAGCGAAGTGGCCACCGCCAGGCGCGCGCCGCTCGACTTCAGATAGTCCAGATATTCGACCGCGTGCGGCTTGGCCTCGACGGTATGGCCGTAGGCCTCGAGCACCATCGAATCCCACAGCTTGGTGAGTTCGGCGGGAGTGTCGTCCAAGCCGTAATGTTCGATCGTATAGCGGGCCACCTCATCGGGACGCATCGCGTTGACGATGCCCATGTAGTCGTCGGTGAGCTCGATGTCGCGGCTGCGGAAGAAGTCGACGTCGACCTGGTGCCACACGTCCATGGAGTCAAGAAGAGTCCCGTCCAAATCAAAGATGGCTGCTTTGCCTTCGTTCGTCCCCATCTCTTCCTCCTCTATCAACACGGTGTCGCTGGTGGTTGGCATAGACGATGTTCGGGACACTCAAGGCCGTTCGGCCAAGCCTACGCCCGAACATCGTCTATGCCAACCACCAGCTCATGTTACAGGAAACTGACCGTACTCACTTGCGCAAAGATCACGGCCTGGAGCGGATAAATAATATTTGAGAAATCTATCTTCACGGTTTTATAATGTTGTAGCTATAAATCGATAATTTTAAATTAAAATCACTTAACTTGTATCTTCCTCCATCATCAACCACGCCAAACAAGTCAGCAAGGACCCGAACGGCAAGAACTGGTAGCTGGCAATCTCGGCAGAGAGGGAGAAGGTGGAAGTGCCCGACGCAGGTCGCCCGGCGCCGGGCCGGCTCTAACTATTGCCTGCGGCACCTCCAGATGACGATCAGCCCGCAACCGACAACGATCACGAGCAGCACGTCCACCACCGCGTTATCCGCGTTGGCCGACAGAACGACGGCCAGCGCCACGATGGCCTGGATGGCCTCGGGGTAGTCAGAACCCTTTCTATTTTGGGACATAATATGTCCTTCTGCTTATGCCACGCCACGACGGGCGCGGCGAGGTCGATACGGCCGGAAAGCCGCACGGTCGTACAAGCTTTGGTGAGGAGCTTGACGGCAGGACTCATCCTATCGTGAAATGGGTATATATATCCCGGCTGATGATATACTGGGTTTGTCCGTTACGGGGGTGACTCACCGGAATCTAGCTGGCCCATAAAGCTTTTACCCGTTGAGGCCGTGACGGATTGGGGTGTCTATTCCATCCCACTGCTTATGCCGCTGGCCCCGATGTTTGACAACGAACATCGGGGCCGAGGTGTATCACACCGCGAGTCAGCGCCGACAGCGGCCAACCAGACGCATTACTTTTACAGCTTGCTTGAATCCAGGAGTTCCCGGGCGTGGTCCAAGGAGGTTTCGGACTCGCTGCCGGAGAGCATGCGGGCGATCTCGTGGACGCGGGGCTCGCCGGTCACCTCGGTGACCGTGGTCTCGACCATCGGGCTTTCGCCCTCGGTCTTGGCTGCCTTTGGCTTCACGGTCGAACCCTTGCCAGCGGTGCCTTTGGCAACGACGAACTGGGTGCCGGCCCACGAGGCGACCTGGGCCAGGTGGGTGACGACTATGACCTGCGAGCTCTGGGCGAGACGGGCGAGTCTGCGGCCCAGCTCGACGGCGGCCTTGCCACCGACGCCGGCGTCCACCTCGTCGAAAATGAACGTCATGTCGGACGACGCCGACGAATCGGAACGCTTCTCCGCGGCCGAAAGCTCGAGGGCGAGCATCAAACGGCTCAGCTCGCCGCCGGACGCGCTCTTGCCCATGGGCAGACGGGGCGAACCCGGGAACGGGGTGAACAGGAACTCGATATCATCGCAGCCGCT